>NZ_CP156626.1:1919334-2239223 GCF_039852015.1 Robbsia sp. KACC 23696 | reverse complement strand
ACCACATTGCCGGTCGCGGTATCGACGCCCGTTGTACCGAGCGTCGAATCGACGAGGCCGGTGCCACCCACCGTGCTGCCAAGCGCGGAAACCGTGTTGCCAGCGCCTGTCACGATATTGCCGGTCGTCTTGACGACGGTAGCAAGGCCGTTGGTCGCCGTCGTGGTCGTGGTGTCGCCGCCGCCACTGCCGGGCGTGTTGGCGCCCGTACCTGTTGCGCCGGTACTCGAGCCGGTACCCGTCGTCTGCGTCCCGCTGCCGCTGGACGCATGGCCGACGGAGCCACTCCCGCCGCAGGCGCCAAGCGCCAATAATGCCGATATTGCCGTAGCCAGCAGGGTCTTTTGAAAGATGCGTTCTTGATATAGCACGGTATATCTCCGTCGAGGTTGTTTCCGCATCTCCGCTAATGCAATTCCAATACCAGCAGTTTCGGTGAGGCGTCTGTTCATATTTAGATTAGCCGAGGAGCCAAGAAAAACAAAGGACTTGAAAGGTTTTTTTAAATATCGAATTGCGATTTGTGGTGTAACGGTAACGGCTAGTTACGGGCGTTTGAACGAGTGATGTAACGTGACGTCGTAACGAGGCGGCGTTTTGAAAAACAAACCCCGGCTTATAATCGTTTGTCCGTTTTATTCAAACGACTGTTTATTTTATATTGACTACACGAATAGTCATTTAAAGATGCAGCTTTCGATTGAATTAAACGAACGATTAAATAAAATAAAGTCTTTGTAAAACAGTATGTTGAGTGATTGATGTATTGTGATGGGCATCGCCTCACATGCCGTAGTTATTTTGTTGTATTCACAGTAAAAGGCGCGTTTGCTTTGTTGAATCCATTGCGAGAAACGTTGCGATCTTGAATGGGGTGTGGCAAATTAAGGTCGTGGACTCGATTTTCTGATTTTTTCAGCGGTTCGATGTGTGGCAGTCGGTGGAGGGTGGGCGACGTCACTCTGTTAATGATGTCGACGGGCTCGATCAGGCTGGAACGGGGTGTACTTTGGTGCTCTCTGTATTAATCGTCAGCACAGCCTGGTTGAGAGCAGATGCACGATCCGATAAAAAAGCTCTTTTAAAAGGTTGGCCATGATGAACGGTGAACTTTCTCAATTGGTGAAATCCCGCATTCAAACGTTTGCGCAGGACGAAACGGGCGCCACGGCGATTGAATATGGGTTGATCGCGGGATTGATCGCGGTGGCGATCATCGCGGCGCTGACGACATTGGGTGGCAATCTGGGCACGATGTTCTCGAATGTGGCAACGACGATTGGGGCCCAAGCCACGAAGGCGGGGGGCTGACCTTTCGGATCGTGGCGACCGGGACGTCGGCGTGGGCAGGAAGCGATGCAGTCGTTCCGCGTTGCTGCGTGAAGTTAAGGAAGTGTCGTTGACGTTTGTGGTGTAGAGCGTCTTTTTTGTGTGCTTTGGTGACGCAAGCCGGCGGTAGCGCGGCCGGTTGTAAGCCAAGTTGAATCGAGGTGAATCATGTCTTTTGAAATCTTGAAGCAAGTCACGGACAAATCGGTTGCACAGGTTAAGCACTTTGCCCAGGATGAGACCGGCGCCACCGCGATTGAATATGGCCTGATTGCAGGGCTGATTGCTGTCGTGATCATCGGCGGCGTCACCGCATTGGGTGGGAAGCTCAGTACTTTGTTCACGAACCTCAGCGGCAAGATTCCCGCAGGCTCCTGACCCGTTTGTCCTTAGACGTGTCGCTCCAGCGGTCTGAACGAGCGTCCGAGCGAGCGCGAGGCGGTTGAAGCATGGTCTAACGTCAAGGTTTGCGAGGGAATGCAGATTCCGTTGCTGTTCTTCAGCTGTGTGGTCGTCACTGGATGGGACTTGGTTGCGCGTCGCGTACCAAATCCCTTTTTGATTGTCTGCGCGGCGATGCAATGTGCATTGACCGCGTCGAGCCCGTTTGCGACAGGGTGGGTGCAGGCCGGTGCCGGCTTCTTGCTCGCGGCGGTATGTTTGCTGCCTTTCTATGCGGTTCGTCTGATGGGCGCGGGTGATGTGAAGTTCGGTGCACTGCTCGGTTTGATGACCGGGCCGACGGCTTTCCTGACGGCGTGGATCATCGGGAGTTTGCTCGCGGGCTTGCACAGTGTGGTCGCCTTGCGATTGCGCGCCAATCCCGAAATTCCGGGCATGGTGCTGGCGGCCAGCGGCGGACAACGTCTGGTCGGGACCCTGACGGGTTCGGAAAAAGTGCACCGCGTCGAACGGTTTGTTGTACGGATGCGGCAAGGTCGAAAGGGCATTCCCTACGCGGCCTACCTCGCGATCGGTGCCGTGCTGGGGTGGTGGTCGATGTTGCATTTGCGTTGAGTGACGGCGTTGGCATGCGTGACGCGTCTCGGATCGGAGCCTGGCAATACGGTAGTAGCGCGGCAAGGCACGCTTGTATGCAGCGCGGTAAACAGCCGACTGAAGTGCGTAGCGTGTGCTGGCGGGGCAAGGATCGACGGTGACAACGCCGCGGTCGATAAAAACAAAGAAGGTACAGGGCTTGGCAGGGGATCACATGGGGCGTGATCCGTATGCGATGTCAAGTCGGCAAGTCCAATTGGCGCGTCGCGCCCCGGGCGACGCAGCGCAAGGAAAGACAGCATGGCAAGACCGTTTGCGCAGCATCGGTGTCCCGGGCCTGAAGGGCTCGTGTGTGATGATGTCGCGCAATGCAATGCGCGCTCAGCACCGACGGCGCCGTGCCTGGCGATTATCGTTGCCCCCAGGCTGCATGAGGAGGTTTGCCGATGAGCACGCCTACCAAACTCATTGCAGCGGCCCTGGTCATTTTGGCGATTTTGCTGGGGGTCTTGTCGATTTTCGTCGGCAGGCGGCCAGCGCCGGCCGCACTGGGCACAGCCGTCACGCCGGTGGCGACTTTCCCCGTCGTGATCGCCTCTCAACTTTTGCCCGCAGGCCAGGCGATCTCGGCTGACGCCGTACGCGTCGTGCAGTTGCCGGTTCAGCCCACCGGGGCCTATACCAAGGTCGAGGAAGTTGTCGGTCATATTCCCCGTGTGCCGATCGATACCGGTTTGCCATTGACGATCAATGGTTTGGCGCAAGGACTGACATTGACATTGAAGGCCGGCGAACGTGGCGTGGCTGTGCCGGTGGACGAGGTCAGCGGAGCCGGCAACGCCATCCAGGCCGGCGACTATGTCGATGTGTTCTTCACGATGAAGGCGCCTGAAGCCGGTACGGCGGGCGCGGGGGGCGGCCCGAGCGATCGCAATATCGCGCGTCTGCTCGTATCGCGCGCGCGCGTCCTGGCTTATGGCGCGAGTTCTTTGACAAATGGAGCCGCACCGGCCGCTCAAGGCGGCACGCCGGCGCCCGGCACCAATTCACAGGCGATGATCGATCAGCAACGGCAGATGGCACGCAGTGCCGTTTTGGCCGTGCCGGTCGAAGATGTCGATGCCCTGGTGCTGGCGACGCAGGCAGGTCGCCTGACCCTCGCATTACGTTATCCCGAAGACAGCGGCGTCGTGCAAAGCGCGTTGTTCCAGGCGCCGGCACCGGTGGTGCGGGCGCGTTCCGACCTGCCCGCCACCGAACGCAGTCGCTTGCTCGATCCGGATAACCGCGCCTATGCCGGTATCGACACCTTGGGCCTGGGTGGCGGTCTGTCATCGCCGATGTCGGCGGTTCCGCTGCCCAGCGCCGTGCCAACGGTGCGCACGCCGCGCGCGGGTGGCCGGGCGCCGGGTCTCGTGGAAGTGATTCGCGGTACCGATATCAGCCACGAAGCGGCAAACGGCACGACCGGTCGCACATCCGGCGGGACAGCGGGACAGTCGATGCCTGCGGCGACGGACGGGGGTGCCGGGACAACGCCGCCGCCGCTGCCGGCCGGCTTGATGAATGGGTCGGGAGGCGCGCGATGAGCCGACCGAGGTTGACGGATCGTATCAAGAAGGGCGTCCGCGCCGTGACGGCGGGGTATGCGCAGTGTGCGCTGCACGTGGAGAACCGCAGGAGACGACCGTTGCAGACATCGAAAGGCGCTGCCCCCGCGCGGCGCCGCATCGCAGGAGCCGCATGGACCGCCATGGTGCTGGGACTGGCCGTGTCGACCGCCGGCACGGAAGCGCAAACCACCGTCCGCAGCGCGACGCGGACGCCGGATCTCGCGCCGATGTCGGGGTCCGCGCCGGTCAGCGATCTGACCGCCCCGGCCGTAACACCCCTTCGCGTGTCCGACAGCACGCCGACGGCGGCCGAGCCGGCAGCGGGACGGACATCGCGACCGCGGCAAAACGCGACCACCGCCCGTCAGCGGACGCTGGCGCGTAATCAACATCGTGCCGCTACGCAGGCAAGCCGGTCGAGCGGTGCCGCAACCGGTGCTGTGGTGGCGGCCGGAGCGGTGCTGAGTCAGTCGGCGCCGGATCCCTTGCCCTTTGCGATGGTGGTCAGTGAGCAACGCATCCTGCCTGCCGCGCAATTGACGCGCGTCGCGGTGGGGGATTCGGCGGTTGCCGACGTGCAACCGATCACCGGCGGCATTCTGATCGTGGCGAAAAAACCAGGGGCGACGCGGTTGTCGATCTGGGAGCGTAATCGTACCGCACCGCGCGAGGTGGCCATTACCGTGCGGGCCCTGTCGGCGGATGCCTTGCTATCGAATACCGGCGGGTCGGTGCAGGTGTACGGCGACACGGCGGTATTGAGTGGTCAGATGGCGTCTGCCGCGGATCACCAGGCGGCCTTGGCCGTCGCGCAACAGTCCGGCGCGAAAGTGCTCGACCGCTCGACGGTCGGCACGGGCGGGGTGGTGCAAGTCGACGTCAAGGTCGTGGAATTCAGTAAGTCGGTGCTGAAGGAGGCCGGATTCAATCTGTTCTCGACGCGCTCGAACGGCTTCGGTTTCGGCGTATTCGGTCCGAGCCAGCTCAGCACGTATTCGCCGTCGACAACCGGCGTTTCGTTCGGCAGCAGTGTCGGCACGAATCTCGCAAGTGCATTCAATTTGGTGGCGGGTCCCTTCGCGAATGGTCTGTTCGGCAACCTCAGCATCATGGAGACGAACGGACTCGCGCGAGTCTTGGCGGAACCGACGTTGGTAGCGCTCTCCGGCCAGTCGGCGAGTTTTCTCGCCGGGGGGGAGTTGCCGGTGCCGCAGTCCGGTGGCCTGGGAACGACGACGATCGTCTACAAGCAGTTCGGTGTCGGTCTGACGGTGACGCCGACGGTGTTGGGGCCGGGACAAATCGCCTTGAAGGTGGCGCCGGAGGCGAGCGATCTCGACTACACGCACGCGATCACGGAGTCCGGGATCTCGATTCCGGCCATCACGACGCGGCGCGCCGACACGACGGTGCAGTTGGGCGATGGCGAAAGTTTCATCATCGGCGGTCTGGTGTCGCGCTCGACGGTGGCAAGTGTCAACAAGGTGCCGTTGCTGGGCGATCTGCCCATCATCGGCGTGTTTTTCAAGAATTTGAGTTACACGCAGGACGACCGGGAATTGGTGATTCTGGTGACGCCGCATCTGGTGAAACCGATTGCTAAAGGCGTGGCATTGCCGCTGCCCGGTGCCGGACGCGATTCGAGCACGCAGCCCGTCTGGGGCAGTTTCCTGCGGGGTCCGGGGTCCGGTAACGATGTACCGGGGTTCAGTCGCTGAACGTCAGTTGCCGAGGGGTAGGTCACGCAGGTCATGGACAAAAACTTCGAACAACCGCGCGTGCTGTCGCGCGCACAGAATTTCGTGTTCTTCACGCCGTCGGCGCAGCGTGCGGACGTGTTGTCGCGTGCACTCGATGGCCTCGGACGCGTGGATCGTCTGGCCGGCGACGCGGCCTACATCACGCGTTCCGTGGTCATCCTGAAACCGGCGCTGGCCTTTGTGGATTTCACGGCGCCCACCGGATCGAGCGCGGCGGCCGACGCACTTCCGGACGGCGCCTTGGCACCGCAGGCAGTGGTGGAAACCTTGCGTCGTTGCCTACCCGACGCGCTGTTGATCGGGGTCGGCAACGCTAGCGATGCGACGATGACCTTGACGGCGTTGCGCAGCGGCGTGGCGGATTTTCTCGATCTCGAAGGGCCTGCCGACGTGATGCGGGCCTCGGTAACGAAGCTGACGGACAAGCTGAGTGCGTCGACCCGACGCGCCGTCACCATCGCGATTGCCGGAGCCCGCATCGGCGTTGGCACCAGCACATTGGCTACGCATCTGGCGACGATGCTTGCCGAGGAAGAAAACGCGCCGCGTCGCGTGGCCTTGCTCGATCTCGGGCTGCCGGTGGGCGACGGGCTGCTTTATACCAATACGCCGACCGGCTTCGACTTTGCCGATGCGGTCACCGCGCTGAGTCGGCTTGACGAAACGCTGGTTCGCACCGCCTTGCCGGTGTCGCCGAAAGGCGTCAGTGTCCTCGCGCTGCCCGCCGATCTCAGTCGGATGCGTTCCCTACCGCAGGCCGATGCGGTCTCGCTGGTCGATCAGATTCGTCGCTATTTCGACGCCATCATCGTCGATCTGGGCGGCGCCGGCAGCGCCGATCTGACCGCCAGCGTCCTGAACATGGCCGATCTCAAATTGGTGCTGACGGACCAGGGGATTGCGTCGGTGGTGTCCTTGTCGGAGCTGCTTTCGCAGCTCGACGAGCGCTCGGTCGACCGCAAGGCCTTGCGTCTGGTGGTCAATAAATACGACGAGAGTTATGGCATGGCGGCGGCGCAATTGACCGAACGCTTTTCGATCGCGCTCGGCGGGACGCTGCCGGATCGACGACTGGCCTTGGGGCGGGCGGCGTCGCTCGGACAGTTATTGACCGGCAGCAAGCAGGATCCGTATGTGCGGGGCGTGCAGCGATTTATCGAGATGGTCCAGGCACTGGCGGTCGAGGCCGGCGGCCTGTCGATCGGCGCGGCGGCGTTGCCGGGTGCGCGCAACGGCAATGCCTGGTCGAACGTCAGCAAGTTGTGGCGGCGCGGTTAGCTCTTTGGAGAGGCAGATGTTGAACGAAATCGAGTTTGCTGACGACAGCACGCCAGGCTTCACCCAATCGCAGCGCTTCGTGGAAATCAAGGCCGCGGTCCATGCCCATCTGCTGAGTCGGATCGAGGAACTGGGCACCGAGTTCGGTCGATGGTCGCGCCGGGCCATCGAACAGTTCGTCGAGTTGGAGGTCGACGCCTACGTGCGATTGCGACGCGTCGGCCTCAACGAGAATGAGCTGAAGATCGTCGTCGACTCGTTGACAAAGGAACTGGTCGGCCTCGGCCCCTTGGAAGACCTGCTGCAGGATCCGGGTGTCGAGGACATTCTGATCAACGGTTTCGAGGATATCTTCGTATCCCGAAAAGGCGTGCTGCGCCGCGAGGCCGTCCGCTTCGCCGATAACCAGCATGTCCTGCGGATCGTGCGGCGTGTGCTAGCGCCCCTCGGGCGGCGCATCGACGAATCGAATCCGATGGTTGATGCGCGGCTGCCCGACGGCGGTCGCCTGAACGTGGTGATCGAACCGTTGGCGGTGGACGGCCCGATGGTGTCGATTCGGAAGTTTCGCAAGCAGCCGCTGACACCCGAAGAGTTGTTGACGATGGGCACGATGGACCGCGGTATTTATCAACTGCTGCGTCTGGCGGTGAAAGGGCGCTGCAACATTCTCGTGTCAGGCGGTACCAGCTCGGGGAAGACCTCGCTGCTGAACGCGCTGGCGAGTTTCATCAACGAGGCGGAGCGGATCCTGACGGTCGAGGACACCGCCGAGTTGTCGCTGAACCACCCGCATGTGGTGCGTCTGGAAAGTCGGCATGGCACGTTCGAAGGCAGTGGCGAGGTGACGATTCGCGATTTGATCCGCAACAGCTTGCGGATGCGCCCCGATCGCGTCGTCGTGGGCGAAGTGCGCGGGGCCGAGGTTCTGGAAATGCTGCAGGCGATGAACACCGGTCACGACGGCTCGATGGCGACGATCCACGCGAACAACCCGCGCGAATGCCTGTACCGCATCGAGATGCTGGCCGGTTTCGCCGGCTATGTCGGCAGCGAAAGCAGCTTGCGCCGTCAGATCGCCAGCGCGCTGGACTTCATCATTCAGATCGGTCGTCTGCCCGGTGGTCAGCGACGCATTCTGTCGGTGACGGAAGTCACCGGCTATGGCGACAACATCGTCACGACGCAGGAACTTTTCCGCCACGAGACGCAGGTCGATGGCGATGGCCAGGAAAGCGATATGTGGCATGCGCTAGGCGTGGCGCCGCATACGCCGAAGCTGGCGCGTTTTCGCGACCAACTGCTGCCCGGCAATGCGTTTCAGGAAGGCGGTGACGGTAACGGTGGCCGGGAGGGCGATCGAGGCGGTCCCGGCATGCCGCAGGGCGGCAAGGGCGGTGGCGGCAGCGGCGGGAACAATGAGGGTCAGTCGTGGGGTGGCTGGTTCGGGAGGAAATGATGGGCAGCACGATGTTGTTGCTCGCCGCCGTGTTGCTTGCGGCCGCGGGCATCGTGATCTGGCACTCGCAGCGCGTCGAACGCAAGCGGGCGCAGCACGCCGGCGCCTTCGTCGATCGACGCATCGAGGCGGCGCGGATGCCGGCGCCCCCCGGCGGCCGCGCCGGCACGCTAGACGTCAATGGCAATGGGAATGGCGGGCGGGGTGCGGCGTCGGGAAATGCGGCGGGCAACGGCAATGGCGCGGCAGGCAATCGCGGCAAGAAGGGCGATACCGGGTCGCCGATACGGCAGGCGGTTGCCCGCGTGATGCAGTCGCCGATGATCGAAAGCCTCGTGCTGCGCGCGAATATCGTGACGCCGGGGAGCTGGCTGGCGATCCGCGTCGGTCTGATCGCCGGGCTCGCCGCGATGGCCTGGTTGTTGGTCGGCTGGCAGATGGGCGCGCTCGCCTTGGTATTCGGCGTGGCCGTGTGCGCCTTCCTGCTGCATATGGCAATCGGTCGTCGACGTAATCGTATCGTGCGGCAGTTGCCGGTCTTTCTGGATCTGATGGTCCGACAGGTCACCGTGGGCACAAGCTTGAATTCGGCGTTTCAGCAACTGGCATCGAAGACTGCGCTGCCGCTGGGCGCCATCGTGGAACGAGCGGCGCAGATGAACCGCGCCGGCATCGAATTGGATAGTGCGGTGAAGCAGGTCGCGCGCCTGTATGGCATTCAGCAATTGCAGATGATTGGGGCGATCTTGGGCGTCTCGACGAAATACGGCGGCAGAAGCGACCAGGTGCTGGAGCGCATCGCCGGCTTCATGCGCGATACCGAGCAGGCGCACGATGAGTTGGTTGCCCTGTCGGCCGAAACGCGGTTGTCGGCCTGGATTCTGGGCGCCTTGCCGCTGGCGGTCGTGCTGTTTCTGATGTGTTTCAACCCGCGATTCTTCCTTGGCATGTGGGAGGACCCGATAGGGTCACGAATGTTGATCGGCGCGGCGTGCCTGCAGATTATCGGCAGTTTCATGCTTTATCGAATGGCGAAGTCGGTGTGAGCGTGAACCGGCCAATGGACCTGAAACGATGAATGCCACTACTGAAGGGCTGATCGCATTGGCGCTCATCCTCGCCGCCCTGGCGGCAGCGGTGATGGGCGCGGCTTTGATTTCGCGCGCGCGGTCGCTGCGCAAGCGCTCGATGCGCCTGGACGAGGCCGTTGCCGCGCGTGCCGGCAAGGCGGTGTCGGCGAAACCGTCGAAACGGCAGGGCTGGCGCGACCGCATCGAGGAGATCGGCATCAAGGGGCTGGCCACGTCGATCGGTCAGTCGCTTGTTGCCGATGAAGACCGTGTGCTGTTGGACCAATGCGGGGTGGACACCGCGGCGGGTCGTGCATGGTTCTTTCTCGCGCGCGCCGCCTTGTGTATTGCATTACCGCTGGGCGGCTATCTTCTGTTCGGCGATAAGTCCTTGGTGGAGGCGTGTCTGACGGTGTTTTTCGGCTTCGGCTTCGGTTATATGGGGCCGAAGTGGTACATGAGCAAACGCGCGGGCGTACGCCGCAAGAGCGCCGATACCGAGTTGCCGCTGCTGATCGATCTATTGCGTTTGCTGCAGGGCGTGGGTTTGAGCGTTGATCAGGCGATGCAACTGATCGAGCAGGATTTCAATACGTCGATGCCGGTGCTGGTGACGGAGCTGCGCCACGCGAGTGCGCAATACCGTAGCGGGCAAACGCGCGAGTCGTCGCTGACGCGCTTCGCCACCGTCTACAAGAACGAAGATATGGCGTCCATCGCAGAGCTGATCGTGCAGGTGGATCGGTATGGCGGTGGCGTGCAGGAACCGTTACGGCAGTTCGGCGATCGGATGCGCGAACGGCGTCGCTTCGATATGAAAGCACGCATCGGACAATTGACGGTCAAGATGACTGGTGTGATGGTTCTGACGTTATTGCCGGCCTTGATCATCGTCACGGGCGGCGCGGGATTCATCGCAATTTTGCGCGGTTTGTCGCAATTTGGGGGAATGGGATGAAGCCGAAAATCATCGGGCCATCTTGCCGCACGGCGAGCGGTACGCCTTCATTGCGCGGCGTCGTCGGACTGTCGGTGCTGGCCGGCGTATTGTGCATTTTGAATGGCTGCGCCGCACGCACGACGACGGCCGACACCGTGTGGCGCGATCAACAGATCGCTCGGCAACAGGCGGAACAAAAGCCGCAGACGCCGAATGACCGTGGCTTGTATTTGTCGCTGATCGTGCAGATGCAGAGCAAGGGTTTGTATTTCGCCTCACTGGCGCATATCGATGCGTTCGAGAAGAAATTCGGCACGGCCGGCGATATCGCCTTGCTGCGCGCCGATGCGTTGCGCGAAACCGGACAGCCGGATCTTGCCATCGCCGTTTATCAGGCCTGGGCAAAGGGCGATACCGAGGCGGCCGCCGAGCATGGGATCGGCCGCGCGATGGCGGCACGACACGATCGCGCCGGCGCGATGGTCGCGCTGCAGCGCGCCGTGGAACTGGATCCGACGAACGTGTCCTATCTGAACGATCTGGCCTACGTACGCATGCTCAATGGCGATATCGCCGGTGCGCGTATTCCGGTGGCGCAGGCAGCGGAACTGGCCGCGGAGAACCCGAAGGTGATTGCCAACCTGGCGCTGTATCTGATGCTGTCGGGGCAGCCGACGCAAGCCGATACGGTCATGCAGCGGGCGAAGATGTCGCCCGAGGCGCAACAGACGACGCGGGCGATGGCCGCTTCGATGGCAAGTACGCGTGATCGGGCGGCCGGTGGCGTCCCGACCGCGCAGGCGGGGCAGGCCGATGTCGCGCGTGTCGATGACGACGGCACCGACGGCGCCGTGCAGGCAGACGCCGTACGCGCTGCCGCCGCCGATCCGGAAAACAGCGCGATTCGTCGCGATGCGCTCGCCTGGCAAGGCGGCTCGGTATTGCAGCGTTTTGCGCAGACGCGCTAGGTTCTCCGGCAACGGGATGGAGTAAGAGCATGAATCAACAATGGCAGATGGGACGTGGCGCGGTCGCGCTGTCGACGCAACGTGGCGGGCCGCGCAAGTCGTTGTCGGAAGTTGTGTCGTCGGCGACGTGGGTCGCGTTGTTCGTCGTGTTCGCCGCGCTGGTGGCAGTGCCGTTCACGCCGGCCTGGTCGCAAGGCATCGGCAGCGGCGCGGGCAGTGCGCCCGCGAATCAGAGGGCGCGCGGGACAGGCGATCCGGATGCGCAAGACGGGCTAGGCAGCGCGACGCGGGGCTTGCTTGCCTTGCAGGTCAGCGGTGCGGCGGCCGGTCCGCAGCAAGCGATGACCGGCGATGCGACATCGGCGGCGTACAAGCGCTACACCGATAGCTTCACGCATGCGGTACCGGAGTATTTTCAGCAGAAGGTTCGTAGTGACAGTAGCGGTTCATAGCTGTTAGCGCAGCAAATGCAGGGGCCTGTGAGAAGGGCGCGGAGAAGAATGATGCAAGCGACTAAAGACGTGCGCCCGACCATGCGCGCACAAACGCGTCGGGCGGGACCCGCGGCACGGAATGACATGATGCGACGCCTCGTCGCGTCGGAGCCGATTCGCGCCTGCGACGGCGTCGCACAGTCGACGTCGACCGCGCTGCCGCCGTCGAAGGTGCGCGCACGGCGGCGGCGATTGGATCGGCGCGGCCAGCGCGGCGTTGCCGCCGTCGAATTTGCCTTGGTGTTCCCGGTCGTCTTCCTGCTGGTGTACGGACTGATCACGTGGGCGCTGATCCTGCTTGCGCAGCAGACGCTGACGCTGGCGGTTGGCGAGGGTGCCCGCGCCGCGCTGCGCTACAGTACCAGTCCGGTCACGGCCGCTTGCTCGGCGGTCAACAATGCGACGACCTGGCTCGGCAGTACCGCCTGCGTGGCCTCGACGCCGAGTGCGACGGCGTGCCCCTATCTGTCCACGCAATCTTGCTTGAAGGTCACGGCGAGCTATAACTATGCGTCGAAACCGCTGGTGCCCACCTTGCCGTTTTTGAACCTGGTATTGCCCGCCACGTTGACGGCCAGCACCATCGTGCAACTCGAACCGGACGCGATCATAAAATGAAGCCGCGTCGCTTTGCCGGCGCCTGGCGCGCCCGTCGTTCGGAGCGTGGCTCGATGGCGGTCACGATCGGCCTGTTCATGCTGCTGGGCGTGATCCTGCTCGAGTCCCTGGTGCTCGGCTATCAGTTTTACCTCCGACGGCAGATGCAGAATATCGCCGATCTGGCAGCGCTGGCCGGCGCGCAGACCTTGAGCGGCATCAGTTGCAGCGCGGCAATCGCGGCGGCGAAGAGCAATGCCGCGCTGAACGGCACCACCAGTTCCTTGACGGTGGATTGTGGCAACTGGAGCCCGAGTTCCGCGGCAACGGATCACTACACGGTTCTCAGCGGCATCCCAGCGACCGATCCGAATGCCGTGCGCGTATCGGTGACCGGCACGATGCCGTTTGCCGCGAGCTGGATGCCCTCTTCCCAAGTGTATGCGCAGGCGATCGCGATACGGAACGGCACGCCGGTGGCCGTGTTTTCGATCGGTTCAAGCCTGATCTGTTCGCTGTATGCCAATGTGCTGTGCGGCAGCGCCGTCGCCAATGTGAACCTGAGCATGATTTCACTGCTGCGTGCGCTGGGATATACGGTGCCGACCAATATCACGCTGGCCGGTCTGAATACCTTGTTGTCGACGAATGCCGTCACCTTGAATCAACTCATCGGCGCGGTGGCCTCGGTCACCGGCGTGTCGAACTTGTCCGCCTTGGTCGGCGTCAGCGGCGCCGTGGGCAATATGTCGATTCCGCTCTTGTCGGCCAGTGCCACGACGCGTGGCTTGCTGACGATGGACAGTCTGTCGTCCACCTCGACCAGCGTGGCCACCAGCGTATTGAACGCACAGCTGAATGCGCTCGATGTCATCACGGCGGGGCTCGGCATTGCGAACAAGAACAGCGCGATCAGTGCGACGATCGGCGCTGCCGGCATCACCGCGCAGGCCTTCCTGGTGGCGCCGCCGTCGATCGGCATCGGCGGGGTAGGCGCCTCTGCCTATGCCGGCCAGGTGCGCGTCTATGCGCATATCACCTCGGCCGGGCTCACGGGGGCCATTCCCTTGCTCGGCCTCGTCGCGAGTTTCGACTTGCCGATCGAAATCGATGTAGCAGGGGCGCAAGCGACGGTGACCTCCTTATGCACGGCGCGGGACAGCAGTTATAACGACCTCGCCAGCTTCGCCGTGACGAACCCGTTGTTGCAGGCCTGTGTCGGCGATATCACCGCGTCGTCGGTGATGAGCACGGCAACCAGTTGTAGCGCCGGCGTCAGCTCGAAGACCATTTTGTCACTGGTCGGTGGCTTGGCCACGATCAATGCGGGCCTGACCTTGCAGGCCTTCCCCAACAGCGGCAACTACACATTGGCCGCAGGGCAGAGCGTCACGACCGGCACCAATTCGCTGGCGCTGGGCACCACCTTGTCGCAAGTCCTTACCGCGCTGAATACGCAACTGGTGGCCTCGCTGCTGCCGGGCGCGTCGACGTCGTCCGGCGTCGTCGGCAACGCCAGCGGCAGCAATAGCGCGACGGGCAGTTCGACCTTGGCGTCCGCGTTGTTGAATCCCCTCGGCGCGACGCTGTCCACAGCGGCGACGGCGGCCCAGACCGGGCTTGGCGCGTTGACGACCTTGACGGGGGCGTTGACGTCCACCGGCACGGCGGTACTGAGCGGACAACAGTTGACGCTTGCGAGCTTGTTGTCGGGGACAGTCGGCGTCGTGTCGTCGTTATTGACCTCGGTGCAGCAAATCGTCGGCGGTCTGGTATCCGGTCTGCTCTATCCTTGCGGCCTGCTCGGCAACGCCCAGGCGTGTCTGGCATCGAAACTCGCGGGTACCGGGACGGCCAACGGCACCACTGTCTACAACAGCTTGCTGACGACACTGGGTCTGGTAGCGAATCTGCTGCAACCGGTGCTGGATTCGCTGGGGCTACTGGTTTCGAATGCGCTGCAAGGTCTGTTGGGCGCCAATGTCGGGCAGGCCACCCTGAAGCTGATCAGCTTGAACTGCCTGGGCACCGATGTGCGGCTGGTGAAATAGCCGTGCGCTTGCAACATCAACCTCGGGCGATGCAGGTGCCTCACCTGACGGACGCGACTTTTATATGATCAAGGACCTGACCTTTCTCGATGGCCTCGAAGTCTACGTAGCCGAAGGCTATGCCGACATCATCGACCGCATCGAACGCTGCCTGAGCGGGCCGGACAGCGTCGTGCGGCGGCTCGATCACGACCTGTCGGCGGCGCGTCGTTCGCAGCGCAGCCTCGCGATCGTCAGCGTCAGTGCGATCGACGGTGCCAATTGGGCGCGTGACTGGGAAGCGTCGCAGGGGATGCCGGTGATCTGGGTCGGGGCCGCCCCGCGCGGGCAGGATGGTCGCAGCGTGGGCGACTATCCTGCCGACTATCGCTATGTCTTGCCGCTGGACTTCACTTGCGCCGAATTGCGATCGCTGGTGATGAAGGTGGTCACGCAGCTGAATGCGGCATTGGCGCCGGTGCGCGATACCGATCGTTTCATCGCCGACTCCGAGCCGATGCGGCACCTGCTCACCGAGGTCGATCTGTTCGCCGATTGCGATGCCAGCGTTCTGATTCATGGCGAGACCGGGGTGGGCAAGGAACGTATCGCGCACCGGCTGCATGCGGGGCACGTCGTGTATGGGAAAGGGCCTTTTGTTGCGGTAAACTGCGGAGCGATTCCGGAGGGCTTGTTCGAGTCGTTGTTCTTCGGACATGCGAAGGGCGCCTTCACCGGCGCGGCGGCGCAGCATCGTGGATTTTTCGAGCAGGCCTCGGGCGGCACGCTGTTCCTCGATGAAATAGGCGACTTGCCGGTGTTCCAGCAGGTCAAGCTATTGCGCGTTCTGGAGGACGGCACATTGATGCGGCTCGGCTCGACGGCGCCGTTGAAAGTCGATTTCAGGCTGATCGCGGCGACCAACCGCGATATGCTCGAATTGGTGGCGAGCGACCGCTTTCGGGCAGATCTGTATTATCGGATCGCGGTGATCGAACTTGCGGTGCCGAACCTGGAAGCGCGGGGGCCGGCGGACAAGGTGGCGATATTTAAGTCTTTCGTTACGCATATTCTGGGTGCGGAGCGCGCGAAGACATTGCCGGAAATTCCGTATTGGCTCACAGATGCGGTGTCTAATATGCGTTTTTCGGGTAATGTGCGGGAGTTGCGGAACTTGGCCGAAAGAATCGCGGTCGTGGTACGGCAACTGGGCCAATGGGATGTCGCTCGCATACAACGCATGTTGGTCGCGGCGCGTACCGAGCGCGAAGCGGTGGCAGTATCGTCGCTTGCCGCACCCAGTGCCGATCGCGGGCGGTGGGACACCGGGGAACGGGCCCGCGTGATCGCGGTACTCGAGGAAAACGGCTGGCGCCGACAGGCCAGCGCGCATGCGCTGGGCATCAGCCGTAAGGTGTTGTGGGAAAAGATGCGCAAATATCAATTATTCGACGAAGAACCGGCGACGCGAGAAGGGAGAGGTTGAATGATCGCAGTTGATGCGAGGACGGCAAACATCCGCTTGGCGGTGCGCGGCATGTTGGCTGGCGCAGTGTTTCTTTGCGCGGTACCTGTCGTGCACGCGCAGTCGCTCGCTACCCAGCGAGGCGGGCAGGCGGGCGTGCAACAGGTCAATGGCAGTCAGGAATCCCTGCCGGCCTTGAACTCGGATGCGGCGCGTCAGGCGCAGGCGATTCGCTCGCAATCGGGGGCACCTTCGGGAATGCAGACGCCGCAAGACGTCGCGGCCAATGGCGGCAATGTCGCCGAGCTGCAGCGTCGGATCGCCGGCAAGGAGCTGGCGGAATTGCGTACGGCCTACAACGGCAGCTATGGCGCCAGTCTGCTGATGGCGACGAACGACACGACCTACTATGTCGCCTTGTTCGAGCGCAAGAATTTCTGGCGCGTCGTGAAGACCTCCGATATCGCGCGCGCCGAAGCGGTTTTCCGCGACTTCTCCGCGCAGACCGAACAATTGGCGCAGTCCGAGATTCGCTCGGTGCAACTGTCCGCGCAGCGCAGCCAGACCGAGATGCTGATCGACCTGAACAAGGATCGCGCCGCGCGTATTCAAGCGGATCTGGCGATCCAGCAGGCACAGCAGCAAGCCGTCGACGAACGTCAGCGTCAGTCGCAGGCCCAGATGGCGCAACTGGCGGAAGAAAACCGCACGGCGCAAGCGCAATTGGCCGACTTGCAAAAGCAGCTGGCCGATCTGCAGCGTCAGCAGAACGAGGGCTTACCTTCGACGGCGTCGACGCGTAGCAGCGCCAAGCGCAGCCGATGACCGGGGGCGCCGCGCAGGCGGCGTCCGCTGGCGGCACCGTTGCCGTCGCGGCGACTGCCGCCGCTCCGTCGGGCCGCCCGACGATGCTGGCAGCCGCGCCATTGGTGCTATCGATTCAGTCCCATGTCGCCTTCGGTCATGTGGGCAATGCGGCCGCCGTGCTGCCGTTGCAGCTGCTCGGCATCCAGCCGGTGGTCGTCAACACGGTACAGTTCTCGAACCATACCGGTTACGGCGAATTCAAAGGCCAGGTCTTCCCGGCGTCACATGTTGGCGAGGTGCTCGACGGCTTGCGCGGGCGCGGCATCCTGCAGCGCTGCGTGGCGGTGTTGTCGGGCTATCTTGGTGACGCGGACACCGGCGAGCAGATTCTTGCCGCGGTCGCCGAGATCCGGCGCAGCCAGCCGGAGATGTGCTATCTCTGCGATCCAGTTATCGGCGACACGGGGCGGGGCGTTTTCGTCCGCCCCGGTATTCCTGATTTTCTTCGCGACCGTGCGGTACCGGCGGCCACGGTGATCACGCCGAATCACTTTGAATTCGCCTACCTGCATGGCGCGCCGGTGCGAACCGTCGATGCGGCGATCGCCGCCGCGCGTGCGATGCTGGGCACGCCGGCGCGCCCAGGGCCGCGTATCATCGTCATCACCAGCTTCACCGATGGCGTGGACGACGGCGCATTGCTAACGCTCGGGATCGATGCCGTCGGTGCCTGGGCGGTATCGACGCCGCGCGTGCCGCTGGATCCGTTGCCGAACGGAATGGGCGATGTCTTTTCGGCTTTGCTGCTGGGGCATCTGCTGCAGGGAATGGCGTTCCCCGATGCGCTGTCCGAAACCGTCAGTGCGCTATATGCGCTGGTCGCCCGGACGGTGCAGGGGGATCGCGATCTGCCGCTGGTGGCGGCGCGAGAGCAATTGGTCGCGCCGCTCGAGCGCTTTTCGGCCGTTCTCGTCGCGCACGCGCCCTAGTTTCACGCCGCAGGTGCAGCGCCATTTTCGAGCGTCTCATCGGTGCGCGTGCGGACAACCGTCAAACAATAGAATCCGTCTCCTGTGAACGTTTTTTCCCGCACCGCGCCCGGTGCCGATTCCTCGCTCCTGCCGCCCGATGCTCCCGCTGCGGGCGGCCGCGTGTCGGGAACGGCATCGTCGCTGCTCGCCGCTCCGCGCGACGGCGCCGAACGCGATGCGCATTTCATGCAGCGCGCACGCGAGGCGGCGCAACTGGCGCGCGCGCGCGGCGAAGTGCCGGTGGGCGCGATCGTCGTTCTGGGCGAAGAGGTAATCGCCACCGGTTTCAATCAGCCGATTGGCGAGCACGACCCATCGGCCCATGCTGAAATGGTGGCATTGCGTGCGGCGGCCAAGGCATTGCACAATTACCGCTTGCCGGGCTGCGAACTGTTCGTGACACTCGAGCCTTGCGCGATGTGCGCCGGTGCGATCATGCATGCGCGCATCGCGCGGGTGGTCTACGGCGCCCCCGACCCGAAGACCGGCGCGGCGGGCAGTGTCGTGAACCTGTTCGGCGAGCCGCGACTCAACCATCATGCCGCCGTCAGCGGTGGGGTAATGGAAGCGGAGTGCGCGGCGGATCTGCGCGCTTTCTTCGCGGAACGGCGTGCGGCGGTCAAGGCCGAGCGGATCGCAAAGGCGCAAGCCGCTTCTATGGACCCGCAGGACTGGGGCGACTGAGGCCGGCCGCGTGGCGTGACCGACCGATCGATCGTGCCCGTCGCCGTCGCTCGATCGCGCGTGACAACCCCTCGGAGAGGCCATGAGTACACCGTTTGACGAGACGACCGCCACCGCGACACCGTATGCCGACCTGTCCGTCGGCGTGGCCGCCCCTGCGCCCGCTTCGACGCGCGGCGCGGGCGACAGCGACCGCGAGGCGGCGGCACGCGACATCCCGCAGCGACCCAGCACGATCCGTCTGGTGGCGCCGTCCGGCTATGCCGATCTGGCCCGCGTCGCGCGCGGCGTCGCCTATTTGCGCGGACGGGGGCATCGCATCGACGGTTTCGAGGCGGGTATCCGCAAATTCGAGCGCTTTGCCGGCACCGACGCGGAGCGGCTCGCCGACTGGCATGCGCTAAGCGATCCCGACCGGGAGATCCCGGATATCGTGATGGCCGTTCGGGGTGGCTATGGCGCCGTTCGCTCGATCGAGGGCATCGACTACGGCGCCTTGCGCGAACGCTTTACGGCGGCTGGCGCGCGGATGCCGATCATTACCGGCTATAGCGATGTCACCGCCTTGCATCTGGCGCTATATCAACGCGCTGGATTGGTGACGTTTGCCGGTCCGATGCTGGCGTCGAACTTCGGCGCCGAGACGGTCAGCGCCTTTACCGAGTCACACTTCTGGTCCTTGTTGCAGTCGCCGCGCCATATGATCGATGGGACCCTGGCGGATCAGCCCGCGCTGGATGTCGAGGGCCGGCTCTGGGGCGGGAATCTGGCGATGCTCGGCGCGTTTGCCGGAACGCCGTACATGCCGCGGATCGACGGCGGCATCCTCTTCCTCGAAGACATCAACGAACAGCCTTATCGGATAGAGCGCACACTGTACCAATTGCAGCTCTGCGGCATCCTGCAACGGCAGCAGGCCATCGTGCTGGGCCACTTCACCGGGGCCGATGGCGCGCAGGCCTACAACAACGGCTATACACTGGCGACGACGATTGCGCAGATCGGCGAGATCAGCGGCGTGCCGATCATCCAGGGCTTGCCGTTCGGGCATGTCGACGATATCGCCACGCTGCCGTTCGGCGCCACGGCGCGGCTGCAGTCGGGATCCCACGGGTTCACGCTGACGCTGTCCGATTACCCGACGCTGTTGTGATTCGGCGATAGGCCGGACGGCGATTTGCCCCCGCGAGGGGCGGGGAACGCCTGAGCGGGCGCGGCGAATGGTAAAATGCCGGATTGACGCAGGCGCGTTTTCCTTCCTGCTGCCTCGGCGGCGTCCGGAAAGTCCACTTTTTTCCCGTTTTTCCGCTCGTTCGGTTCAAACGCGCCGCGCGCCGCTTTTGGCATTCATCCGTATTCATCGAGAACACCAGTGCTGTCCACCGCGAATATCACCATGCAGTTTGGGCCGAAGCCCTTGTTCGAGAACATCTCGGTCAAGTTCGGCGAAGGCAATCGTTACGGCCTGATCGGCGCCAACGGCTGCGGCAAGTCCACGTTCATGAAGATTCTGGGCGGCGATCTGGAGCCGTCGGCGGGCAATGTGTCGCTGGACGCGCACATGCGCCTGGGCAAGTTGTCGCAGAATCAGTTCGGCTATGAAGACATGCGGGTGCTCGACGTCGTGATGATGGGGCACACGGAGATGTGGGCGGCGATGGCCGAGCGTGACGCGATCTACGCCAACCCGGAGGCCAGCGAAGACGACTACATGCGCGCGGCGGATCTGGAAGCGAAGTTCGCCGAATACGACGGTTATACCGCCGAGGCCCGTGCCGGGGAATTATTGCTCGGCCTGAGCGTGCCGATGGAGCAGCACAACGGCCTGATGAGCGAAGTCGCACCGGGCTGGAAGCTGCGGGTATTGCTGGCGCAGGCGCTGTTCTCGAATCCCGATGTCTTGCTGCTGGACGAGCCGACCAATAACCTCGACATCAACACGATTCGTTGGTTGGGGAACGTGCTGGACCAGCGCAACTCGACGATGGTGATCATTTCCCACGATCGACACTTCCTGAACCAGGTCTGTACGCACATGGCGGATATGGACTACGGCACATTGAAGGTCTATCCGGGCAATTACGACGACTATATGCGCGCATCGACGGAAGCCCGCGAGCGCGCGATGGCGAACAATGCACGGGCGAAGGAAAAGATCGCCGAACTGCAGGATTTCGTCCGTCGTTTCTCGGCGAACAAGTCGAAGGCCAGCCAGGCAACCAGCCGCCGAAAGATGATCGACAAGATCAAGGTGGAGGACATCAAGCCGTCGTCGCGTCAGAACCCCTTCATCCGTTTCGAGTACGAGAAGAAGCTGCACAACCTGGCCGTGACCGGCGAAAACCTGAAGAAGGCCTTCGATCGCACCTTGTTCCAGAAGACCAATGTCACGGTGCAGGCGGGCGAGAAGGTGGCAATCATCGGAGAAAACGGCGCGGGCAAGACCACGCTGTTGCGGACGTTGTTGGGCAGCTTGCCGCCGGACGAAGGCACGGTCAAATGGGCCGAGAATGCCAATGTCGGCTATATGCCGCAGGATACGAACGAAGCTTTCCCGCAACCGTTGACGCTGACCGAATGGATCTCGCAATATGCGCAGGAAGGCGACGACGATCAGGTGCTGCGCGGCACGCTGGGACGTCTGCTGTTCGGTGGCGACGATGTGGGCAAGTCGGTCAAGGTGTTGTCCGGTGGCGAAAAGGGCCGGATGATCTGGGGCAAGCTGATGCTCGGCAAGCACAACGTGCTGCTGATGGACGAGCCGACCAACCACATGGACATGGAATCGATCGAATCGCTGCAGGCGGCACTCGATCGTTTCCCCGGCACCTTGATCTTCGTCTCGCATGACCGGGAATTCGTCAGCGGTCTGGCGCAGCGCATTATTGAAATCCGCCCGAGCGGCGAAGTGGTGGACTACCACGGCACCTACGACGAGTACCTGCAATCACAAGGTATCAATTAAGTCGGCGATAGGCGTGCGCGCGCATGAGCGGCTGCGGAACACGGCTGCCATGTGACGCTGAGTGCTGCTGCTGGAATGCTGAAAGCCCCCTGGATGGATGGCGACACGGATCGTGGCGACATTCCTCCAGGGGGCTTTTTCTATTGAATCGACGTGACGACTGCGATCGAAGGCGTGCTGCATTCGCTGCACGATCCTTATTTCCACGCCGGGATACTGCGCGTGGGATAAGGATTGGTCGCTAGCGTGAGATTATTTCGCTCGGGAGAATGGCTGACTTTGTTTTATGTCGCGCTTACCTAAAATAGCGAACGGGATCGGCAATAAGCGATTTACCTTCAGGGAGCAGCCTATGTTCGGATTCAGCCATTCGACCCGCGCGTTGCAAGAAGGCGCCAACGTTGACGATCGCGCCTCACACGACATGATGGGCCGCAGTGTGTCGGTCGACAGCGTGTTCGCGGACGCTTCGACGGAGCACGCGGACCTGTATCCTGCAATCCCTTTACATCGACCCGCCTTGGGGGACGCGATGGTGGGCGCGTCATTGCGGGCAATCGGTCGGCGGCGCACGGTGGTCGACGAGGAGGATCGCGTATGGCGCTCCTCAGTGCTTGTCCCAACCGATGCCGTCGTGCGGGGGGCGCTGTTCAGCGCTGGTGGGGACGGTCAGCTATTCGATACGAATGTTCCCGGGTTTCTGCTCAAGGAAGCGAAGGCGAACACGTATTTCGACCCGGAGGCGGTCATACGCGGCGGGGAAGTGGAATGCTTCCAGGCAATGTATGGCGTCGATTCGGCGCGACATATCGGTCGAGACACATTTTTGATACGTAAATTTTCCGGCGACGACCTTGGCCGTGTAGACGCAGTATTGACGGTCGACGACGCCAGGAATTTATTGAAACACGTCTCGGAAATGCATGCCAGGGGGATCGTGCACGGTGACATCACCAACGCCAACAGCTCGCTTGTCAAAAACGTTCTGTTTGATCGTGACACCCAGGCATTTCATATCATTGATTTCGGCAACTCGGTGTATTTCAAGGAAGAATCGATGTCGAGCGACGATGCGCAAGCGCGATTTTCCGAGGAATACGCCAGGGTTAGAGAAAGCATCCTTTATATGATGGATTTACTGGGTTCGCCAGAGGCTGAAACAGTCTAGAAAAAGTCGCGCATCGAGAATGTGTTTGATCTTTGGAGATTAGCATGCCTAAGTATACAAACCCGACGCGTACCGAATCGCCAGGCGGTAAACGCTCCGGGAATGCTCGGATTGCTGCAGCCTGCTGCGGGCGCTCGCTCGACGATATATCGGATGATCTTCTTGATCGAGGAGACGGGTTTGCTTGCACCGATCGCGCGCCTACGGCGCGATCTGGGTCACGCGATGCGATGATCGGAACCGCGCTCGATGCGATCGGCAGAGAGGAAAGTCGCATCGATATCGATATCGATGCCTGCGGTGTTGCCCGTGCGCAGCCGCAAGCGGGGGCAATGGGCGATATCGCAATAGACGCGGTAACGATCGGCGCGTTCTTCAAGAGCGGATGCGACGGCAAACTGTTCGAAACGGACCGGCCGGGATTTCTGCTGAAGGAAACCGAGCCCTACGGCTCGATGTCTCCTGAGGACGAGCGCGGCGGCGAGGTCGAATGCTTCCAGGCTATGTACGGCGAGGACGCCGCGAGGCGCGTAGGCAAGGATCGCTTCCTGCTGCGAAAATTTCCCGGTGTCGATATCGGTGACGTGTATGGCGAACTCGATATCGACGACGCAAGGAACCTACTGCGAAAAGTCGCCGAGATGCATGCGAAGGGCATTGCGCATCGTGACATCACGATGACCTTCGGCTGTCTGGTCAAAAACGTCTTGTTCGATCGTGCGACCCGCGAGTTTTATATCATCGACTTCGGCGCTTCGACCTTTTACACCGAGGAAGCGATGAAGCGACCCCCCGCCATTGCGCAGTTCACGCACGAGTACGCGAAGGTCCGGGAAAGCATTCTGGAAGAAATCGGCCTGTCCGGGTCGGCCGAGGCCGACAGCGTCTAGCCGATGCGCCTGCCGTCAGGACTTACGATGAAAGCGCATGGCCGTGCCTTCGGCGTTGATGCGCGCCCAGACGGCGCGTTTTTCATCGTCGGAGAGGAATACCCAGTTGCTGACCTCGAAGGCGGTGCGGCCGCAGCCCTTGCAGACATCGTCGAACAACGTCGAGCAGATGCCGATGCAGGGGCTGTCCGGCACTTCGTGGAGATTGGAGGCGGAGGAGGAATCTTCGTTGGACATCGGGGTCAGTGCGGCAAATCGGCGTGTTCGGGAGCAGCGGCGTAGGCAGCGCTCCCGCCTGCCTACGCCGCCACCGAATCACCGATAGATGCTGTAGCCGACGCGAACGTTCCAGTGCTGGCGGTTATTGTAATCCAGCAGGCTCTGACCATAGCCGTTGAAATAGCCCAGCCACAGATAACCGCCCACGGCGCCGCCGAATAGACGTTGCACCGGATAAGTCAGTTGGGCGTCGATACTGCCGTACATCGCGTGGTTACCCTTGCGCAGCGTCGTGAACAGCTCAAGCCCGTCCGGGCGGCCGTAGCGAATCTGGAAGTCCGTATAGCCGCGATATTTGGCGATATCGGAGTTTTCGCTGTTTTGCAGATAGTAATAAATCTTCGGCGCCAGCGTTAACTGCGTCGCCCACGGCATCGAAAAATGCACGATCGGTTGCACGTAGGCGATATTGATGCTGCGTGAATCGTCGCCCGCCTGGCCGTTCGATTCGTGTTCGATCCCCGCCTGGAAGCCTAGCGAGTCGAACCAATGGCTGCGCAAGCCCGTATCGGGGAGGTAGTAGAAGATCGACGGTTTGTAGCTGGTATCGCGGAACGGCTTCGAGTTCGCGCTCAAGTCCCAGATCGACACCTGGGTATAGCCGAAATACAGATTGTCGATCAGGCTACGCGAACGGGGGTCTGCCGGCTTCACGATGCGATACTTGAAGCTCAACTGGAAGCGTGCCGTGGTGTGGCCGTTCCGTCCCGCGCCGATATACATCGGCTCGTAAAACGACAGGCGACTTTCTGGACTTGTCGCCGCGATCGCCGCTTGCTGCTGACCGATCGACGTATCGCTGGCGGGCACGGCACCGGTTGCGGTCGTCGCGGTCGGCGACGCCGCGGTCCCCGGGGTGGCATTGGGCAACGTTGCCGACGGGCCGGTCGCGCCATCCTTTGCACCGTCGGAGACGGCTGCGGCCGCTACCGCGCCCGGGCCGATTTGCCGGGCAGCCTGGTTGGCGGCGATCGTCAGGTCCTGCTGTTTGCCACGGTCGAGCGTGATCAAGGCCGGCGATGCATTGAAATCCGCCACCTGCACGCGCACGGTACCGCGCGCATCGGCAGGCCAGGGCGTGCTATAGGTCACGCGCCGGAATTGCCCTGGCCGTAGCGACAACGCTGCCGGCGCCGCGGGATCCCGCGTCAACGTCAACGTTTGCGGGGGCAGGTCGCCGCTGGCCAATGCCACTCGCAGTGTTGGCGGTACGGCGTAATGGACGCCATTGCGTCCCACCGGCTTGGCACTCCGCCCGTTGTCGGCCGCATCTTCGGCAAACAGCAGCGTCACGCGCATCGGTAACGAGGCCGCAACGACTGTCGGCGGCGATACGACCGTCACATCGGCGTGGGCGGCGCTGCTTGCGGCCGCGAGCAAGACGGACCCGCCGAGCAGCCGCGCCCATGCCGTCCTGCCCTGTGGCATGGCACTTTCCTGCATCGACGGATAGACTGAAAGTCGCGGAAGCGGCGCGTCGGCCAGTAGGCGGGTGTCACGATCGCGCGAGAGGGTGGCAGGGGAAGCGGTGGCGGCTAGCGGCATGGCAGGGGACGATAAGGATTCGAAAAGTTCTCATCGACTATACCGTGCGTTGGGTGGCCTTGCTTGCATTCGGATTGCAGCGCTTTACGATAATAGCTGAACGATCAATAAGCCATTCAGCAGCACGATCGCCGCGGTAATGCCCCAGTTGAGTGCGCTGCGGATGCCGCGTACCGCCCATCGTCCCATCAATGCCCGATTCTGCGCGAACAGCATCAACGGAATGACGGCCAGCGGTAGTTGCATCGACAGTACGACCTGGCTGGCCACCAGCAGGCGATTCGATCCTTGCGGGCCGTACCACGCCACGGCCAACAAGGCCGGCCCGAGCGCGAGCGCCCGCGTCAGCAGCGTGCGTTGCCACTCCTGCAGTCGCCAGCGCATGAACCCCTCCATGACGACTTGCCCCGCGAGCGTGCCGGTCACCGTCGAGTTCAAACCGCAGGCGAGCAAGGCACAGGCGAATAGCGTGGCGGACCAGCCGTTGCCAGCCAACGGGGCGAGGAGTCGGTGTGCATCGGCCAGATCGTTGATCTGTGTCCAGCCCGCTTCATGAAAAACCGCCGCTGCTAGCACCAGCAACGCGGCGTTGATAAAGAACGCTAGCGTCAGCGCTGCAAACGTGTCGATGCCCACCGTGCGCAATGCGCCGTCGATCACGCTCGGCGCGACGCTCGCATGCGGGGGCAGATGGAACGCAGGCGACGACGCGGACGGCACCGCGTCGTCGCCTGCGTTCGATGCCGTGACGACCGCACCTGGGTCACCGCTCCGATTGCCCCGTTCCTCGTCATGGACGTGGCGTTTGACCAGCGCGGAATGCAGATAGAGGTTATGCGGCATAACCGTGGCGCCAAGGATGCCGGCGGCAAGCCAGACCATCCCGGCATGCCGGATCAGTTCAGGCGTGGGAACCAGCCCCTGCGCCACGGCCGACCAATCGGGATGCACGGCGGCCAGTTGCGCCGCGAAAGAGGTGCCGACAAAGAGGATCAGCGCGGTCACAGCGATCTCGATCGCCCGTGCGCCCAAGCGCCGTAGTCCGAGCATCGCGACAGTGGCGATCGCGCACAGAACGACCCCGACCGATAACGACACGCCGAGCAACAGTTGTAGCGCAACCGCGCTGCCGACGACTTCCGCGACATCGCATGCAATGATGGCGATCTCGCTGGTCACCCATAAAAATGTGGCCGTGCGTCGACCGAATCGATCGCGGCACAGCTGCGCCAGATCCCGGCCCGTGACGAGACCCACGCGTGACGCGGTCCATTGGAGCAGCATCGCCGCGACGCTGGCCAGCAACACGACGCTCAGCAGCGTATAGCCGAACTGGGCGCCGGCGGCGAGATCGGTCGCCCAATTGCCGGGATCCATATATCCGACGGCAATCATCGCCCCGGCGCCGACAAAGCGCAGCCAGCGCGGCGCCAACGCGGATGCGGCGCTCGCCCGGGCTGCCTCGGTCGTCTGGCATGCGCCATCGCGTGCGTCGGCGTTTGCCTCCGCGTCGCGTTCCGGTGCGCCCGGATGGCCCAATGCGTAGGCGGCGGGAAGACCCGGGTTCTGCTCACCGAGGATGTCATGATTCACAGGCAAACCGCTCCAAAGCGTTAGGCGTTCAAGGTATCCGTCGGTTCCGCTCGGGGGGGGCGATGCCCGCAGTGCGCGACGGCACGAGCCCCGTAGGTGTTACATGATAACGATTCCCATTCTCATTATGACAGGAAATCGGTTTGCCCATTCCAGCAGGCTTAGCAACTACCGTGCCCTCGGCGCAACGGCATGCAAATAGCGCTTAGCGGGGCAGCGAGCAAAGCACCAAAGTGGGGCATTTGTCTGGGACTGAAAGTGCTTCGTCAGGCTGATGCGAATTCTTTTTGTCCTGAACCAAAAGAATGTTAGCTTTCGCTTTTTCGGCCAGGCGGCTGGGATGGGAAACGGGCACGCGGCTTCGGACTCAGCACCGCACGCCGGGCTTGATTTTGTCGCCGATTCAGGTACTTTACTCCGCAATAAATGGCGGGGTATTCGCGGAGGAAGCAAGATGAGAAAACTGCGGTCGGCGGCAGCCGTCCATGTGCAATCGCAGCGGCGTCGCGTCGCGCGGGGTGCCATTGCCGGCGTGCTCGGTTCCATGATGGCGTTGACCGGATTGGCGGTGTCCGCGGGTGCTCATGCACAGACGACCACGTTGAATATCTACAACTGGTCCGACTATATCGCCAAGGATACGGTGTCGAATTTCGAGAAGCAGACCGGTATCAAGGTCCGCTACGATAACTACGACAGTAACGACACCTTGCAGGCGAAGCTGCTGACCGGCAATTCGGGCTATGACATCGTCGTGCCGACCAGCAACTACGCGGGTCGCCAGATCGCCGCGGGCATGTTCGCGCCCTTGGACAAGTCGCAGATTCCGAATCTGAAATACCTCGATCCGAATCTGATGAAACTCGTCGAGGGCGCCGATCCGGGCAACAAGTACGTCGTGCCATGGGCCTATGGCACCACCGGGCTCGGCTACAACGTGACGAAGGCGAAGCAGCTGCTGGGCGACAAGGTCGATCTGGACAGTTGGGACGTGTTCTTCAAGCCTGAAAACCTGTCGAAGTTGAAGCAGTGCGGCGTGTCGGTGCTGGATGCACCGGACCAGGTGTTCGCCGCGGCGCTGCACTATCTGAACCTGCCGACCGACAGTACCAATCCGGCGGACTATCAGAAGGCGCTGGCGCTGCTGAAAACGGTACGCCCCTACATCACGCAGTTCAGCTCGTCGGGTTACATCAACGATATGGTCGG
This sequence comes from Robbsia sp. KACC 23696, assembly GCF_039852015.1. Classification (NCBI taxonomy): domain Bacteria; kingdom Pseudomonadati; phylum Pseudomonadota; class Betaproteobacteria; order Burkholderiales; family Burkholderiaceae; genus Robbsia; species Robbsia sp. KACC 23696. Next base: position 2,211,050 of record NZ_CP156626.1, on the reverse strand, counting down.
CGGTGACGTATGCTTCACCTTGGGGTGGTCCGGCGATATCACGATCGCCCGGCATCGTGCCGAAGAGGCGAAGAAGCCGTTCAAGATCCAATACTTCATTCCCAAGGGCGGCGCACCGGTATTTTTCGATGTGATGGCGATTCCGAAGGACGCGAAGAACAAGGAAGCGGCGATGAAGTGGATCAACTACATCGAAACGCCCCAGGTCCATGCGGCCATCACCGACACCGTGTTCTATCCGAGCGCCAATATGGAAGCGCGGAAATACGTGAGCAAGGCGGTGGCGGAGGATCCGGCGATCTACCCGTCGCAGGACGTGGTGAAGACCTTGTTCCTGATGAAGCCGCTGCCGCCGGCGATTCTGCGCCTGCAGACGCGCCTTTGGACCGAACTGAAAACAGGCCACTGATTGGCTGATCGGGCTTCCGGGCCCGGCGGAAGCGGGAGTTCCGCTACGGGGTGAGACGCCTTTTGGCGGACTCACCCTTTTCCTCATTCAAGAGTGTGATGCGAGTACGAAGCAATGAGTAGAGCACGGGACGCCTCGTCCGGCGCCACCGTGCGCCCGGCATCGGATGAGGGCTTCATCCAGATCGTCGACGTCATGAAGCAGTTTGGCGATACGACGGCTGTCAAGCATGTCGCCTTGTCGATTGCACGCAAGGAAATCTTTGCGCTGCTCGGCAGTTCGGGTTGCGGCAAGTCGACGCTGCTGCGGATGCTGGCGGGTTTCGAGGCGCCGAGTGCCGGCCGGATCCTGATCGACGGGCAGGACGTCACGGCCTTGCCGCCGTATAAGCGGCCGGTCAATATGATGTTCCAGTCGTACGCCTTGTTTCCGCATATGAGTGTCAGCGGCAATGTGGCTTATGGCTTGAAGCAGGAGGGAGTACGCGGCAGCGAATTGCGCGATCGCGTCGCGCGCGTGCTTGACCTCGTGCAGATGGGCAAATACGCGAACCGCAAGCCGCATCAGTTGTCGGGCGGCCAGCAACAGCGGGTTGCCCTCGCGCGCAGCCTGGTCAAGCAGCCGAAACTGCTGCTCCTCGACGAGCCGATGTCCGCCTTGGACAAACAGATCCGGCAACGCACGCAACTGGAACTGATCGAGATCCTGGAATCGGTGGGCGTCACCTGCATCATGGTCACGCACGACCAGGAAGAAGCGATGACGATGGCCGACCGCGTGGCGGTGATGAGCGAAGGGGAAATCATCCAGGTCGGGCCGCCGCACGAAGTCTATGAGTTTCCCAATACCCGTTTTTCCGCGCAATTCATCGGCACCACCAATCTGTTCGAGGGCGAGGTGATCGAGGACGAATCGGATCATGTGCTGGTGCGCGTCGGCGCCCTCGATCGTCCGATCCTGATCTCGCATGGCATCACCGGTCCGAAGGGGATGGCCGTTGCCGTGTCCGTGCGCCCGGAACGGGTGGAGGTCAGTCGCGAGCAGCCGTCTGCCGCGCATAACTGGACGCCGGGCCTGGTCGAGCAGACCGCCTATATGGGCGCCTATACGATGTGCCATGTCCGACTGGCATCGGACATGGTCGTCGTGGCCAATGTGTCGAGCCTGACGCTGGCGCGGCTGGGCGTGCCGGCGATCGGCGAAACGGTGTATCTGAGCTGGGGCGCCGATGCCGGCGTCGTCTTGACATCATGAGCGCGCTGCAACCCGGGTCCGCCGACGCGGTCCGTGCGCCGGGTAGTGATAGCGGCCCGGCCGACGGGCGCGGCAACGGTCGCCACGACGACGATCGCCATGAGAGACACGCCGCGCGACGCCACCGTTTCGGCCGAAAGGCGGTCATCGCGGTGCCGTTCCTATGGCTGTTCGTCTTCTTCTTCATTCCGTTCCTGCTGGTCGTCAAGATCAGCTTCGCGGATCAGGAGATGGGCATCCCGCCGTACACGCAGTTGGTCGAATTCGCCGACGGCGTGCTCAAGATCAGCCTGCAGCTGGGGCACTATGCCTTCCTGGCGACGGACTCGCTGTATTTCGCGACATACATCAGCTCGCTGAAAATCGCGGCGATCTCGACGTTTTTTTGCCTGCTGATCGGCTATCCGATGGCGTATCAGATTGCCCGCTCGGATCCGGCGCGCCGCAATCTGTACTTGATGGCCGTCATGTTGCCTTTTTGGACGTCCTTTCTGATTCGCGTCTACGCCTGGATCGGCATCCTGAAAAACAATGGCCTGCTGAATCAGTTTCTGATGGCAACGGGTCTCGTGCATTCGCCGGTGGCGCTGTACCACACGACATGGGGCGTCTATATCGGCATGGTGTATTCCTATCTGCCGTTCCTGGTGATGCCGCTTTATGCGCATCTGGTGAAGATGGATCGCTCGGTGCTCGAAGCCGCCTACGACCTTGGCGCAAAACCCTGGCAGGCCTTCTGGCAGATCACCATCCCGTTGTCGCGCAACGGCATCATTGCCGGTTGCATGCTGGTCTTCATTCCCTCGGTGGGCGAATACGTGATTCCGGGGATGTTGGGCGGCGCCGATACCTTGATGATCGGGCGCGTGATGTGGGATGAGTTTTTCAGTAACGCCGACTGGCCGATGGCATCGGCTGTCACGTGTGCAATGGTGTTGTTGCTGCTGGTGCCGATGGCGCTGTTCCAATATACGCAGAACAAGGAGGCACAGAGCCGATGAGTCGCGCCTCTTCCCTGTCTAATGGCGCATCGGACCGCCCGAAATGGTCGGCGGTGCGTGGCCTCTCGCTGGGCATCGGTTTCGTTTTTCTCTATGTGCCTATCCTCTCGCTGATCGTCTATTCCTTCACGGCCTCGGACCTGGGCACGGTCTGGACGCATTTCTCGTTGCGCTGGTACGGTGCGCTGTTTCAGGACGACGAGTTGATCTCGGCGTTCTGGTTATCGTTGAAGATCGCCGTGGCCACGGCGTTCATGTCGGTCGGCATCGGCACCTGGGCGGGGTTCGTCCTGGCCCGCATGGGGCGATTTCGCGGTGCGACGCTGTACAGCGGCATGCTGAACGCACCGCTGGTGATTCCCGAGGTGATTCAAGGCATCTCGCTGTTATTGCTTTTCGTCGAGGTGGCGAAGTACGTCGGCTGGCCGGCGGAGCGCGGTTTCTTCACGATCTGGATCGGCCATGTGATGATGTGCATGTCTTATGTGGCCGTGATCGTGCAGTCGCGCGTGCGGGAATTGAATCCGGCGATCGAAGAGGCGGCACTGGATCTGGGTGCCACGCCGCTGCGCGTGTTTTTCACGATCACGCTGCCGATGCTGTCGCAGGGTTTGGTCGCCGGCTGGCTGCTGTCGTTTACGCTGTCGTTCGACAACGTCGTGTTGTCCGCTTTCCTGTCGGGGCCGGGATCGACGACGCTGCCGCTGATCGTGTTCTCGCGCGTCCGTCTCGGATTGAATCCGGAAATGAACGCCTTGGCGACGCTGTTTATCTGCGTCGTGACCGTGGGCGTCGTGTTGGCGAATCAGTGGAGCCTGCGACGGCAGCGGGCCCGGGAAGGCCGTGCGATGGCGGCGCCCTGAAGCTAGCGGCGCTTTCCGGCCGCCTGGCTGCCTCGCTCAGAGGCTGCGTTCGGCGTAGGCGCGCAGCAACTGCTGCGAGTAGACGTCAGGATCGGTATTGCTGCCGCTCAGCACGATGCCGACGCGCTTGCCCGTCAGTTCGCGCCGCAACGGGCCTAGCAGGGCCGCGAGCGGGGCCGCGCAGCTGGGTTCCACGGCCATCTTCAATTGATCGAAGAGGCGCAACATCGCATCGCTCAGCTCGGCATCCGTTACCGTGACAACGCGGTCGAGATGCCGGCGACACAACTCATAGCTATATTGACCGACGTCGTTCGGCGCGAGTCGTTCGTCGAACGAGGCGCGCGTCCCGGTGCGTACCGGCTCGCCCGTCATGATGCTGCGGGCCAGCGCGTCCGCGTCGCGTGGTTCGACACCGAACACGCGGCAGTCGGGATTCGTCAGCCGGAAGGCAATCGACATGCCCGCCGCGAGGCCGCCGCCGATCGGGACGATCACCGCATCCAGCTTCGACGCCTGCGTCGCCCATTCATAGCCAAGCGTCGCCGTGCCGAGCACGGTCCGATAGCCATGAAACGGCGAAAGAAAAGTCCGGCCCTCGTCGGCGACGATGCGTTCCACCTCGTCGAGCGCGGCGTTGGCATTGCCGACGACCACCACATCGGCGCCATAGTGTTCGGCGAGGGCGGTGCGTGAGCGGATCGCGCCGTCGGTAACGACGATCTTCGCGCTGATCCCCAGTCGCATCGCCGCATAGGCGACGGCGACCGCATGGTTGCCGGCGCTGGCGCACGTCACGCCCATGCTGCGCTGCGTATGATTCAGCGCAAGCATGTTCGAATAGGCGGCCCGCGTCTTGAAGGTGCCGGCGTACTGCAGCAATTCCAACTTGAAATGCAGCTGCGTATCCTCGAGCGAGACGAAGTCGTTCTTCTCGAAATGGGGCGTCCGGGTGACCCATGGGGCCAGGGCCATATGTTCGGCGGCGATATCGTCCAACGTGGGAACCGGAATGCCGGCAACGATATCGGCCGCCGCGCTGCCGCCGGGGGCAAAGGTGGGAAGTCCCTGAAGTCCTGATGTGTTCGACGGATAGGCCATCGTCTTGTCGTTCATCCGGTTAGCCCCGTTCCACCTGACGCTTGCGCGAGGGGTCCCGTGACACGTTTCCTTTGCCCTGTGCCGCCGCCGGCGTGCCGGAAACAGCCCGGTCTCCGGCGCCGCCGGGCGCCGCTCCGCCCGTGGGATGCGCGGACGGTAGCGGTGCGCCCAGTGCGCGCAGCGTTTCCTTGATCGTCGCCACGCGGATCGCGAGATCCGGGCTGCTGGCTTCGATCCTCAACTTATCCTGACCCGCCAATTTGATGTGACGATTCTTCTGGACCATCGTGATGATCCGCATGCCGTCGATCGGTGGATTCGGAATGAATTGCAGCGCAATCGCATTTTCCGATGCATCGATTTTCGCGATACCCAAAGGCCGCGCTTCGAGTCGCAAGCGATGAATTTCGACCAGGGCCTGCGCCTGTGGCGGCAGCTTGCCGAAGCGGTCTATCAATTCCTCGTGCACCGTATCCACGGCCGTTGCAGTCTCGCAGTTTGCAAGCCGTTTGTACAGTGACAATCGTTCCTGTACATCGGTGCAGTAATCGGACGGCAGGATGGCCGGAACATGCAGATTGATTTCCGTCGTCGCCGCTAGCGGCGAGACCAGATCGGGCTCGCGCCCGGCCTTCAGCGCCTTGACGGCATCGGCCAGCATCTCGGTGTAAAGCTGGAAGCCGATTTCGGTGATATCGCCGGACTGCTTGTCGCCCAGCACTTCACCGGCGCCGCGGATTTCGAGGTCGTGCATGGCGAGATAGAAGCCCGAGCCGAGTTCTTCCATCTGTTGAATCGCCTCGAGCCGACGGGTGGCCTGTGTCGTCAAGCCGTCGACGTCGCGCACCAGCAAATAGGCGTAGGCCTGATGGTGCGAGCGACCGACGCGGCCGCGCAACTGGTGCAATTGCGCCAGGCCGAAACGATCCGCGCGATGCATCAGGATCGTGTTGGCGCTCGGCACGTCGATGCCGGTCTCGATGATCGTTGTGCAGAGCAGCACGTTGTAGCGACGGCCGGTGAAGTCGCGCATCACGCGTTCGAGTTCGCGTTCGTGCATTTGGCCATGCGCCACGACGACACGGGCTTCCGGCACCAAGGCTTCCAGCATCTCGCGGCGAGCGTCGATGGTTTCCACTTCGTTATGGAGGAAGTAGACCTGGCCGCCGCGCTTCAACTCGCGCAGCATCGCCTCGCGGATCACGCTGTCTTCCTCGCGCCGCACAAAGGTCTTGATCGCCAGCCGTTTTTGCGGCGCTGTGGCGATCACCGAGAAATCACGCAGGCCTTCGAGCGCCATGCCCAAGGTCCGGGGAATCGGCGTGGCGGTCAGTGCCAGCATATCCACTTCGGCCCGCAGGGACTTCAATTGCTCCTTCTGCCGCACGCCAAAACGATGCTCTTCGTCGATGAGCACCAGCCCGAGTCGCTTGAACTTCGCATCGCCGGACAGCAGCTTGTGCGTGCCGATGACGATATCGACGGTGCCGTCTTCCATCGCCTGCAGGGCGGCGGTCGTTTCCTTGCCGGTGCGGAAGCGGGACAATTCGGCGATGCGAATTGGCCATTGCGAAAAACGGTCCGAGAAGGTCTGGAAATGCTGCTCGGCGAGCAGCGTGGTCGGGCAGAGCAGGGCGACCTGCTTGCCATCCATCACTGCGATAAACGCGGCGCGCAAGGCCACTTCGGTCTTGCCGAAACCGACGTCGCCGCAGACCAGGCGGTCCATCGGTCGGCCGCTGGTCATATCGGCGATCACCGCCGCGATGGCCGCGGCCTGGTCCGGCGTTTCCTCGAAGCCGAAGGTTTCGGCAAACGCGTCGTAGTCGCGCGGCGAGAGCTGGAAGGAATGCCCCTCGCGCATCGCGCGGCGTGCGTACAAATTCAACAACTCGGCCGCGGTGTCGCGGATCTGCTGCGCGGCTTTACGCTTGGCCTTTTCCCATTGTCCGGAGCCGAGTGCATGCAACGGCGCCGTTTCCGGATCGGCGCCGCTATAGCGTGAGATCACGTGCAACTGCGACACGGGGACATAGAGCTTGCTGGCGCCGTTGTATTCCAGATGCAGGAATTCCGTATCGCCTTCGCCCATATCCATCGTCACCAGGCCATGATAGCGACCGATCCCATGCTGGCTGTGCACTACCGGGTCGCCGATCTTCAGCTCCGACAGGTCGCGCACCATCGAGTCGACGGAGCTGGCCTGTTCCTGCCGACGACGTCCGCCACGCCGCGCGATCTGCCCGTAGAGTTCCGTCTCGGTGATCAGCGCGACGCGTTCTTCGGGCAGCGTGAAGCCGGAGGCGAGCGGGGCGATCCCGAGCGCAAACGTCGCCGCCTGTTTGGCCGCGGCGGACTTGCCCGTGGGCAAGCCGCCCAGGAAAGAGGCGAAGTCGTCGACCAGGACCGGCTTCAATCCTGCGTCGCTGAGCATTTGCGCGATGGTCTCGCGCCGTCCCGCCGATTCCGCCGCGAGGAAGACATGTCGGCCGGGCGCCGACACGAATGCCCGCAAGGCGCTGACCGGATCCTCGGCATGACGATCGACGGCGAGCACCGGCAGCGACGTCGCGAACGATTCGTCGTTCGCGGCGCCGGCAGGTGTTTGCGCGGCGGCATCGGGCGTGTCGCCGGCGACGTGGTCCGCGTCGGATGCCGACGTGGCCGACGTGGCCGGTGCGGCGAGCGTGGCCGCATCCGCTTCGCCGCGCGGCCGCGTCAACGCCAGCCGTGCGAACGGTTTGGCGCGCGTGAAGAAATCCTCTGCCGACAGAAACAGCCGTTCCGGGGGCAGCAAGGGGCGATCGCGATCGTGCCCGAGGAAGCCGTAGCGCTGTCGGGTGTCGTTGCTGAATCGGTTGATGGCCGCTTTGATGTCGCCGATCATCACCAGCTGCGAATGGGGCGGCAGATAGTCGAGGAAAGTCGCCGTTTCGTCGAAAAACAGCGGCAAATAATATTCGATGCCGCCGGGCGGCACGCCGTTGCCGATATCGCGATAGATCGTCGAGCGGCTCGGATCGCCCTCGAAAACCTCGCGCCAGCGCCGGCGGAACGCGGTGCGGGCAGTTTCGTCGAACGGAAACTCCCGTCCCGGCAGCAAGCGCACATCGGGCACCGGATACAGACTACGTTGCGAGTCCGGGTCGAATGCGCGAATCGACTCGACTTCGTCATCGAACAGGTCGATCCGATATGGCAGCGGGGAGCCCATCGGGAACAGATCGATCAGACTGCCGCGTACGCAGTACTCACCGGGCCGCATCACCTGGCTCACGTGTTCATAGCTGGCGAGCGTCAACTGCGCCTTCAGCCGCGCCTCGTTGAGCTGCGCGCCTTGCTTGAAGGCGAACGTGTAGGCGGCGAGGAAGGAGGCGGGCGGCATGCGATAGGTCGCCGTCGTTGCCGGAATGATGACGATGTCGCAGCGCCGTTCGCCCAGCGCGCTCAATTCATGGAGCGTCGCCAACCGTTCCGAGATCAAATCCTGGTGCGGCGAAAACGAGTCGTAGGGCAGCGTTTCCCAATCCGGCAGCAGACGGATGCGCAGGCCCGGCGCGAAATAGGGCAGTTCGGTGGCCAGGCGCTGCGCATCGAGGGCGTTCGCGCAGACGACGGCGAGCAGGCCCGGCGCATTCGCCTCGGCGCCGGCCTTGGTCGCGGCGCGACCATTGGCCGCGCCGTCGGCAGGGCGATTGCGCGCGTAAGCGGCAAAGTAGCGAGCGATCAGCAGCGCATCGGACGATCCTGGCGGGGCGCTGACCGCGTATCGATTGCCCGGCTTGACCAGCGGCACCGGGGAGCCTGCGGCGGTCATCGCCGCGAAGGCATCGGCCGCGGCCGCCTGGGCTTCGGGAGCGGGCGTCAACGCGGGATCGGTCGATTGGGCGGCCGGGGACGTGGCGGTGCCTGTGCGAGCGCCCCGCTGAGAGGATTTGGACGTATCTTGCATAGTGTTCCGTTCGGCGCGCCGGAGGCCGCGCGTGTCGCTGCACCCGGTGCGTAGAACATTATTATAGAATCCGTCGGCGTGACTGGCGTTTCTCGTTTTCTAGATTACGGACAAGATGGTCGAATCTCCGACAGTTGATGGCGGCAACGCCCCCGCCGCACCCCCGCCGGCGCAGGCCGGCGCCGGCGCGCGCGCCCCGCAACAGCGGGCCCACGCACGGCTTTTTGCCGTGATTCCCTGTGCGGGAACCGGCACGCGGGCCGGCGGCGGCTTGCCGAAGCAGTATCGCACCGTTGCCGGTCGTAATATGTTGTACCACGCGCTAGCCGCGTTCGACGCCTGCGCGGAGTTCGCGCAGACCTTGATCGTGCTGTCGCCGGACGACACCGCTTTCGACCCGCGCCGTTTCGAAGGCCTGCGCTACGCCATCCGCCGTTGCGGCGGCAATAGCCGGCACGCGAGCGTGCGGAACGGTCTGGCGGTGCTACAGTCCGACTTCGGCGCCCAGCCGCATGATTGGGTGCTGGTGCATGATGCGGCGCGACCCGGCGTGACGCCGGCATTGATCCGGACGTTGATTTCAGCGGTCAGCCACGATCCGGTGGGCGGCATCGTCGCCTTGCCCTTGGCGGACACGCTGAAGCGTGAACGGGCTATGCCGGTTGGCGACGACGCGGCGGCATCGGCGGCCGGAGAGACGGTGCGTATCGCGCGGACCGAGCCGCGAGACGGGCTCTGGCTCGCGCAAACGCCGCAGATGTTCCGGCTGGGGCTATTGCGCGATGCGCTCGATGCTGCCGATGCAGCAGGTCGCGCCGTCACCGACGAAGCCAGCGCGATCGAGGCCGCCGGCCATGCGCCGCAACTGGTCCGCGGCCATATGCGCAATTTCAAAGTCACCTATCCGGAGGACTTTGCGTTGGCGGAAGCGTTGCTGCTCGCCACGCAAGCCTCGTAGTCAGGAAGAGCAGATGAAGATTCGAGTAGGACAGGGGTACGACATCCACGCATTGGTTCCGGACCGGCCATTGATCATCGGCGGTGTGCAGATCGCGTACGACCGTGGGCTATTGGGGCACTCGGACGCCGATGTCCTGTTGCACGCCATTACCGATGCCTTGTTCGGCGCCGCCGGACTGGGCGATATCGGCACGCATTTCCCCGATACCGCCGTCGAATTCAAGGGTGCGGACAGCCGGGTGTTGCTGCGCGAAGCGGTTCGCCGTGTGACGGCGCAGGGTTGGCGCATCGAGAATGTGGACTGTACCGTCATCGCGCAACAGCCCAAGCTCGCCTCGTATATGCCGGCCATTCGCGAGACGATCGCCGAGGATCTCGGTATCGCCGGCGATACCGTCAACGTCAAGGCAAAGACCAACGAGAAACTGGGTGCGCTGGGTCGCAGCGAAGGCATCGCGGCACAGGCTGCCGTGTTGTTGCTGCAGGACTGACATCGGCCGCAGCGGGGGCCGCTGGATGTTGCGCGGGCCTTAGCCGTTAGGCCAGCGCGTCGCTGCCTGCGCCGACGGGAGGGACTGTCGCTCCGGCGTGCCGGACGATGGGAAAGCTCAGCGTGATTTCCAGACCGGGCCCAGGGACGCGGTTTGCAAGTCGCATCGTTCCCCGATGCCGTGTCACGAGGCGCTGAACGATGGCCATACCCAGCCCGGTACCGTCCGCCTTGGTGCGGGCTTCATCGACGCGATAGAACGGCCGCGTGATCAGCGGCAGTTGCGCTTCCGGGATGCCCGCGCCGGCGTCGCCCACGCTCAGGATGGCGCGGTCATCGCTGGTGGCACTTAGCCAAAGCGAAATATGGGTCTTGCCGTCTTCGCTGCGGCCGTACTTCTTCGCATTTTCGACGAGATTATCGACGATACGGCGCATATCGGTGGGCTCCGCCTCGACGACGACGGCTTCGGCCACCTGCACGGATTCCAGCGTGACCTGATCATCGCTGCCCAGCCGGGCGACGATGTCGCGGCACATGCCGCTCAGGTCGAAGCGTTCCATGCCTCTTTGTCCGGGCCGCGCATAGTCGAGGAAGCGCCCGATGATGCGATCCATCTGCTCGATGTCGTCGACCATGGCGTCCTTGGTCGCCTCATCGGCCGGGCTCATTTCGGTTTCCAGCCGGAGTCGGGCGAGCGGCGTGCGCAGATCGTGCGAAATACCGGCGAGCATCAAGGCGCGATCGGTTTCCAGCTGTTCGAGATCGCGCACCATCTGGTTGAAGCTGCGGTTCGTATCCGCGGCCACGCCCAGCCCCCGTTCGGGGAGCGGGTCGGGCATATTGCCTGAACCCACTTTACGCGCCGCGCGCGCGAGTCGTGCAAAGGGGCGATTGACGAGACTCGTAATAAACGCCGCCCCGAACAACGAGAGGGCCAGCGCGAACACGCCCCAGCCCAGCCATTGCAGGCCGGTGGCATTGTCGAGTTGGTCTCGATTCAGCGATACCCAATAATCGTCGTCGTCGATCTTGAAGCTGATCCAGACGCCGGGAATGCTATTGACCGACGACGCAATGGCGGTGTCGTCGCCCAGGCGTTTTCGCAGGTCGAGTTCGATCAGGCGATTGACGGGATCGTCGGGCTGTCGGGTGAAGCGGTCGGATGTCTCGCGCGGATAGACACGCACGCCCTCGTTGCTCTCGAGGTCCTGCAGCAAGGCGCGACGCAGATCCGGGTCGGAATACAGAAGCGCGGTCCGCGTCAGCTTGACGATGGAGACGAGCTGAAGCGCCACGCGCTGGGCGCGGGGTTCACGCTCGATCACGCGAAAGCTCTGGAACCAGGCGGTCAGGCTCACGGTGATCAGCAGCGCGATCAATAGGAAGGTGCGCCAGAACAGACCGCCGAAAGCCAGCGACAGCAGACGCCGATCGATTCTGACCAAGACTTACGCGGCTCCGTCCGGGATGAAGACGTAACCGAGACCCCAGACCGTCTGGATAAAGCGCGGGCTGCTGGGATCGGGTTCGACCAATTTGCGAAGGCGCGAAATCTGCACGTCGAGGCTGCGATCGAAGACTTCGTATTCGCGTCCACGCGCTAGCTCCATCAGCTTTTCGCGGGAAAGCGGCTGACGCGGATGGCGGGCGAACACTTTCAGCACGGAGAACTCGCCGGTGGTCAGCGGGATCTCTTGGCCGGCCTTCGTCAATGTCCGGGTCGCGAGGTTCAGCGAGAATTCGCCAAACTCGAAGACTTCGGTCGTTTCCGACGGTGCACCCGGCAGTTCCGCCGGCGCGCGGCGGCGCAATACGGCGTGAATCCGCGCAACCAGCTCGCGCGGATTGAAGGGCTTCGGCAGGTAGTCGTCCGCGCCCATTTCCAGGCCGACGATACGATCGACGTCTTCGCCCTTCGCGGTCAGCATGATGATGGGCGTGCGGTCGTTGCCTCCGCGCAAGCGGCGGCAGATCGACAGACCATCTTCTCCGGGAAGCATCAGGTCCAGCACAAGCAGATCGAAACGCTCGCGGACCCAAAGCTTATTCATCGATGGGGCATTTTCAGCCACATAGACATTGAAACCTTGTTCCCCGAGATAGCGGCGCAGCAGGTCGCGAAGACGAGGATCGTCGTCGACGACAAGTATTTTTGATGGGCTTTTATTTTCCATGTCGTCATCTTATCGCGGTTTTGCCGCGTGTACGATTTGCAAAATGAGCGGATTTACAAAGCGTTACGTGATTTACCAATGGTGCCGCGGGGGCGGCTGCCCGACTCCCCGGTTCGCTCGTCGAAGCGGTTCTTCCCGTGCCCGCGTCGATGTACTGAATGTCCAGCGTTCAACCATCGCCTGGGCAGGGGTGAACCCTCCGGTCCATATTGTGTCACGACTCGCGCCTTATCCGCTCGTGGCCGTGTAAAGGAAGGCCTAAAGGGTTGCCCACCACGAAACCAGAAGATTGCGCACCGGGGTCAGCGCGATTCGCTGATGCAGGACCGAGACGTCGTCACGAATGACTTCATCGAGCAGGCGTTGCGCCATGGCTGCCTCGGCCAGCAAGGTTCGTTGGCGCCGTCGCCGGGCGCGGGGCAGGGCCGATGCCGCGGTGCGCGCGTCGAGCAAGATATTGCGGCTTCGCGCTGCCTGCTCCTGCAACAACGTTTTCATGGCGGGGGTATAGCGTCGATTCAACACATCGGAGGCGGGCACGTTATGCGCCTGCATGTCGTTGACCGGCAGGTAGATGCGGCCGTGCCGGGCGTGATCGCCGATCGAGGCGATCAGTTGCGCGAGCCGTGTGGCCGCACCGAGTGACACGGCCCATTCCGGAAGGTCGGCGTCGTCGAGGGCCTTGATGGCATGGGTGGCATTCCCTGCCGATGCGGCATCGACCGGCGCTGGCGCTTTTGTCGTCGGCGTCGGACCGGTTTTCATCGCCTTGCCATCGGCGTGTTCCGCGCAATACGCGAGCACGCCGGCGAGCCGGCCGCTGCTTGCGCGTAATTGCCGCTGCAAGGCGTCGAAGTCGACATAGCGGGCTTTTTCGAGGTCCTCACGATAGGCGCCGACGACGCTGATCAGCAGCGGTGCCAGTTGCGGCAACCAGTTGCCCGGGGCGGCGGCCAGTGTCTTGGTGATGGGGTGAGAAGGCAATGGCGACACGCCGACGCCGGAAGCGGATGCGATTTCCTGCTCCCACCAGGCGAGCTTGGTCTGCGCGACGCTCGGCTCGCTTGCTTGCGTCACCGTATCCTCGCACTCCTTTTGCAGCGCATAGAGCGGGGCGAACAGCTGGCGCTGTGCGGGCGACGCATAACGCAGCGCGTAGTAGAGGGGGGAGCCAGCGGGCGCTGCTTGCTGCAGACAGTAGTCGAGTGGATTCACGCGGGGAAAAGGCTGAGTGTTCGTTGGGTGCTGAAAGGCCAGCCACGCGGGCTGCGACGGCCCTCGTCGAGGATCGCGAAGGCCGGAATCGATGCTTTCGCGATTATGCCTGATGCGTGAGCAGCCACTCGCGCAAGGCATCATTCATTTGCGTTTGCCAGCCACTTCCTCGTGCCTTAAACGCTTCGACGATATCCGCGTCGTAACGGACGCTCAACAGCACCTTGGGCGCAAGCGATTTGGGACGTCCACGCGCGCCAAGTTTCTTCATCTGCCTGAATTGCGTCGCCGAGACCTCGAACGTATCGCGGTCGGCGGCGGTCGGCGGCGGACGGAGGCGGCGGGGCGGTCAGCGTTCGGCGGCGCCGATGGATCGCATTGCGTGGGTGCTGGAGACGCGCGTGGAGATATTGATCGGCAGGCAAGCGGGGGGACGACCGCGTCGGGTGGTACTCAGTCGATTATCTCTGACGGTAGCGGATCGACAACCTTCGCGAACATAGCGGCTGGAACTCAAGCAGAAAGGGCGCTAACAGGTTGCCGGCCCATGAATAATTTCTCTTCGCGCTCGGGGTCAATACTTCTTAGGCTTTGTCGCGGTTTTAATCGCCTCGGTCAAATGCGGCTTCAAATCTTCGATTTCCCATTCGTCGAAAGTTTTGGCGCATCCTCCGCCCATCGAGCTACAAGCAGATTTAAACTTGCCGAGCTTCCGGTCGTAAGCGATGCTGAGGCAAGGATTTTTCCGTATATCTCTTAATTGGACGATCGCATCGTCCTCCGCGCATACAAAGTTCTTGTCGGAATTTAAAGAGCGTATTGCAAAGCCACCCGCCGATGTTCCCCCGCTCAAGCCGATGTAGTAATCCTTGTACCAATCCTCGATCGCGGAATAGGGGTTGTATGCCCACATCAGACAGACCGTAGGCGAACTAAGATAGTCGATTCGTTTTTTTTGATATTTAAATGACGAGATGCATTTCGACTTTAAGTCGTAAGCTGACGTCTTGTTTAATATATGTTGAATTAAGAGTGCGGTCCTGTGCGCGCGCATTCCGAAAACTGTGTTGAGAGTCGGCAGCTTCAATATATTATTGTTCGACGGCACCTCTCCCCCTTCCTGATCAGTTTATTGTTAAATGTTCCAAATCCCATACGTCGATTCAGTCGTCATCATAGCTTTTGCAAAGAAAGAGGAGTTCGGTTTTATAAAAAATATTTAGCGCGATGGCGCGTCCAGCCTTGAGCATTGGCTTCCAGCTGGCCGACTCGATCTTGTCGCGGCGCGCGTCGATCATTGGGGGAATTTGCGCGAGACAGCCCAGTGCGGGCGGAATCCCCGCCACACCGACGGCATTTGCCCGCCCCAATAGGGCAACACCGGTACGCGTCCAGGCCCGGCGTTGAAGCGCGGACTGTGCTCGTCTATGACGGCGTGCGCCTGCCGCATGCCTTTACAGCCTCGACACAGTATTGCCTCGCAGAAGATTGACCGATGCGACCGCACATCCGCAAATCGGTTCGTCGAAGAGCCGCGCTGGAAAAATGAACGTCAGCAAGCCACCGTCGATGCGCACAGGGGGGGGGGGCCACGTTTGAGAAGGGGAAAGATGTAGCGTAAAAGTCGCTTAATCAGAGTTAAATCAGGGCAAAAAACGGCCGTTTTCACCGTCTTTTGCCTGACCAAAAATCATCTAACTAATTGATTTTTATAGAGTGATGGTGGTGCGAGGAGCGGGACTCGAACCCGCACACCATTGCTGGCGTCAGGACCTAAACCTGGTGCGTCTACCAATTTCGCCATCCTCGCACGCTTGTCCATGCCACGTCTTAAGGACGCTTCATGGACAGCCGAAGATTATATCAGAGCGGAGCGGCTGCAGCTATCCATTTTGCTTCGTTTCGCTGCCAGCCCGCTCAGCGCATCAACGCCCCAAAGACCGGAGCGATTTGCCTGCAAACAGATTGCGCTCGATATGTTCAAGCGAGACGCCCTTGGTTTCCGGTACCAGCACGATCGTCAGCACGATGAAAATCGCATTCATCACCGCATAGCCGGCGAACGTGGCCGGTGCGCCGAAGTCGTTGATAAAGGTCAGGAAGGTCGCGCCGGCTGCCATATTGGCAATCCAGTTCGTGAACGTCGAGATCCCGATACCGAAATCGCGGCCCTTGGTCGGCTGAATTTCCGAGCACAGGATCCAGATCAGCGGGCCGGCCGACATTGCAAAACCGACGATGAAGATCAGCAGCGTCGCGGCAGCCGTCATCTGCTGCGCCGGCGTGTGAACGCCCATGTGCAGCAGCAGGCTCAACGTACCCATGCCCGCAGCCATCACGACAAAGCCGGTGTAAAGGATCGGCTTGCGGCCCCAGCGGTCGACGAGGCCGATGGCGATAAAGGTCGCCGCCACGTTGACGGCACCCACCAGCACCGTGCCCATCAACTGGTCATGCGCGCTGCTGAAACCCGCCAAGCCGAAAATGCGCGGGGCGTAGTACATGACGACATTGATGCCGGTCAGCTGCTGCATCACCTGCAGCAGGATGCCCAAGGCGATCGAGCGGCGGAAATTCGGGTTCGCCTTCAGCAGCGAGAACCCTTCCTGCTTGACCTGCAATTGCTCCTTGATTTCATTCACTTCCTGCTGCGCCGTTTCACGATCCGGGCGCAACTGGAGCAATACCTCGAAGGCTTCCTGCTCGCGGCCGCGCATCATCAGCCAGCGCGGACTACGCGGCAGCACCAGGACGCCGAGCAGCAACAGGATGGCCGGGAAAGCGATGACGCCCAGCATCCAGCGCCAGTTTCCGGTCGAGGACAGGGCGGTGTTGGAAATAAACGCGGCGAGGATGCCCACCGTGATCATCAACTGATACAGCGAGATCATCGCGCCCCGAACCGATTGCGGCGCGATTTCCGACAGGTACAGCGGCGCGGTGAAGGACGCGATGCCGACGGCCAGTCCGAGCAGGATCCGACCGCCGATCAGTGCCGTCGGTGACCAGGCAAAGCCGCATATCAAAGAGCCCACCACGAACAGAATGGCGCCCAAAACCAAGGAATATTTCCGGCCGAGCTGCCAGGAGAGGTAACTTGCCAGCACGGCACCCACCGCCGCGCCGAACATCATGGAGCTGACGATCCATTCCTGCATCTTGTCCGAGATTTCGAACGTCTTGGCGATGAAAGGCAGGGCGCCCGAAATCACACCAATATCAAGGCCGAAAAGAAGGCCGGCGAGCGCGGCCATCACACAAGTAAAAATGACTCTGGCGCGCGATGTCTGGGGCGCCGATGCCGTGATCGTATTCAATGACTGTCTCCTGCGACATCCGGTTGTCGGCCGGCACGTCGCGCTGTGTTGATATCGCAGCGTATTACGCCGCGTGTTTTTACTCATCCTGCCAGCAAGCGGGATCGCCACTTGCTGGCGATACCCGGTTGAGGAGGATTGCTTGTCGCAACAAGCAATTTGTACGCCAATCTTGCCATGTTCCGGGGCAGTGTGTCTGTTCGCGGGTTGCAAAACCCGGGGCAAGGGTGCAGCGCACTGAAAGACTGCCGCGTTTCCTGGGTGCGTGCTTACATCTCTCTTTCTATGTTTTTACGTGAAATTTACGTTTAGTAAGGCGACATTTCCGCGCATGCCTTGCTTTTCGTCGCCCCGATTGTAAAAGCGCGGCACGTGGGCGATCCAGGTCCTTCCTAGGCCGTCGTCGGAAGCGGAAAGTGGCGCGTTGCACTCGCGGCAGATGTCGAGGGTTAGCCCGGACGCGCCCGAGGTACCTCCTGTCGTTTCGCGATCGGGGCACGCCGGCGCTGGCACTGCGATCGCGCGCGTTTTGTCAGTCCACCGTCCCTTGGCCGCGAAGGCAGGAAAAAGCTGCAACAATACAGGTAGGGGGTTGTGAGTAATTTTGTCTGCATTGCATCGAGGCCGTCGCGCATGCGTGTCAACGAGTCCATCGGCATGCGACTTACTCATTGACCTATCAACGGACCATCGCGGGGCTTGTGCGCCGCGTTTTACGCGACATCCGATGTCTAAACGTTTTTTCTCTTTTGCCTCACTCGCGATACCGCGTGCGCGGATGCCCTTCGTTGCGGCGCTGCTGGCAGCTTGCCTGGTCTCGTCGGCGTGGGCGCAAACCCCTGCCGGCGCGTCGGGGAGTGCCTCCGACGCAAAAGCGTTCATGTCCACGGACACACCGGCCACCTCGCAGAAGTCGGCTGCGACCGATGCAAATGGGGGCGACAGCAGCGCCGATCGTGGCGCGTCGTCCGCGATTGCCGCTTCGCAGGCGCAGGCCGCTGTGCCTTCGAGCGCAGAGAGCGCGGGACCCATCCTCACCGCGAGCGATGTCTCGCCCGCTACCGCACAGCGCGCCCTCGGCGTATTGCAAGATAGCCGGCAGCGCGAGGCCGCAGTGCACACGCTGCAAGCCATCGCCGCGGTCGCGCCGGTCACGTCGGCGTATGGTGCCGAGGCAGGGCGGGACGCGAGCGCGCCTACTGCCGCCCGTCGCCTTCCGGTATCCGAGTCAGAGGTCGCGTCAGCGCCGGCCGCCAGTGCGGCCGCTCCCGCAGCGCCCGCGCCGACATCGGCCGCTCCTAGCGCGGCCGCCGCGCCCTCGGCATCGGCCGCATCGGCGGCGCAGGCGAATGCGCCAATCCAGGCAAACGGTCTGATCGCTCAGTTGCTGCGTCTGGTCGCGCACTGGGCCGACGGTTTGAGCGATCAGGTCCATAAGCTGGCCCAGTCCGTCGCGGCGTTTCCGGCCTTCGTGAAATGGCTGGCGGCCACTTTCAGCACATCGCGCGGGCAGTCTCTGGGAATGCAGGGTCTGGAAGCCTTGGGCGCGGTCTTTCTGATCGGGCTGGCGTTGGAGTGGGGGCTGCGATTCGCGCTGAAGAAGCCGCGGCTTGCACTGGTGCATCAAGCCGATGCCAGCGAGAATCGCGCGATTGCGCGCGAACGCGCGCGGGAACTGGCGGCGCGCAAGCGAGAGATCCAGGAAGCGCGCGATGCGCGACTGGCTGAGGCCGCGGCGCAAGCCGCCAGCCGAGAGAATGGCGACGATGTCCCGGGCCATGATGCCGGCGCCCCGCCAAGCGATGCGGCGCATAAAGCGCCGGCCGCCGTTGACGCCAAGCGCAAGTCGGCGCAACCCAACGCCAAATCCGCGGCCCAGGCGGCGAGCGATGGGCCGCCATCCGACGTCGCGCTGGTACGGACCGTCGTCGATGGGGAGGAGCGTATCGAAGCGGTGCCGGTGGATGCCGGCGACGGCGTCTCGACGCAGAGCGACGCGGACCAGGCACGGGCCGACAAAGCGGCGAAGTTACGCGAAGCGGAGGGGAGGGAGGATCCGGAGGTCGCAGAGGCGGCGAAGAAGGCTGAGGCCGAGTCGGCGCGTCATTGGAGCACCTTGCGTCACGCACCCTATGCGATCGCAATGCTGATTCTCGAACTGTTGCCGATGCTGCTGTTCTTCATCGCAGCGGGCCTGGTATTGCGCTGGGTCGCGGTCGACAGTTCGCGCATCGATGACATGACCGAGGCCTTCATCGATGCCTACTTGACGACGCGCATCACGATGATCGTCATCCGACTGCTGTTCGTGCCCGAGTCGAAGGGCATGCGCTTGTTGGACGTAACACAGCACACCTCCGAGACGGTCGAGCGATGGGTGCGCGCGATTATCGTCGTCGCGGCATTCGGCGTGGCATTGGTGAAGGGTGGCGCGGCCTTTGGCGCGAGTCATCAAGGCCAGATCGCTTTCATGAAGTTGGTCTCGCTGATCGTCCATACCTGTGCGGTCGTGCTCGTGTTGAAGACGCGCGTGGCGGCGGGCGGTGCCATTGCCGGATCGCCCGATGCGACCGGTTCCACCGCCGGCGTACGCCGCTGGCTTGCCGGCGTGTGGCCTGTTTTTGCCTGTTTCGTCATCGTCGCGGTTTGGGTGGTCTTTGCCTTGGGCGTAGAAGACGGCTTCCCCAAACTGGTCCACTTCTTCGCGATCACCATCGGCGTCATCGTCGCAGCACGCCTCCTGGCCATCGCTTTGCTGGGCGGTCTGGGCAGGCTGTTCCGCCATGAGGCGAAGGAAGGCGACCCGGTTAGCGCGAGCGCCAAGCTGGCGGACCGCTATTACCCGATCATTCGCGCCGTCGTCACGGCACTACTCTTCGTCTGTGCCGGTATCGCCTTGCTGCAATTGTGGGGCTTCGATGCGATCGCTTGGTTCACGCGCGGCACGGTCGGGCGCAATCTGACGTCTGCGATTTTGACGATTTTCATCGCGGCCATCATTGCGATCGTCGTGTGGGAGTCGGCCAATATCGGCGTCGACCGACGGCTGCAACGCTGGAACGATCGCGGCGATACGGTGCGTGCGGCGCGACTGAAAACCCTGGTGCCGATGCTGCGCACATCGCTCTTCATCTGCATCCTGTTGATCGTCGGCCTGACCGCCTTGAACGAGATCGGCATCAACACGACGCCGTTGCTGGCGGGTGCCAGTATCATCGGCGTGGCCCTGGGCTTCGGTTCGCAGAAACTGGTGCAGGATTTCATCACCGGTATCTTCCTGCTGATGGAAAACGCGATGCAGGTAGGCGATTGGGTGACAGTCGCCGGCGTGTCGGGCAGTGTCGAATATCTGTCCATTCGGACTGTGCGCTTGCGTGGCAGCGACGGCTCGCTCTACATCGTGCCTTTCAGCTCGGTCACGACTGTGAACAATGTGAACCGTGGGCTCGGCAATGCGGCGGTTCGCGTCAGCGTCGCGTACGACACCGATGTCGACCGCGTCATCGCCGAACTGAAGAAGCTGGGCGTGGCCATGCGTGAGGATGCCGATTTCAAGGACCTGATCATCAACGATCTGGAGATCTGGGGCGTCGATGCTGTCGATGGCGCGTCGGTAACCGTCGCGGGCCAGTTCCGATGCCTCGACAAGGGTCGTTGGGGCGTGCAGCGCGCCTTCAACAAGCGCATCTTCGAGCGCTTCCGTGAACTCGGCATCGAGATCGCGAATCCGCGCATCAATTATTGGCAGGACGTGGCGGGAAATGCCGGCCCGCGTGGCGCGGCCGAGCGGCCGGCAGACGGCGGAGAACCGGGGCGGATGCCGGAAACGCCGGACGACGCGGCGAAATCGTCAGGGCCTGCGAAATAGTTTGGTAGAATAGAGAGCTTTAACGCTCAACGCACAAGCCCTGGGCGCGCGCCACGTCTGATCGCGTGGTGTGAGGCATTGGGTTTTTTTCAGTGATTTCCGGAACCTAGCTGTCCGGTGCGTGAAAAAAACCTGGTGATATAGGCGGCGCTATCGCCCGGGCGAGAATTCAAGAGAAACGGATCGGAATCCATGGCAAACGTTGTAGAAACGCTCGGCAAGCTCGAACGGCGCGTCACGATTTCTGTGCCGCGCGATGCAGTACAGCAAGAAGTCGACGGCCGTCTGCGTCAACTCGCAAAGACCTTCCGCATGCCGGGTTTCCGCCCGGGTAAGGCGCCGATGAAGGTCGTGGCGTCCCAATACGGTGGTCAGGTTCAAGCCGAAGTGCTCAGCGATAAGGTGGGTAGCGCCTTCTTCGAAGTGCAGCGCGCGGAAAATCTGAAGGTGGCCGGTCAGCCGCGCTTCGAGCCGAAGCTGTCGGCCGAAGGCGATGCCGATGATTCGACGATCGCATTCGATGCGACGTTCGAGGTCTACCCGGAAGTGACGCTGGGCGATGTGGCGACGGCGGAAGTGAAGCGCACCGTGACGAATATCGGTGACGACGAAGTGACCCGTACGCTGGACATCCTGCGCAAGCAACGCGTGACGTTCGCGCCGCGCGGCGATGGCGAGAAGGTCCAGGATGGCGATCGCGTTACGGTCGACTTCGTGGGCAAGATCGACGGCGAAGCGTTCGCCGGTGGTAGCGCGGAAGACTTCGTCTTCACGCTGGGCGAAGGCCGCATGTTGCCCGAGTTCGAAAAGGCATCAGTCGGACTGGGCGCGGGCGAATCGCGCGAATTCGATCTGGCGTTTCCCGAGGACTATCACGGCAAGGATGTTGCCGGAAAGACGGCGCAGTTCACGGTGACGATCAAGCAGATCGAATTGCCGCAACTGCCGGAACTCGACGGTGAGTTCGCGAAGACGCTGGGCGTTGCTGACGGCGACATCGACAAGATGCGCACGGAAGTGAAGGACAATCTGGAGCGTGAAGCCAAGCGTCGCGCCCAGGCCGAGCTGAAGAACAGCGTGATGGACGCGTTGCTGAAGCTGGCGGCGGATTTGGAAGTGCCGAAGGCATTGGTTGAGCAAGACCAGCAACGTCTGGTCGAACTGGCTCGCCAAGACCTGGAGCAGCGCGGTGTGCCAAATGCAAAGACGGCCCCGATTCCGGCAGAGATGTTCCGTGATCAAGCCGAGCGCCGCGTGAAGCTGGGCCTGATTTTGGCCGAGCTGGTCGCTGCAAACGACCTTAAGGCCAAGCCGGACCAAATCCGCAAGGAAGTGGAAGAGTTCGCGAAGAGCTACGAAGATCCGAAGGAAGTCGTGCGTTGGTACTATTCGAACCAACAACGTCTGTCCGAAATGGAAGCGTATGTTGTCGAGAACAACGTCGTTGAATTCGTGACGGCACGTGCGAAAGTGACCGACGAAGAAGTGCCGTTCGAAAAGCTGGGCGCGACGGCCTGATAGCGGATATCGCTGACCGCTGCGGCTTGCTTTGAGCGCACGGTAGGGGCGCACCACGGTTTTCCGCGGCGCGCCTTTGTTTTTTTAGGGGCGGCATTTTGCCCGGGCTTCTCCCCGGCGACGGTCCGAGGCGGCAAGCCGATGAGGGCGCGTCGTTGCGCCGCGTCGGGAGGTGCGCCGATGATGACGCCCTATTGTGAAGTGCGCGTCACGCCCCATATAGGAAAGAATGGCGCGAGCCGCGTATCATGGCGGCAAGGCCGTACGCTCCGGTGGACGCGCCGGGGCCTGTCGGGGCGAGGCGATCTCGGTGACGATTTCGCGGGCCAGGGCAGGCGATGGCGTCGCGTTTCGCGGATCCACCGGTCCGCACGTTTCACTCCTGCTAGACATACTCGCAAAGGATCGATCGCATGACGTATCGCGAAAATTGGCAGTATCCCGCGCAATGGGGCTCCGCCGCCATTGAGGGCGCCCGCGCGGCTTCCGACCTGGATCCGAAGGCTCTCGGCCTCGTGCCGATGGTGGTGGAGACCAGTGGACGCGGCGAACGCGCCTATGACATCTATTCGCGTCTGCTGAAGGAACGCGTCATTTTCCTGGTGGGCGAGGTGAACGATCAGACGGCAAACGTCGTGGTCGCGCAGATGCTCTTCCTGGAAAGCGAGAATCCGGATAAAGAGATCTCCCTGTACATCAACAGCCCGGGTGGTTCGGTCTCGGCCGGGATGGCGATCTACGACACGATGCAGTTCATCAAGCCGAAGGTGTCGACGCTCTGCATGGGCTTGGCGGCAAGCATGGGTGCGTTCTTGCTGGCGGCTGGCGAGAAGGGCATGCGTCGCGCCTTGCCGAATGCCCGCGTGATGATCCACCAGCCGTTGGGTGGGGCGCGTGGTCAGGCGTCCGATATCGAGATTCAGGCACGTGAGATTTTGTTCCTGAAAGAGCGCCTCAATGGCTTGCTCGCCGAGCATACTGGTCAGCCGGTCGAGCGCATCGCGCGTGACACCGATCGCGACAACTTCATGTCGAGCGAGTCCGCGAAGGAGTACGGCTTGATCGATGAAGTGCTGGCGAAGCGTCCTTAAAGACGCTGATCCGGCGACGTCGTATCGCGGCCGCTCTGATGTGTTTCTCGGTATAAATTACCGCGTGTTCGAGTCATAAAGGGGATCGTCGCGGCGGCTTGTAGATCGCCGCCGATGTCGCGCCGAAATCGGCCAGGGCCGGCCTCAGCCGGATCCCTGGTCGCTGTTTTTCAGATCGTCGCAAACCGAACCACTGTGTCATGGATCGAAAGAGATTGAGCCGCCAGTTTGCCCCTTGGGGCGAATTGGGGATGACGCAGATGGGGTCTTTAACCGCGGTATTGGCGTGAAAAATACGTCATTCTGTTGTTTCGACGACGGGTCTGACGGCATCGGGCCCACCTCGCTTGGGACGACAAGGGAAGCATTCCTTTATGCGCCGAAGCGCGGCGGGTGCCGCGGGGGCTTGCAGGAAACGAGCGGTGAATCAAGGATTTGTCGGTGGCGTGCAGGGCGGCGTATTTTCGCGTTCGCATCTGCACAGGGCCGAATGGCGGCATGGACCAGCCGTCAGTGCGCCTGTATTCGGGTAGGCGGTTCGGACGAAGGGGCGCGGAACGCGCATTTCCTACCGCTTCGAATGAATCGGCGTATGATGAAGTCAACATGTCCGGAGGCATGAATACTTATGGCGGACAAGAAGGTAACGAGCGGCGAAAAGCTGCTGTACTGTTCGTTTTGCGGCAAAAGCCAGCACGAGGTCAAGAAGCTGATCGCGGGCCCATCGGTTTTCATCTGTGATGAATGTATCGATCTGTGCAACGAGATCATTCGTGACGAAGCCAGCGGCGCGGGCGACGAAACCAACAGTGCGAAGTCCGGACTGCCGGCACCGCAAGAGATCAGGACGATCCTCGATCAGTATGTGATCGGACAGGAACGTGCCAAGAAGATCCTCGCGGTTGCGGTGCACAACCATTACAAGCGCCTCAAGCATCTTTCGCCGGGCAGCAACGACGTCGAACTCTCCAAGAGCAATATTCTGCTGATCGGACCGACCGGTTCGGGCAAGACGTTGCTCGCACAAACGTTGGCACGTCTGCTGGACGTACCGTTCGTGATCGCCGATGCGACCACGCTGACGGAAGCCGGTTATGTGGGCGAGGACGTCGAGAACATCATTCAAAAGTTGCTGCAGAATTGCAACTACGAAGTGGAAAAGGCGCAGCGCGGCATCGTCTATATCGACGAAATCGACAAGATCAGCCGCAAGTCGGCCAATCCGTCGATCACGCGCGATGTATCGGGCGAGGGCGTGCAGCAGGCCTTGCTGAAGCTGGTTGAAGGGACGATGGCGTCGGTGCCCCCGCAAGGTGGGCGCAAGCATCCGAACCAGGACTTCATCCAGGTCGACACGACCAATATCCTGTTTATCTGCGGCGGTGCATTCGATGGCCTGGAAAAGGTCATCGTCGATCGCACGGAACGGACCGGTATCGGCTTCGGTGCTGCCGTGAAGACGGCGCAGGAGCGGGATTCGGGCGAGGTGCTGCAAGAGGTCGAGCCGGAAGATCTGATCAAGTTCGGTTTGATTCCGGAGTTGATCGGTCGGTTGCCGGTGGTGGCCACGCTGGGCTCGTTGAACGAGGAAGCGTTGATCCGCATCCTGATCGAGCCGAAGAACGCGGTCGTCAAGCAATACCAGAAGCTGTTCGCGATGGAACAGGTAGAACTGGAGTTGCGTCCTGACGCATTGCACGCGATTGCGCGTAAATCGATCAAACGCAAATCTGGGGCACGTGGATTGCGCTCGATCCTGGAGCAGGCGCTCCTCGAGACGATGTACGAGCTGCCGACGTATGAAGGCGTGTCCAAGGTCATCATCGATGCGAATGTCATCGAGGGCGACGGCAAGCCGCTGTTGATTTATGAAGAAGCACCGCGGGTATCCGGGTCGAATTAAGCCGACTCGGTCCTGCAAGTCGTGATGGGAGCCGTGTCGTGCGGCTTCCGACCTGTTTTTACCATCAACCCATTCGATGGGCGCGATTCGCAAGGATCGGGCGTCATCGTCCTAACCGGCATCTTCGTTCTTTGTCCCGTTGCGTTCCCGCTATCGCTAGCGCTGCGTACGATGTCCAGGATTTCCCGGACCTCGTGCTCTTGAAAGCGGATGCAGGCGACCCCAACTAGGTTCAAACCCGATTCCATTCATGGGGAAATGAAAATGTCAGGAACCCAACTCCTCCCGTCGGAACCCATCCGTTTGCCGCTGCTCCCGCTGCGCGACGTCGTGGTGTTTCCGCACATGGTAATTCCGCTGTTCGTTGGGCGTCCGAAATCGATCAAGGCGCTTGAGTCCGCGATGGAGGGCGGCAAGCACATCATGCTGGTTGCTCAAAAAGCGGCCGCCAAGGATGAGCCGACCTCGAAAGATCTGCATGAAGTGGGCTGTGTCGCCAATATTCTGCAGATGCTGAAGCTGCCCGACGGTACCGTCAAGGTCCTGGTCGAAGGCATCCAGCGCGCAAAAACGTTGTCGATCGAAGAAGAGGAAACGCAGTTTACCTGCGAGGCACTGCCGCTCGATCCGGATCGCGCCGATAGCGCGGAAACGGAAGCGTTGCGTCGTGCGATCGTTTCCCAGTTCGACCAATACGTCAAACTGAACAAGAAGATTCCGCCTGAGATCCTGACCTCGTTATCGGGCATCGACGACGCGGGTCGTCTCGCTGATACCATTGCCGCGCATCTGCCGCTCAAGTTGGATCAGAAGCAGAACGTGCTGGAAATGATGCCGGTCATCGAGCGTCTCGAGCATCTGCTCGGCCAGCTCGAATCGGAGATCGACATCCTGCAGGTGGAAAAGCGTATCCGTGGACGCGTGAAGCGTCAGATGGAGAAGAGCCAGCGCGAGTACTACCTGAACGAGCAGGTCAAGGCGATTCAGAAGGAACTCGGCGAAGGCGAGGAAGGTGCGGATCTCGAAGAACTCGAGAAGCGCATCGTCAATGCCAAGATGCCGAAGGAAGCCAAGAAGAAGGCCGATGCCGAGCTGAAGAAACTGAAGCTGATGTCGCCGATGTCGGCTGAAGCAACGGTGGTTCGCAACTACATCGACATTCTGGTCGGCCTGCCGTGGCGCAAGAAGAGCAAAGTGAACAATGACCTCTCCAACGCCGAAAAGGTATTGGATGAGGACCACTTTGGTCTCGAAAAGGTCAAGGAACGGATCCTCGAGTATCTCGCGGTCCAGCAACGTGTCGATAAGGTCAAAGCACCGATCCTCTGCCTCGTCGGCCCTCCGGGTGTCGGTAAGACGTCGCTCGGCCAGTCGATTGCTCGTGCAACGAATCGCAAGTTCGTGCGTATGGCGTTGGGCGGCGTGCGCGACGAAGCGGAAATCCGCGGTCACCGTCGGACGTATATCGGGTCCATGCCGGGCAAGATCCTGCAAAGTCTGTCGAAGGTTGCCGTTCGCAATCCGCTTTTCCTGCTCGACGAAGTCGACAAGATGGGCATGGATTTCCGCGGTGACCCGTCGTCGGCCTTGCTGGAAGTGCTCGATCCGGAACAGAACCATACGTTCGCCGATCACTATGTCGAAGTCGATTTCGACTTGTCGGATGTGATGTTCGTGGCGACGTCGAACTCGCTGAACATTCCGCCGCCGTTGTTGGATCGGATGGAGGTGATCCGCTTGTCCGGCTACACCGAGGACGAGAAGGTCAATATCGCGCAACGTTATCTGCTGCCGAAGCAGAAGATGAACAACGGCTTGAAGGACGGTGAGTTCCTCATCGAAGAAGAAGCCGTGCGTGACATCATCCGCTACTACACGCGGGAAGCGGGCGTGCGTTCGCTCGAGCGCGAAGTGTCGAAGATCTGCCGTAAGGTGGTGAAGCTGTTGTTGCTGAAGAAGGACGAAAAATCCGTCAAGGTCGACAGTTCGAACCTCAATACGTTCCTCGGCGTGCGTAAGGTCGACTTCGGCCTGGCAGCGAAGGAAAACCAAGTGGGTCAGGTGACCGGCTTGGCATGGACCGAGGTTGGCGGCGATCTGCTGACGATCGAAGCGGCCACGATGCCGGGTAAGGGCGTCGTGATTCGCACGGGTTCGCTCGGCGACGTGATGAAGGAATCGGTCGAGGCGGCACGATCCGTCGTGCGCAGCCGGGCTCGGAAGCTGGGCATTCGCGACGATGCGTTCGAGAAGCGCGATATGCACATCCACGTGCCCGAAGGGGCGACGCCGAAGGATGGTCCTTCGGCGGGCGCGGCGATGACGACGGCGATGGTGTCGGTGCTGACCGGGATTCCGGTTCGTGCGGACGTCGCGATGACCGGCGAAATCACGTTGCGTGGCGAAGTATTGCCGATTGGCGGCTTGAAGGAAAAGCTGCTGGCCGCGCACCGCGGCGGTATCAAGCTTGTGCTGATCCCGGAAGATAACGTCAAGGATTTGGCGGATATTCCGGACAATGTGAAGAACAATATCGAAATCGTTCCGGTGCGCTGGATCGACAAGGTGCTGGAACTTGCATTGGAGCGCGTGCCGGATGCGCTGCCGGACGACGAGCCGAAGGAAGTGCCGGTGGCGGCGGAAGCCAGCACCGATCCGCGTCCGAGCGGCGTGGTCAAGCACTGATAGCAGGGCGTGCGGCGGCGATCCGACAGGATCGTCGCCTATCGCAACGGTGGCGCATGCTGCTTTTCCGGTATTCATGCAGGCGCTGCAGTAGAAACAGAGCCGTATCTTGACGAGGTCAGGACGGGAGACCGCGGTCTTCCTTCCCGCTTTCGCAAGGTACGGCTTTTTTATTGCGCGCCGCTTGGACGCGTCGCTTCGGCAGGATTACTTGCATGCGATCCGTAACGTGCACGCGTCTCGAAGGGCCGGGGAGTATAATCGGCTTGTTTGCCCGTAGCGCGGCTCAAGAGGTTGTTCGCAAGGGCGCACGAGGGGCCTCTATTCCCTGGCCCGGTTCCTTTCTGCGATTTTTCCCCAGTTCCCATAATGCCCGCATACCGTTCAAAGACATCCACCGCCGGCCGCAACATGGCAGGCGCGCGCTCGTTGTGGCGCGCCACCGGCATGAAAGACGAAGATTTCTCGAAGCCGATCATCGCGGTCGTCAATTCCTTTACGCAATTCGTCCCGGGCCACGTCCACCTGAAGGACCTCGGCCAGTTGGTGGCACGCGAGATCGAGGCTTCCGGTGGCGTCGCCAAGGAATTCAACACGATCGCCGTGGATGATGGCATTGCAATGGGCCATGACGGCATGCTGTATTCGCTGCCGAGCCGCGATATCATCGCCGACTCGGTCGAGTACATGGTGAACGCCCACTGCGCCGACGCGATGGTGTGTATCTCCAATTGCGACAAGATCACCCCCGGGATGCTGATGGCCGCCATGCGCCTGAATATCCCGGTGATCTTCGTATCCGGCGGTCCGATGGAAGCAGGTAAGACCCGTCTGGCGAATCCCGTCACTAAGACGATGGAGTTCAAGAAGCTGGATCTGGTCGATGCGATGGTCATCGCGGCCGATTCGTCCTATTCGGACGCCGATGTCGCGGAAGTCGAACGCTCTGCGTGCCCGACGTGCGGTTCCTGCTCGGGCATGTTCACTGCAAACTCGATGAATTGCCTGACCGAGGCGTTGGGATTGTCGCTGCCGGGTAACGGTACGGTCGTGGCGACCCATGCCGACCGTGAGCAGCTGTTCAAGCGTGCGGGTCAGGGTATCGTCGGTCTGGCGCGCAAGTATTACGAAGAGGAAGATACGCGTGTGTTGCCGCGATCGGTCGGTTTCAAGGCCTTCGAAAACGCGATGACGCTGGATATCGCGATGGGCGGTTCGACCAATACGATCCTGCATTTGCTGGCAATCGCGCGGGAAGCCGAAATCGACTTCACGATGACCGATATCGACCGGATGTCGCGCATCGTCCCGCAACTGTGTAAGGTCGCGCCGAACACGAATAAATACCATATCGAGGACGTGCACCGTGCCGGCGGCATCATGGCGATCCTCGGCGAGTTGGACCGTGCCGGCAAGCTGCATACCGACGTGCCGACGGTCCATGCGCCGACGCTGAAGGATGCGCTCGACCAGTGGGACATCGTCCGGACGCAGGACGAGGCGGTTCGGACCTTCTATATGGCCGGTCCGGCCGGCGTGCCGTCGCAGGTGGCGTTCAGTCAGGCCACGCGCTGGCCGAGCCTGGATCTCGATCGCGCCGAGGGCTGTATCCGTTCCTACGAACACGCGTTCTCGAAAGAGGGTGGCTTGGCCGTGCTGACCGGCAATATCGCCTTGGACGGCTGCGTCGTGAAGACGGCGGGCGTCGACGAAAGCATCCATGTCTTCGAAGGATCGGCGCATGTGACCGAATCGCAGGACGAGGCGGTCGAACATATCCTCGATGGCAAGGTCAAGGCCGGCGATATCGTCATCGTGCGCTATGAAGGTCCGAAGGGCGGCCCGGGTATGCAGGAAATGCTCTATCCGACGAGCTACATCAAGTCGAAAGGCTTGGGCAAGGATTGCGCGTTGTTGACCGATGGTCGCTTCTCGGGCGGCACGTCGGGACTGTCGATCGGCCATTGCTCGCCGGAAGCTGCCGCCGGCGGCGCGATCGGTCTCGTGCGCGATGGCGACAAGATCCGGATCGATATCCCGAATCGTACGATCGACGTGCTGTTGTCGGATGAAGAGCTGGCGCAACGTCGCATCGAGCAAAACGCGAAGGGCTGGAAGCCGGCGCAGCCGCGTCCGCGGAAGGTGTCCGCTGCCCTGAAGGCCTATGCCAAATTGGTGATGTCGGCCGACAAGGGTGCCGTGCGCGATCTGTCCTTGCTCGACGACTGAGCATCGATGACCGGGTCGACAGCAGTCGCCGGCTAGCCTGCGGCGGCCGGTGTCGCCCGCCTGAATGGCCGCAATGATCCTGACCGGTGAATGCCATGGCACCGGGACCGACCGATAAAACGCACTCCGTGTCAGAGTGCGTTTTTTTTCGACCGCATGATCCCCTGTCCGAATGGTCTAGATTGCGGCTCGGGTGACCGGTCCGCGCAACTTTCCATCACGCCGAGTACTCGAACCCCTCGTATTACAGGTCGATCACCATGACATAAAATAAGGACTGCAAATGATTGAAACGGTGTATTTTGGAACGAAGCATGAGGCGCCCCTCGTTTTGCGACGCAGCGCGCATTTGTTGGTGGTCAGGATGCATCCGGATCCGGTATGGCAGTCCGCCCGGTCGACGACGCCGAATGTGTCCGCGGCAGGTGTCGATCCGCGATGGGACGATGCCCGTTTCCATCATGCGGCGTCCTTGCAGGATTGCACCGAGGTCGTGCGTTTCGCCAACGCCGGTGTCGGCGTCTTTTCGGTACCGGCGGCGGGACTGCCGGTCGAAGACCGCTTGGACGATCTACGCCGGGCGGCGGACGTGCGCTTCGCCGGTGCGGGTTGGGTGGAGGACAGCAGCGATAGCCCGATCGTCTACACCGGCAATGCTTATGTGCGCTTCGCCGAGGACGTGACGCCCGCGCAGTGCCTGGATCGGATTGCCGCGGCGGGGTTGCGCATCAAGCGCCGCGTCGAATATGCGACTAATGCGTACTTTGTCGCAGTGCCGGAAGAAGACGGTCGACGCGTCTTCGACGCATCCAACGCGCTTCGGGCCGAGGGCGGCATCGCATTCTGTCATCCTGAAATCCTGTTCCCGATGCAGGCCTATGGCATTCACCGTAATCAGTGGCACCTGCAGCGCAGTGCGGTGACCTATGCGCGGCCGGTCTCGCCGGACATTGTCTATCCGGCCATCGTCGATGCGCATGCGAACGTGGCGGAGGCGCACACCCTGTCCACCGGGAAGGGCGCAGTCGTCGCGATCATCGATGACGCGATCGATATCGACCATCCTGAGTTTCGGCAGAAGGTCGTGTCACCGCGCTCCTATACGGGACCTTACCAGGTCGACGAGAATCCGCGCCCGCGCCTTAGCGCTGAGTTTCACGGCACCTGCGTGGCTGGCGTGGCGGTCGCCAGCGGTCGCTTTGGGGCGAGCGGTGTCGCGCCCGATGCGTGGCTGATGCCCATTCGTCTGATGCTGCAACAAGCGTCGGCGGAAGTCATCGCGCAAGCGATCTACTGGGCGGCGAGTCGCGGTGCCGATGTGATCAATGTCAGTTTGGGTCCGGACCTTGGCGAGTGGAACAATGCCGATGATCCGCGGCGGGGGATCTGGTGGCCCATGGCCGCCTATGTGCGCGATGCCTTGACCTATGCGACGACGCAGGGCCGGAACGGCAAGGGTTGCGCGGTCGTCTATGCGGCGGGCAATAGCAATAACAATGTGGCGCGAATCGGTCATGCGTCGCATCCGGGGATCCTCGTCGTCGGCGCCTGCAACGAACACGGGCGACGTAGCGCGTATAGCAATCACGGCGCGGCGCTGAGTTGCTGCTTTCCGTCGAACGACTTCCGTATCGCCGGACGTCCGGCGTTGCGAACGCACGGCATACGGACGACGTCGGCGCAATGGCAACGGGCGCCGCGCCAGAGCGGCGATTCGGAGATGGGGGATTACACCGAGATGTTCGGCGGGACCTCGGCGGCGGCGCCCGGTGTGGCCGGTGTCCTGGCATTGATGGTGGCCGCCAATCCCGACCTGACCCAGTCCGAGCTCAGCCGCTGCCTGGTCGGCACCTGTGAGCGGATCGGCGATCCGTCGCTGGAAGGTCCCGCCGCCGAATACGACGAAGGCGGCCATAGCGTGCTTTACGGCCACGGTCGCGTCAATGCATTCGAGGCGGTCCGGGCGGCCCGGGATTGGCCGGATGCCGACCGGCACGCGGGTGCGGCGGTTTTTTCCGACGCCGATGTCTAGCTGCTTGACAGGGCGCGGGGAGATGGCCATAATCTTCGTCTTCGCTGTGGATTTATCCGGACGGGTGCTTAGCTCAGTTGGTAGAGCGGCGCCCTTACAAGGCGTAGGTCGGGGGTTCGAGCCCCTCAGCACCCACCACCGTCCGAGTAGTGAATTCAAGGTGCGGTATCGCATCGCGTAAGACAGCTGTGTGGAAGGCGAGGCCTTCTTCCCGGTGCATGATCCTGATTGACGGGCATGCATTGCATGCCGAAAAGACAACCCGCACTGCTATAGCGCTGCGGGTTTTTTGTTTTCAAGCGCGTGCGACTCTGGCGCGTTCGCCTATGGATGCCTCGTTTTCTTGGCCTGTGCGGCGACTGCGCGGGTCTCCTGAGGTAATATTCGGTCTTTCGTTCCCGGTTCGGTAAGCATGTTAGATTTCATCCGTAGCCATCGCCGCCTGATGATGATCATCCTGGCGGCGTTCGTCGTACCCGGTCTCGGCCTGGTAGGCATCCAGGGTTTCCGCGGTATGTGGGACGACAGCGCGAACGCGGCCAAGGTCAATGGCGACATCATCACGCGCCAACAGTTCGACGCGGCGGTACGTGACCAGAACCAGCGCGCGCAGCAAATGTTGGGCGCGAATTACGACGCGTCGATGTTCGACACGCCGGCCTCGCGTCGCGCGATCCTGGACAACCTGATTCAGCAGCGGTTGGTGTCCCAACAGACGCGTGACCTGAATCTGACGGCCAGCGACAACGCCGTGCGTCAAGCCATCATGAGCATTCCGGCGATCGCCTCGCTGAAGCGGCCCGATGGCAGCTTCGATTCGCAGGCATACGGTCAGCTGTTGGCGGCGCAAGGCCTGAGCGGTCCGCAATTCGACGAGATCGAGCGTTTCCAGCTGGCCAGCCAGCAGATCTCGCAGAGCATCGCGACCAGTGCCTTCGTGCCGGCGTCATTGGCGCAGTCGCTCAACGGCATGATCACCCAGCAGCGTGACGTGCGCGGTTTGGTGCTGCGCGCGGCCGATTACCGCGCTCAGGCGCAGCCGAGCGAGGCGGACATCAAGGCGTATTACGATGCCCATCATGCCGACTTCACGACGCCCGAGCAGGCACAGATCGAATATGTCGTGCTTAGCGCGCAGGCGCTGTCCGCTGCGTCCGCGCCCAGCGACGCCGACATCCAGAAGTATTATCAAGCGAATATCAAGCAGTACCAGACCGAAGGGCAGGTGCGCGCGAGCCATATCCTGATCGCCGTGCCCAAGGACGCCAGCGCCGCCGACCGTGCGAAGGCTAAGACCCACGCCGAAGACGTGTTGAAGGAAGTGAAGGCGCATCCGGACCAGTTCGCGGCGCTCGCGAAGAAGGAGTCGCAGGATCCGGGCTCGGCGGACAAGGGCGGCGATCTGGGTTTCTTCGATCGCTCGATGATGGTCAAGCCGTTCGCAGACGCCGCTTTCGCGTTGCAGAAGGGCCAGATCAGCGACCTCGTGCAGTCGGACTTCGGTTATCACATCATCGAAGTGACCGATACGAAGCCGGCCGTGACGCGTCCGCTGGCAGACGTGCGTGATGCGATCGTGCGCACGCTGCAGACGCAATCGGGTACCGACAAGTACACGGCGGATGCGGATGGTTTCGGCAGCCTGGTCTATGAGAAGGCCGACAGCCTGAAGCCGGCCGCAGACAAGTACGGCCTGACGGTCCGTACGGCCACCGTGACGCGACACCCGGCGGCGAATGCCAATGCGGCCGACCCGGCGAACAACCCGAAGGTGCTGGCAGCGGTATTCAGTGACGACGCTTTGAAGTCGAAGCACAACACCGCGGCGATCGATCTGGGAAACAACGCGCTGGTATCGGCGCGCGTGGTCAATTATCAGGCGGCAACGCTGCAGCCTTTCGATCAGGTCCGCGAAACGGCGCGCAATAAGGTGGTTGATCAACAGGCATCGGCGCTGGCCCGCAAAGACGGTGCGGCCAAGTTGGATGCCTTGCGCAAGGCGCCTGACGGCGTAGCGGCGGCAGGTTTCTCGCCGGTGACGTCGGTGACGCGCTCGAATCCGCAGGGCCTGTCCCAGCCGGTGTTGAGCGAGGTCTTCAAGGCGGACGCCGCCAAGCTGCCGGCCTTCGTCGGCGTGGACGTGCCGGACGGCGGCTATGCCATCTACGAAATCACCAAGGTCGGCAGTGGCGCTACCGCCGATCCGACCCAAGTGACGCAGATCGAAGCGCAGTTGTCGCAGGTCGAGGGGCAGACCGAAAACGCGGCCTATCTGGCAGCATTGCGCAAGCGGGCCAGCGTCAAAGTCTATGACCTCTCCGGCGATGTCTCGCAGCAGGACAACAGCGACGGCAACTGACGAGCGGATAGGTAGTACGTAAAAAAGCCATTGCATCGCCTATCTTGTCGCCCCTGTGGGAGGCGCGCTAGGCAAGATGCAATGGCTTTGTTTTTACGTGGCTGCCGACTGGAAAGTCGGCGGCCACGATGCGATTTACAGGCAGTTGCTGATCGCGGCGGTAACGGACGGGTCCGGTGCCGTGTTGTGCAGCGAGCGATAGCCCACCCAGGTACCCGGACCTTGCGGCGACTGGCGAACCACTGCCGCGTCCCCGCCAGGCTGTTGGCCCGGCACCAGCACATCGACGCCGAAGTCGTTTGCCACGCGGGTTTGCGACACCACCGGCGTCTGCGTCGTGTCGGCCCAGCTGGTAGAGATGCATTGCGCCACGGCTTGCGGCGCCTTGGCGCTCTTGCCGATGGACGTCATTTGCGGTTCCTGCGTTGCACATGCACCCAATGCCACCAGTGCGCCCGCTGCCATGAAGGTCGGTATAAATTTCACGTCGTCATCTCCTTGTAGTTGTGCCGAAGCATGCCGAACGTGCGGAAATACCCTCTGTCCTCGTCTCCCTTCATGGCCTGTAACGGGTCATTGCAGCAGCGGTGACAGCGGCGCCCACACGTTGTCGAGTAATACCGGTTGGGCTGTCGCTAGCGGATGCATCTGATCCGCCTGAAACATTTCCGGCTTGTCGGCGATACCTTGGAGCAAGAATGGGACCAGGGCAGTGTGATATCGCTTCGCGAGGGTCGGGAATAGCGACGAAAATGCCTGCGTGTAGCTCGGTCCGTAGTTTGGCGGAATCTGCATTCCCACCAGCACGACCTTCGCGCCGGCAGCTTGGCTCATCTCGATGATCGCTTCCAGATTGGATTGGGTCACCGACATCGGCAGGCCGCGCAGCGCATCGTTTGCACCGAGTTCGACGATCACGACTGCAGGATGGGACCGCGCCAGGGCGCCCGGTAAGCGGCTGCGGCCGCCGCTCGTGGTGTCCCCGCTGATGCTGCTATTGACGACGGTATAATGATTTTTACCGGCTGGGTGATCGGTCAAGCGCTGTGTCAGCAAGGTCACCCATCCGGTATTCGGCGGTAAGCCATACCCGGCCGAGAGGCTATCCCCCAGCACGACGATGGTCGGGCGTGGTGCCTGCGTTGGACTGCGCGCGGCATCGCTCGCGGCGTGGTCCATCGGTGCGCCGTGCTGCGTTGTGCCCTGCGCGTGCGCCACCGATGCAACGGTAACGAGCGTCGCGAGCATCATCCCAGCCGCCAGGCGCAGGGCGGGGAGCGAAAGGCGGGGGCGGCATATCGCCTTCATGCGGAAAGACAAGCTGGCACTCATGCGGGAATCCATGCGGAAAGAATCGGATCGTGTCATAGCGGTAAAAGGCGTCAGCAAGCGTGTGGTGGATGCGTCTGGCGAGTTGGCGATACTCGATGATATCGGCATGCATGTCGACGCCGGTGAGACTGTCGCGATCGTCGGCGAGTCGGGCTCCGGGAAGTCGACGTTGTTGGGTCTGCTAGCCGGACTCGACACGGCCAGTTCCGGCACGATCCATTTGCTCGGACAAGAACTCGGTGCACTGGACGAGGATGCGCGGGCCGCACTGCGTGCGCGCGGCGTCGGCTTCGTGTTTCAGGCATTTCAGTTGATGCCGCATTTGACCGCGCTGGAAAATGTGATGCTGCCGCTGGAATTACGCGGCGATGTGTCGCGTCGTCAGGCTCGCGAACAGGCGCATGCGCTGCTCGAACGCGTCGGCTTGGGCAGTCGCGTCTCCCATTACCCCCGGGTCCTCTCGGGCGGGGAGCAGCAGCGCGTGGCACTCGCGCGGGCCTTCGTGACGCAGCCTGCCGTGCTTTTTGCCGATGAACCGACCGGCAGCCTGGATGCCGCAACCGGCGAGGCGGTCAGTGCCTTGATGTTCGAAATGAACCGCAGTCATGGCGCGACCTTGGTATTGGTCACCCATGATCTCAGCCTCGCGCGCCGCTGCGATCGCGTCATCACGATGCGAGCCGGCCGACTCGCCGAGGCGGCCTGAAGGCGGCACGCCGTTCCGCGATGGGACATGCCAAACCCCATCGCGTCGCGTCTTACTTCGCTTGCAGGGCGGCGCGTGCCCGGGCGATCAAGGCACTGGTCGACGAGTCGTGCCGGCCTTGGCCCGCGCCTTCCAGATCGGCCTCGACGACCTTGCCCAGCACCTTGCCCAGCTCGACACCGTACTGATCGAAGGAATTGACGTTCCAGATCGTGCCTTGCACGAGCACCTTCTGTTCGTACAAGGCGATCAGGGCGCCCAGTGCGTGCGGGGTGAGCGCATCCAGAATGATCGTCGTGCTGGGACGGTTGCCAGGGAAGGCCAGGTGCGGCGCGAGATCCTGATGGTCCGGACCGGCGATCTTGCGGGCTTCATCGAGCG
This sequence comes from Robbsia sp. KACC 23696, assembly GCF_039852015.1. NCBI lineage: Bacteria > Pseudomonadati > Pseudomonadota > Betaproteobacteria > Burkholderiales > Burkholderiaceae > Robbsia > Robbsia sp. KACC 23696. Next base: position 2,174,207 of record NZ_CP156626.1, on the reverse strand, counting down.
TGCGGCCCAGCATCAATGCCTCGCTCTGCGCGAAGCAATTGGCCAGTAATTTGGCATGGTGGTCGACGAAGCCGTGTTCCGGCGTCAGGACGGCGATGAAGTCGATGGGGATCAAGGTCGGGCCTTGATGCAGCATCTGGAAGAAAGCGTGTTGGCCGTTCGTACCCGGCTCGCCCCAGATCACCGCGGCGGTGGGCTCGCGTACCGGCTCGCCATCGAGCCGTGCCGATTTGCCATTGCTCTCCATCTCGAGCTGTTGCAGATAGGACGGCAGGTAGTGCAACGCTTCCGAATACGGCGCCACCAGCACGCTTTGCGATTCGAAGATGTCGCGATACCAGATGCCGATCAACGCCATCAGCACCGGCAGATTGCGTTCGAGCGGCGCTTCGCGGAAATGCTGGTCCATTGCGTCCGCGCCGGCAAGCAAGGCGTCGAAGTTTGCCGGACCGACCGACAACATGATCGACAGACCAACCGCACTCCACAACGAGTACCGGCCGCCGACCCAATCCCACATCTGGAAGACGTTTTCCCGCGCGATACCGAATTTCACGACCTCGTCGGTGTTCGCCGAGACGCCGACGAAGTGATGATGCAGCTTGTCTTCGGGGCAGCCGCGCTGGACGAACCATTGCCGCAAGGAGCGGGCATTGGTCATCGTTTCGAGCGTCGTGAACGTTTTCGATACGATGATCGCCAGCGTCGTTTCAGGATCGATCTGATCGACGACGCGCTGCAAATCGGCGCCGTCCACGTTCGACACGAAGTGGCTCTTGATTTCCGGGTCCGACAGATGATGCAGCGCGTAGCACACCATCTTCGGGCCGAGATCCGAGCCACCTATGCCGATGTTCACGATATGACGGATCGGCTTGCCGGTATACCCATGCCATTGACCGCCGCGAACTTGTTCGGCGAAGGCAGCCATCTTTTTGCGCTCGGCCTGCACTTCGGCGAAGTGCGGCGTGGCCGGATCCGTCGCGCGCAGCGCCGTGTGCAAGACCTGACGCCCTTCGGTCGGGTTGGCGATCTCGCCGCTGAACACGGCATCGCGTCGTGCCTCGACGCCCGCATCACGTGCCAATTGCACCAGCAGCTTCAGCGTGTCGTCGGTGATCCGGTTTTTGGAGAAATCGATCGAGAGTCCGCCGCCGTCCAGCGTGAATCGTTCGGCGCGCGTCGGCGCCTTGTCCTGAGCCGGATCGAACCAGTCGCGCAGTCGCGCGTCGCGGATCTGATCGTAATGGGCGCGCAGCGCGGCCCAGGTGGGAAGCACGGGCAGCGGCGCGTTCTTCGGCGAGTTGTTCGATGTCATGAGCCTGTCTCGTTGTTGTGGTGAGCAAACGCATACGGCCGTCGGCGTGACGTCTTCGTCGCGATCGCACCAAGTGCCGGCGACGCAATCGACGTTACGCGAGAGGCCGCGTTTTCGACCTGTCGCACAAAGTATAAATCGCGACGGCAAACCCCGCCTGAACCCGCGCGCGTGCGCGTGGTCGCGTAGGGACGCGTAGGGTCATTATCGCGATGAGGTGCTTCTTGAAATCAACCGGCGATCAATCGGTATTGCCGCAGGTGATCGTTCATCAGCCGCCGGAGCATCGGTGCCAGTTCGCCTGCGGTCAAACCGGCTGGCCCTTCACCGGCGTGGCCCAGGGCTTCGGCGGCCAGTCCATGCAGATAGACGCCTGCCATCGCCGCTTCGCGCGGCGGCAGATGCTGGGCGAGCAGGGCGCCGATTACCCCGCTCAACACGTCGCCGGTGCCTCCTGTGGCAAGGCCGGTGTTGCCGGTCGTGTTCATGACGATATCGACCGCGGTGTCATCAGCCGAGGCCGCGTCCCGCGCCTGTCGCGGTGACGCGATCAGCGTGCCGGCGCCTTTGAGCACGATCGTGCAGTGGAAGCGGGCGACCAGCGCGCGCGCCGCGGCGAGCCGATCGTGCTCGATCTCCTGGGTGTCGACGTCGAGCAAGCGTGCCGCTTCGCCCGGATGCGGGGTCATCACGAGCCAGCGCCCGGCTGACGCCACCGCTTGGGCGAGCGCGGGCTCACGCGACACCAGGTTTAGCGCGTCGGCATCGAGCAGCGCGTGGCAATGCTCGCCGACCACCTCGTGCAGTACGCGTCGAACGATGTCGGATGCGCGCGTCGAGGTGCCCAAGCCTGGGCCGATACTGAGCGCATCCATCGTGTCCAGCGCAATGGCATCGATCCGGCGCAGCATGATTTCAGGATGAGGCGGATCGTACGGCGGCGCGCCGTCGCCGATTAGCGCCGTGTGTACGCGACCGGCGCCCGTGTAAAGCGCGGCGCGCGCGCTCAGGATCGCCGCGCCGCACGTGCCGGTATCGCCGCCAATGATGGCGACACTGCCGAATGTGCCCTTGTGCGACGACGGTCGCCGCTTCGTGAAGCGGTGCATGAACGAGGCCGGCGCATTCAGTTGCAATGGCGCGTGCGCGTCGGGTTGCGCGGTGGCGGCGGGCACCGAGAAATCGGCTTGTGACAGCGGCGCGAGGAACAAGTGGCCCGTGTAATCACGTCCGCTGCCGGTGAACAAGCCGGGCGTCGCACCGAGAAAACTCATCGTGTGTGTCGCGCTCACCGCGCAACCCGGCGCCGAAGGCTGCGATATCGGCTGGCCGGTCCGCGCGTCGAGGCCGCTGGGGACGTCGAGCGCCAACACGCGGCCCCCTTGGTCGGCGTGCGTGTTCATCCAGCTGACCCACTGCGCATAGGGCTCGCCGATGGGTCGGTTCAGGCCGATGCCGAACACGCCGTCGACGCACCAACCGGTGTCGCGCAAGACCTTGCATTGCGCCTCTGTCGGGCCATTCTCTTGGATCGGCACGCGCGCGCGTTGCGCTTCCGTCAAGGCCCATAAGGCGTCGCCGTGTGTCGGTGCGACGGGAAGCGTCACGCCGATCGCCACGCCGTGCCGGTGTAATTGCGTGGCCGCGACCAAGGCGTCGCCGCCATTGTTCCCCGGGCCGACGAAAAACCAGACACGCACCGGGGCGCTCGATGCCGCTGGTGCGTCGCTGTCGCACGCCGCCTGGGGCGCTTGATCGGGCGGCGCCTCGCCGCGTATGACAGCGCTGTCGTGTACGCGCTGCTGCAACAGGAAGTCGGCAGCGGCGGCGCCGGCACGCGCCATCAAGGCGTGCGGCCCGGCGCTTTTCGCGGCGCGGGCCTCCAGCTTCTGCAAATCGTCAGGCAAGGCGACCGGGAGTGGCAGCAGATGCGTGTCGATCGCGAACCACGGTGGCGGGGCGACGGTCGGCGCACCGCCCGGGGTGCTGTCCGAGTGCGCGGCGCGGCGAATCGAATCGAGGGAAAAAGGGAGGGAATGGCGACCGACGGACATGATGGTGTACGGAGGAGAGGATCTCCCTACCATACACCGGATGCGCATCCGTCGATTCGGACACGCACCGCGATCGGCGCGGTTCAGTGGCCGAAACGGGCCGGTGACAAGGCCATGCGCGCAGCGCTGTCAAAGGTATCGCGGGCATCGCGTACCGGCACCGGTGCTGGTACATCGGTCGTGCTCTCGGTCGTGCCGTGCGCATTCTCGTCGCCATCGCTCTTCACCGTATGTCCCCACTGCGCAAACAACAGGTCGGCGGCGCCGAACGCGAGGCCCCAGCCACGATGCGCGCCGCTGAGCACCAGATGCAGGCGGCCACCGGTTTGGCGGCCGCGCAGGGTACCGATCACCGGCAGACCGTCGGCGCCGACGAGGGCGACCGATTCACCGGGCGGTCCGTCGAAGCGCGCGGCGCCCGGAACCAGCGAATCGCGCCATCGATGCAATTGCGCGGGCAGTGCTTGCAGGGCTTTTGCGGGAGGCCCCGGCGGCAAGCTGGCGCCTTTGCGCGAGACTTTGCCGATCGTCGCGGCTTGACCGTAGAGGCAGCTGCTGACGCGCACCCGCCGATCGAAGCGCACGATCGCCGCCCCGTTCTCCGCGTCCACGAGCAAATGGCGCGGCGCATAGTCCTCGCGGAGCACTGTCCCGGTCAGCGTGGTGCGCGTGACGCGTTGCAGCGGCAGGGCGATGCCCATGTCACCGAGCAACTTCGCGCTGCCGGCGCCAGCGGCAATGACGACGTTCGTGCCGCAGATCTTTTCCACGTGCTGCGCGGGATCGGTCTGCCGTGCATCGAGTCCCAGTATCGGAGCCGTCGAGGGCGCCATGAAACCCCGGGCCTGGACGCCGGAAAAGGCGCCGACGGCTTGCTGTGCCGGTCGAATCGAAACATCGACGCCATTGCCATGCACGTCGATCCGGATCGCCTCCCGCGCCAGCAGGAAGCGGACATCGGCCGCATCTAGGCACTGTTTCAGGCGTTTCGCCATGACGGCGGCATTGCCGCTCGACAGGCCATCGAAAGCGACGCCGCCCGCGAGCGCTTCCGCATGTTCGAGCGCCGGCTCCATGGCCCGGCATGCCTCGGCGTCCAGAATGCGCGCGGTGTGACCGTACAGGTCGATGCGCGCCGCAGCGCTCGTCGCCTCCGGCGTGGGCGGCGTGGTCGGTGTGGATGCTGTGGTCGGGGTGTCGTCGGCGGTACCGTCCGATGTCGCGGGCGGCACGTCGCGCTCGGCGGCTGGATCGGGTGCCGCGCACGCCGCGGTGGCCGCCGACGCGCCGGGCCACTCGGCGATCAGCGCTTTCACACGCTGGAAAGCGGTGGCGTTGCGCCAGGCGTACAGCGCGCCGTCGCGACGTTCGAAATCGATCTCGTAGCGGCGCGCGAGCGCTTCTAACCGCGACGCGGACTGCGCGATTAGCGGCTGGAGCGGCGCGAGCCGGGCGTGCCGCTGCGCATCGGCCGCGCGTTCGCGGGCACTGCGACGCCATGGCACGCCGCCGGGCGTGGGCAGCGCGGCATCGGGCCCAAACCACGGGTCGAGCGGCGGCGGCAGCATCACCCCGCTGTGAAAAAACGACGCACCCTCGCCGACGGTCGCATGATCGTCGACGAGCGCCACGTGCATGCCGGCCTCGATGGCCCGCATCGCGACGGCCATGCCGCTGATACCGGCCCCAATCACGATCAGGTCGAACTGCTTCATTTCTCGAATTCCCTTGGCCACCGGGGCGCAATCATAACGTCTCCGCGCGCGGGCAACCATCAGATCAGTTGTCAACGACCGACATTCGCCATTCGGCCAGTGTTGCAGCGTAGCAAGAAGCCGGCCGTCGGGTGGCTCAGGCGCGGTATAATCCGAGTCTTCCCTTCGTTTTCCGCCGCGCCCGCGCGGTGCATCCATTTCCGCTCAATGGCCCATTTCTCGTGCTTTCCCGGCGCTTCGGCCCTCTCCGATTTCCGCAAGACCCGTTTGCTCGCCACGTTGAAGGCGATCGATGCGAACATTGTCGATGTCAGTGCGGTCTATCTGCATTTCGTCCACAGCGATGCCGCCCTCACGCCGGAGCAGGTCCACGTCCTGGACGCGTTGCTGGAGTACGGCCAACCGGCCGCGCAGGCTGACGCGCCGAAAGGTGCGACGCTGCCCGTCCTGGTGTTGCCGCGCTTCGGCACCCTCTCGCCGTGGGCGAGCAAGGCCACCGACATCGCGCACAACTGCGGCTTGCAGCATGTGCGCCGCATCGAACGCGGCGTCGAATTCACCCTGGTGCTGAAGACCGGCCTGCTGGGCGGTCGCAAATCGCTCGACGACCGCGCCCTCGACGCTGTCCACGCGGCGCTGCACGACCGGATGACCGAGTCGATCGCCGCCGATCGCGAGCAGGCCTACCGCCTGTTCGACGAACTGCCGTCCACGCCGCTGTCGCGTGTGGACGTCATCGGCGCCGGCCGCTCCGCACTGGCCACGGCCAATTCGGAACTGGGTCTGGCGCTGGCCGACGACGAAATCGATTATCTGGTCGACGCTTTCACGCAACTCGGACGTAATCCGAGCGACGTCGAGCTGATGATGTTTGCCCAAGCGAACAGCGAGCACTGCCGTCACAAGATCTTCAATGCGAATTGGACGGTCGACGGCGAAGCGCAGGAACTGTCGCTGTTCGCGATGATTCGCAACACGCACAAGCTGCATCCGGAAGGGACGATCGTCGCTTATTCGGACAATGCGGCCGTGATGCGCGGCACCACGGCGCAGCGTTGGTATCCGCGTGGCGAGTCTCAGGTCTACGAGGCAAGCGAAGCGCTGACGCATACCTTGATGAAGGTGGAGACGCACAATCACCCGACGGCGATTTCGCCGTTCCCGGGCGCGTCGACCGGTGCCGGCGGTGAAATCCGTGACGAAGGCGCGACCGGTCGCGGCGCGCGTCCGAAGGCCGGCATGGCCGGTTTCTCGGTGTCGAATCTGCATCTGCCGGATGCCGCGCGACCCTGGGAAACGGCGACCGATACCGCGATCCCGTTTGCGCAACGTCCGCAGCCACTGGCTGACGGTGCCGTAGCCGATGCGACCCCGGCCGGTGTCGGCTATGGCCGTCCGGATCGGATCGCGTCGCCGCTGCAGATCATGACCGACGGCCCGCTGGGTGGCGCCGCGTTCAATAACGAATTTGGGCGTCCGAACCTGGCCGGCTATTTCCGCGTCTACGAGCAGAACGTCGGCGGCACGGTGCGCGGCTATCACAAGCCGGTGATGATCGCCGGCGGTATCGGCAATATCGACGATGCGCACACGCACAAGCACGATCTGCCGGCCGGCACGCTGCTGATTCAAATCGGCGGCCCGGGCATGCGGATCGGCATGGGGGGCGGTGCGGCGAGCTCGATGGCGACCGGCACGAACACCGCCGAACTGGATTTCAATTCGGTGCAACGTGGCAATCCCGAAATTCAGCGCCGTGCGCAGGAAGTGATCAACAGCTGCTGGCAGCTCGGTTCGGATAATCCGATCCTGAGCATCCATGACGTCGGTGCCGGTGGCCTGTCGAATGCTTTCCCGGAGTTGGTGGAAGGCGCGGGCCGCGGCGCGCGCTTTGCCATCGATGCGATTCATTTGGAAGAGTCGGGTCTGGCGCCGCGCGAGATCTGGAGTAACGAGGCACAGGAGCGCTATGTCCTGGCCATCGCACCGGAAAGCGCCGAGCAGTTCGAGGCGATCTGCAAGCGTGAACGTTGCCCGATGGCGATCGTCGGTGTCGCGACCGACGAGCAGGTGTTGAAGTTAGCGGAGGCGACGCAACTGGCGCAAGGCGCCGATGCGAAGGCCGACGGCGATGTCGCGGTCGACATGCCGATGGATGTGCTGTTCGGCAAGGCGCCACGGATGCACCGCGACGTGAAGCGCGAGGCGCGCAGCTGTCCGCCGCTGGTGCTCGACGACGTGACGCTGGAGCAGGCCGTCGACGGCGTGCTCGCGCACCCGACCGTAGCCAGCAAGTCCTTCCTGATCACCATCGGCGACCGGACCGTGGGCGCGATGAGTGCACGTGACCAGATGGTCGGACCCTGGCAGGTGCCGGTGGCCGACTGTGCGGTGACGACGATGGACTACCGCGGCTTCGCCGGTGAAGCGATGACGATGGCCGAGCGTGCGCCGCTGGCCGTCATCGACGCGCCGGCATCGGGCCGCATGGCGATTGGCGAGGCGATCACCAATATCGCCGCGGCGCCGATCGACGCGTTGACGTCGATCAAGCTGTCGGCGAACTGGATGGCCGCGTGCGGCACGCCGGGTGAAGACGCGGCGCTGTACGACACGGTACGGACGGTCGGGATGGATCTGTGCCCGGCCTTGGGCCTGTCGATCCCGGTCGGCAAGGATTCGCTGTCGATGCGCACGCAGTGGCGCGATGGCGAGACGGCGAAGGAGGTGGTCGCGCCGGTGACCTTGATCGTGTCGGCGTTCGCGCCGGTGGCCGATGTCCGTCAGCATTTGACGCCGCAACTGCGCCGCGCCGACGATACGTTCCGCGGCGAGACCGTTGGCGAGACGCTGCTGGTGTCGATCGATCTGGGTCGCGGCAAGAACCGGATGGCGGGCAGCATCCTGGCGCAGGTCGCGCAGCAGATGGGCGACCAGGCGCCGGATTTGGACGACAGCGAAGATCTGAAGCGTTTCTTCGGCGCGATCCAGAAGCTGAACGCGGACGACAAGTTGCTGGCCTATCACGATCGTTCGGACGGCGGCTTGTTCGCGACGGTCGCTGAAATGGCGTTTGCCGGGCACGTGGGCGTGTCGCTGAACGTCGATATGCTGACGCTGGATCCGAATCATGAGTCGGATTTCGGCGATGCCAAGGATTGGGCAAAGCAAACGTCCGGTCGTCGTCACGACCAGACGCTGCGGGCCTTGTTCAACGAAGAATTGGGTGCCGTCGTACAGATTCGCGCCAGCGAGCGCGATGCCGTGTTCGCGGTACTGCGCGAGCAGGGCCTGTCGGCGTGCAGCCATCAGATCGGCAAGCTGAACGATCGTGGCGATATCGAGGTCTACCGCGACGCGAAGCGTGTCTACCATGCCGCGCGTACGGATCTGCAACGCGTCTGGACCGATGTGAGCTGGCGCATCGCGCGTCTGCGCGACAACCCGGCGTGTGCCGATGCTGAAGTGGCGGCTATCGCCGATGCGGCGGACCCGGGTATCTCGCCGATTTTGACGTTCGACACGACGCAGAACGTGGCGGCGCCGTTTATCCAGAAGGGCGAGCGTCCGCGTGTCGCGATCCTGCGTGAGCAAGGCGTGAACTCGCATCTGGAAATGGCGCATGCCTTCGATCGGGCCGGTTTCGAAACCCGCGACGTGCATATGAGCGATCTGATCGAAGGCCGCGCGACGCTGGCGGATTTTGCCGGTGCCGTGGCGTGCGGTGGATTTGCCTATGGCGATGTACTGGGTGCCGGCGAGGGCTGGGCGAAGACGATTCGTTTCAATCCGATCTTGGCCGATATGTTCGCGGCGTTCTTCGGGCGCCAGGACACGTTCGCGCTGGGCGTCTGCAACGGTTGCCAGATGATGTCGAGCCTGGCATCGATGATCCCCGGTGCCGAGCACTGGCCGAACTTCACGCGCAACAAATCGGAGCAGTTCGAAGCCCGATTCGCGACGGTGGAGATCGCACAATCGCCGTCGATATTCTTCGACGGCATGGCCGGCTCGCGGATTCCGGTGGCGGTATCACATGGTGAAGGCTTTGCCGATTTCTCGAAGCAAGGCAATGCGGCGCAGGTATTGGGGGCCGTGCACTATGTCGATAATCGCGGCCAGGCGACCGAGCAGTATCCGCTGAACCCGAACGGCTCGGCCGGCGGTTTGACGTCGGTGACGACGGCCGATGGTCGTTTCACCGTGTTGATGCCGCACCCGGAACGCGTGGCACGCGCCGTGACGATGAGCTGGCATCCGGAAGACTGGGCTGCCGGCGAAGGCGATAGCCCGTGGATGCGCCTCTTCCAGAACGCACGGAAGTGGGTCGGGTAAAACGGCTGGCGCGCTGCATCGCGCAATAGACGCAGGATGGCTGCGTCGAAATAGACCCAGGGGGCGTTTCGCTCCCTGGGTTTTTTTGCGCCGCGCGGACCTGTCGATCATGCGAAGTAAGACCTTTCCCCCCTTTCTTATAGCTAAATCAGGCGCTCCATCGGCTCGCGTCGGGTGGAACGCTTTAAGATCGACGCGGTTACGCTAAAAACAGCATGGTCAGGACATGATGTTGTACGGCGTGCATCGGTGCAGCGTTGGAAACATTCAATAAGGATGACTAATGAAACCCAAGCGCGATTTGTCGCCTTCTTCGTCGCCATCGTCTCCAGCGAGCAGGCGTCGACGAACAGATGCTGTTTCTGATCGAATATCGCCTTTCGGGACCGTGGACCATGTGGCGCTTGCCAATGCATTGGGTATCGATGATGACGAGGGCGAACACATGGCACCGTGGCCGACACGCGCGATGACATCGCAGCCGGGCCACGCCGAGAGCGGAACGTCGTCAAACCTATGCGTCACGACAACCGATTCAAGCGGCACGTTGCTGGGGCCATTGGACGGGCTGGTGCCGGTAACGGATCGCATTGCCGCGTATCTAACGGCAGGGCCCGCACCGCAACGGGAGATGGTACGACGCCTGGCGGCCGGCTCCTCGGGGCTGCGGCAGTCGTTGGAGGCCCTGTCTTCACGACGGGCCGCGGCCTACAAGCGCTTCTCCGATGCGGTTTCGGCGTGGCGCGGGCATAACGCGCCGGTGTTGCCGATGGCGCGCGACACGTTGATCGATGCGGTCGCGCGCTTGACCAGCAACGAAGAAAAGGTAACGCCGGCGCGATGGCGCTACGTCGCGCGAGCCGTCGACGAATGGATCCGTGACGATCTATTGACCGAGAACGTCGATCGGTATCTACGGGAGTTTCTACGGCACAATCGACTCCCCGTCGCGCGGATCGGCGGTGCGTTAAACGATCTCCGCCATGCGCCCCACGACGACAGTGACGAGGAAGTCGATGAAGACCTCGACGAGGAAGGCGCCGCGGCACCGCCTACGTATGCCCAATGGCATGACGATTACAGCAACGTTTTGGCCGCACGCAATCTCTCGCATTACGAATTACAGCGTTGGTTCGACCTGCTGTATTGCGCGGAAGACAGCGACGGGCGAAGGAGTTCGCATGTTGCGTACTCCGTATGGCGGCGGGTCGTGCTGTTCGAGCAGGAGGGCGCACGCGATGACGACATGGCCTCCGAACGTCTGGAAAATCATCTCGACGCTGTCGCGGACACGGTCTTGCCCTACCACTTCGATCGTGCGCTCAACGCGGCGTGGTTTGAAACGGTCTTGTTCGATCCCGTCATCGCGCCCTATGCATCGAGCCTTTTTGCCATAGCCGAACGGGCTTTGCCGCAGGTGTACGACTGGGAGCAGTTTTCCGTCGAATGGGTCCGTACGCTCCAGCGCTCGCCGATATTTGTCGAGAATCTGCTTGTTGCCGCCGCGACCCTGGCTGTCCTGCCGGCGACGCCGCCAGTGTTGCCTGCGGAGCCGCACTATTTCTCGCTGTCGCCGCTGTTCGATCGACTGCTTCTGGATAGCAGCATGACGGAAGCGCGAGCAAGCACCTTTTTGCGCTATGTCTCGCAGATTCAGGCTGCCCTTCGCGACGCGTCGGCATCGGACGCCGCGCAAAGCATCGGGCTTTTGCTATCGGGGGAGTGGTCTGATTTGCTTGTCGACAGTATCTTGCGCGACCTGAGCGCCACGCATCGCACATTCGTGCTCGCGAATGCGGAGAATCTGGGGCGTGTACTGCAGTTCGGCAGAAGGCTGTATGAGCGGGAATCCGGGGATCCGGGCTGACGACACCGATGGCGCGCAGCCGATCGGTTCAGCGCCGGGTGCGCGATGCGCCGCCATCGAAGGGCGGCGGCGCATCGCGCGGTCGTGCGAGGTGAATTACTGGATCTTCGCTTGACCGCGAAGCTTCGATTCCAGATCCTGGACCGTCTGCTTCTGCGCTTCCTGGGCCAATTGGCTCTTCACGCTTTCGAACGGCGGCAGGGCCGGCGCCGTCGCGGCACGTTCGCCGTCGAGGCGAATGATGTGCCAGCCGAATTGCGTATGCACCGGCGTATCGGTGATCTGGCCTTGCTTCAGCGCTTCCGCTGCCTTGGCGAATTCCGGCACATAGGCGTCGGCCGGCGACCACGGCAGATCACCGCCGTTCTTCGCCGAACCCGGGTCCTTCGAGTACTGCTTGGCCAAATCCTCGAAGCTTGCGCCGCCCTTGATCTTGGCGATCAGGTCCTTCGCTTGCTGCTCGTTGTCGACGAGGATGTGATGCAGGTGATATTCCTCACCGCTGCTCTGTGCCTTCATCTTGGCGGCGATCTCGTCGTACTGCGCATGCAACTGCGCATCGGATGCCGGATGCGCTGCGATGTACTTCTCGAGATAGGCGCGGATCACGACCGTCTGCGATGCGATGGCCATCTGTTGCTGGATCAGCGGATCCTTCGTCAGACCGTCCTTGGTGGCGGCTTGCAGCAGCACTTCGCGGTTGATCAGCTCGTCGCGGATCGCCTGGCGGATCTGCGGCGAATCGCCTTGGGCGCCTTGCGGCAAGGAGGCGATCATCGCGTCCACGCGGGCCGACGGAATAGCCGTACCGTTCACGACGGCGGCGTTCTGCGCGAACACGGGCATGCTCATCGCGGCGAGGCTCAGGGCCGTCGCCGTCACAGTGGCAACGCGGGTCTTGCTGAAAATCATCGATCAGTCCTGTTTGCGTGTTCTTCGGGGGTGTATGCCACGATCGCGAGCGCATGCAGTCCCGCCCGGATCGCCTCAGCGAGGGCATCATACACTAGGCGATGCCGCGCTACCCGCGACTTGCCGGCGAAGGCGGCGCTGACGATCGTCACATTGAAATGGGAGCCGCCGATGCTGCCGTCTTCATTGCGGGCGCCGGCGTGGCCGGCGTGACGGCCGCTGTCGTCCTCGACATCGAGGAAGCCGGGGGCGAGGGCATCGCGCAGTCGCTGCTCGATCCAGTCACGTCGTGCATCGCCGGCCGGCACGGCGGCGCTCGAGGGCGTGGGGGAGTGGGAGGCGGTCATGGTCGCTTACTCGCTCTTCAAATAGCGGCTCAACCAGATGCTCTGGCAGATGACGAAAACCACCATCAATGCGGTGCCGCCGAACAATTTGTAGTTGACCCAGGCATCGGTGGAGAAGTGGAATGCGATGATCAGGTTCAAGATGCCCAGCACGATGAAGAACACGGCCCAGGCCAAGTTCAATTGGCGCCAGACCGGGGCCGGCAAGGTCATCTGCTTGCCCATCATCGCTTCGATTGGATTCTTCTTCAGCAGATGGGCCACGCCCAGCGCGATCGCGAAGGCCCAGTACAGCACCGTCGGCTTCCATTTGATGAAATTCTCGTCGTGCAGCAGCAGCGTCGCGCCGCCGAAGACGACGACGATCGCGAAGCTGACCCACAACATCGGCTCCACACGGCGGAACCGCACCGCCATCCAGATAATTTGACAGACGGTAGCGGCGATGGTGACGGCTGTCGCCGTGTAGATCCCCCAGATCTTGAACGCAATAAAGAACAGGATGACGGGGAAGAGATCAAAAAGAAATTTCATTGTCCGAATGTCATAGCCGCGGAGTTAATGCAGTAACGCAGGCCCGTCGGCGCCGGACCGTCTTCGAACACATGGCCCAGGTGCGCATCGCAGGCCTTGCATTTGACTTCGATGCGCAGCATTCCATGCGAGCGGTCCGTGTGTTCGGCGATCACTTCGCCGTTAATGGGTTTGAAATAGCTCGGCCAACCGCATCCGGCATCGAATTTCGTCGATGACTCGAATAATGGCGTACCGCAGCACACGCAATAATACGTGCCTTTTTCCCAGTGATCCCAGTAATCGCCGGTAAACGGGCGTTCAGTCGCCGCTTGGCGGGCCACTTGGTACTGCACCGGCGTTAATTCGGCACGGTATTCGGCGTCGGTCCGCGGGGCCTTTGGTGCGGCGGCGGGCGTGGCACCCGGCGCTTGCGTGGCGTCGTCGGCGCGATCATTCGGTGCCTGTGCGGCGTGCGGATTGTGCGTGTCGCTCATATCGGATCTCCGGAGACAAAGGGGGCGGGCGCGCTGATCGGCGCCCGCGGGGTTCATGAGGAGCAGCTCACCTCGAGTCCCGCTGCCCAGTCGGGCGGCGGGGCCGCGTAGTCGGCATACGCCTCTTGTTCGTCGAACGGCTTGCGCAAGACCGACGCCAGCCGCTGCGTTTCGCTGAAATCGCCGTCGCGAGCCGCGCGGATGGCGGTTTCCGCCAAATGGTTGCGCAGCACGTATTTCGGGTTGACCCGTCGCATTTGCGCCGCGCGCGACGCGTCGTCCATGCCTTGTTGACGCAACCGCGCCCGGTAATCGGACAGCCAGGCATCGACGGCCGGCAGGTCGAGGAAGGCGTCGCGGAACGACGGCGTCGTCTTGGTCGGCGCGGCGCTATCGGCCAGCGGATCGCTGTCGGGCGCGCCTTCCTGTTGCCGCACATTCGCCAAGCCACGGAAGCTCAGCGTGAAATCGGCCCGGCTGCCGTCCATCAGTTGCAACAGGCGGTCGATCAGGGCGCCATCTTCGGCCGTGGGCTGCTGAAGTCCGATTTTCGCTGCCATCCGCGCTTGATAGTGCGTGCTGAACACCGATCCATATGGGGTCAGAGCCGATTTAGTCAATGCGATCGCCGCGTCGGCCGCCGGCGTGCCCGATTCCGGCATCGACGTGCCGGCCTGCGGCGTGGCAATCAGCGGCAACAGCGCCTGGGCCAACGCGAATAGATTCCAGCGCCCGATCTCGGGCTGACGATGGTAGGCGTAACGGCCTTGGGAGTCCGTGTGATTGCAGATATGACGCGGATCGAAGCCGTCCAGGAAGCCGAACGGGCCATAGTCGATCGTCAATCCAAGAATCGACATATTGTCCGTATTCATCACGCCATGACAGAAACCCACGCTCTGCCACTGCGCGATCATCTCGGCCGTACGCGTGGCCACGCACTCCAGCAAGCCGAAATAGGGGTTGTCGCTGCCCTCAAGTTCCGGGTAGTGATGCGCGATCACATGGTCGGCGAGACGTCGCAGCGCGTCGAAGTCATCGATCGACCAGAAGTGCTCGAAATGACCGAATCGTACGAAACTGGGTGCGAAGCGTGTCACGATCGCGGCAGTCTCGATCGACTCGCGTCGGACCGGCATCGCGGAGCCGGTGAGGGCCAGCGCGCGGGTGGTCGGGATGCCGAGCGCATGCATCGCTTCGGAGCACAGGAATTCCCGGATCGACGAGCGCAGGACGGCACGGCCATCGCCCATCCGCGAATACGGTGTCAAGCCGCTGCCCTTGAGCTGTACCTCCTGCCAGACGCCGGCGGGGTCCGCGATCTCGCCGATCGTCAACGCCCGTCCATCGCCCAATTGTCCGGCCCACTGACCGAACTGGTGGCCGGAGTAGACGCTTGCCAGCGGCAGTTGCGCGTGCGGGATCTCTGCCGGCCAGGGCAAGGCGGCCCGGTCGAGCGCCGCAGCGCCGCTGTCGCGCGTATCCAGCCCCGGCGGGTGTCCGGCGAGGCGCAGGATGGCCGCCGGGTCGTCCAGGCTGTCGCTTGGCAGCCCCAGATCGCGCAGCGCATCGGCCGAGACGGCGACCAGATAGGGCGAAGGTATCGGCTGGGCCGGCAAGCGGGTGTAGAATCGCTCGCCGAGCGCGGCGAAGCCGCCTTCGAGCCGCTGCGTGATGCCGAGCGAGTCGGTCGGGGACTGGGGCGTGTTGGACATAGGCGGGACAGGGGCGGTACGTGAGCGCTGCTGAGACGCGAAAAACGCGGAAACGCCGACTGGCCGAATCCGGCCGATCCGATCGTTCCGCACGTCGAAAGGTCTATTTTAGAACGTGGTACGTTAGCATGCGCACCGTGCGGGTATTTAGCATGGCTGCCGGCAACGGAGGACAGGATGTGACACATGTTGTCATGTGGAAAGTGAAGGACCAGGCCGCAGGCGCGACGACGGCCGAGAGTCTGGCCAAGATGCGCGAGCAAACCCTTGCCTGCGCGTCGAGCGACAGAAGACAAGCAAAACAACGATAAAGAGAGACGCGGGCCCGCTGCCTTCCCCTTTGGCATAGAAGCGTACCCGGCAGGCTCGAAAGCGAGACCGACATGGCTGATCAGCCGATGGCGACCGAATCCGACTATCCGGACGGCGCAAACCCTTTCCTGAACGCACTCGGTGTGCAGACCTTGCGTGCCGATTCCGAGGGCAGCGAACTGCTGCTGACACTGGCCGACTGGCATATGAACCGCTGGGCGATCGCCCACGGCGGCGTCACGATGACCTTGCTCGATGCCGCCCTGGGCAAAGCCGCTCGTGAGATCGAGCGGCCGCCCGGCTATGCGGGGAACGACCGCTCGCGCGGCGTGGTGACCGTCGATATGAGCGTCACCTTCATTCAGCCCGGGCAGGGCAGTTTGACCGCGCGTGGCCGCGTCGTACACCGTTCCACGACGATGGCGTTCTGCGAGGGCGAGGTCGTGGATGCCGACGGGGGGCTCGTCGCCAAGGCGCTGGGAACGTTCAAATATTTGCGGAAGTTGCCGCTTGGCCGGAAGGTCCGCGCCGAGCGTCGCGAGGGCCCAGTCTCGTCCAGCGAAGCCTAGCGCTCGCTGGGACGAGGCTGTCGGTCCGACCTGCTCGGCGCCGGCGCCGGCGCCGCGTTCCGCGTGTTCGGGCGTTACGCCGCGGGCAGCGTATACGGCAGGCCGTAGACCGACAGTGCCGCCGTCGCCGTAACCGGCGTGGCCGACACGTCGTGTTGCGGTGTATCCGTTGCCGCCGATCGCAGCACGACACGCAATGCCGCGTTCGACGGCGTCGCCGTTTTCAATTCGATCAGGCAATCGACGCCGCCATCGGGCGCCGGCGCCGCATTGACCACGCGCCCGCACGGCTGCCATTGCTCGGCCGAGCCCTGATTGGCGGGATCGTTCAAATCGATGATTTCGTCGCCGGCGGCGGCCTGCTCGGCGTGCGCGAGCGTGGCGCGTCGCTTCACGGTCCCGCGATACTGGCTGCGCGCCACCACTTCCTGTCCCGGATAGCATCCCTTGCGGAAGTTGACGCCGCCAATGGCTTCGAAGTTGATCATCTGCGGCACGAAGGCATCCTGCGTTGCCGCGGTGATGCGCGGCGCTGCCGCTTGGATGTCCAGCCAGTTCCAATGGGCCGGATCGAGCGCGCCGAAGCGGCCAGCCAGCGCAGCCAGCCAGCTGTCGCGGCCCGCTGCCGGTACACAGAGCAGGAAACGGCGTTGCCCGGCCGCGTCGGCCAGTCGCAGCAGCGTGACGCCGTTGCCGTCGGCGCTGTCGTGCCGAACCAGAGGTAAAGCCGGCGCGATTTGCGCATCGCCGGCCACGGTGCCGGCCAGCAAGCTGACCAGAGACGCCGACCCCGCTGGTACCGTCACCGATTCCAGAGCGACGGCGACGCCCGCGGCATCGGCGGTCGGCGCGCTGCCGATGCCGCGTTCGATCAGCAAGGCCGCCAGCGCCGTGTCGAATGCGGGGTCATCGACGCGGGCGGCGAGACCGAACAACGCCACATCGTGGCTGTGATCGGCCAGTTTCACCTTGGTGCGCAAGACGAACATATGCAGGCGCTTGCGGATCGCCTCGGCAATATCGGCGCTGATCAGCAAGCGGATATCCGGCCAATGCGCGAGGTCGTCATGGTGGGTGGGCACCGGCACCGCGTGCGGCGCCTGCGCGGTGGAGGCGGCGGCACTCAGCTGCGGCGCGGCCAGCGGCCAGTACAGCATCGACGCAAGCAGTCGTCCTTTCGGCGAGCAGAATCCGCCGAGCGCCGCCTGGCTGGGCGGCAGATGCGTGACGTCGTTGGTCAACTGGTTATGCAGGAAGCTGCGCGCTTCCGGACCCCGCGCATCGATGACGGCCCAGGGGCCCGGCGTCGGGAGCGTGGCAAAGCCGCCATGCGGCGGCACCACGCGCGACGCTTGCGCTGCCTTGGCCTGCAAGGTCGCGGGCGAGGCGACAAGATCCACCGATGCGAGATCGATGGCAGCGGAGGGGGACAGGATTTCGGACGTGTCGGACATGGTCTGCTGGGTGCCTCGCCGTGCGTAATAGGGACCGGTGACCGAGGAGTCAACCGATCGCGTGTCAGGGACGTGTTCGAACAAGCTTTCTACGACAAACCAGACCGACCTATCCGGCCTGCGACTTCCCGCTGCCGAGACGCGGCCGCGAGTCGTGCAAAATGCAGGCAAACGGCAGCGAACGATACAGACTGTGTTGGCCGGTCGCTAGCGGAAAGGCGTCTGGAAGGAAGCGAAAATCACCCCGAATCACAGTATTATATTGGGTTCGGGTCAACTAATGGAAACGCATGTCCCTCGGAAATTTCGGCCGCTGGCTGCGCAGATCGGTCGCGACCCTTATCGTCGCTGCCGCAGGCGCCTCCGGCGCGGTGTATTGGTGGGCGAACACGCCGATGCGGCTGGTTCAACCCGAACTCGATGTCTCGGTCACGCCCGGGCCGCTGCGGGCGGTCGCTGCGCAATTGCGGCAGAACGGTCTGCCGATGAACCCACACGGCTTCGAGCTGATTACGCGGCTTCTGCATTTGTCGACATCGTTGAAGTCCGGCAACTACGCCTTCGAGACGGGTATCACGCCGTATCAGGTCCTGTTGAAGGTGGCGCGGGGCGACGTGAATCAATCGTCCGTGATGGTCATCGAAGGATGGACCGTCGCGCACATGCGCGCCGAGATCAACGCCAACCCGGCGTTGCGTCACGATACCGCCGACATGAGCGATGCGCAATTGATGGCGGCCCTCGGTGCGGCGGATACGCCGGCCGAGGGCATGTTCTTCCCCGATACCTACCTGTTTTCGAAAGGCGCCAGCGATCTGAGCGTCTACCATCGGGCTTATGCGGTGGCGCAACAGCGGCTGGCGCAGGTATGGGCGTCCCGCGCCCCGGATCTGTCGCTGACGACGCCATACCAGGCATTGACGCTGGCCTCGCTGGTCGAGAAAGAGACCGGCAAGGCTGTCGAACGCAGTGAGGTGGCGAGCGTGTTTCTGAATCGTCTGAAGATTGGCATGCCGCTGCAGACCGATCCGAGCGTCATCTACGGCGTCGGCAGTGGTTATGGCGGACGGCTGACCAAGAAGGACTTGCAGACTGACACCCCGTACAATACGTACACGCGTCGCGGGCTGCCGCCGACGCCTATCGCGCTGCCGGGCATGGCGGCGTTGCGAGCGGCCACGCACCCGGCGTCATCGAAGGCCCTGTACTTTGTCGCACGGGGCGATGGCACGAGCGTGTTCTCCGAATCACTGGTCGAGCACAATCGCGCCGTCAACCTCTACCAGCGCAATCTGGGCGCGGCGGGGCGCGCCGCCTTGGCGGGCGGCGTGCCGGCTGCCAGCGATGTCGATGCGGCCGTCGGCGCGGCGGCGGCTCCCGCGCCGGGCGCCCCGAGCGGCATGGCCGGCGCGCCGGCCGGGACGGTGGTGCCGAGTACGACGTCGGTCACCGCACCGGCGACCAGCGCGCGCGACAATGCAGGATCGAATAATCGCCATCAGGGCAACACCGTACCGGGGAGATCATAAATGCGGGCGCCAGGAAAATTCATCACCTTCGAAGGCATCGACGGCGCGGGTAAGACGACGCACCTGTCCTGGTTCCGTACGCAATTGGAAGCGCGCCTGAAGGGCGATGGGCGGCGCGTGGTACAAACGCGCGAACCGGGCGGCACGCCGCTCGGCGAAACCTTGCGCGAAACGCTGCTGCACCAACCGATGGATCTCGAAACCGAGGCGCTGTTGATGTTTGCCGCGCGGAGGGAGCATCTGGTGCGCGTCATCCGCCCCGCGCTGGCGCGCGGCGACTGGGTGCTGTGTGACCGCTTCACCGATGCGACCTTTGCCTATCAAGGCGGCGGTCGCGGGCTGCCGCTGGCCAAGCTGGAAACGTTGGAGACCTGGGTGCAGGAAGGCTTCCAGCCCGATCTGACGCTGTTGTTCGACGTGCCGATCGATACGGCGCAGGCGCGTCGCGACGGGGCGCGCGTAGCGGACCGGTTCGAACGGGAATCGGAATCGTTCTTCGAACGGACGCGTGGCGAATATCTGCGCCGCGCGGCTGCGTCGCCGGATCGCTTCCGGATCATCGACGCGAGCCGTGGCATCTCGGAAATCCAGAGCGATCTGAAAACCATCGTTTCGGAAATCTGAGGCGGTGTGGTGCGCATCGGCGTCCGACGACCGGTGCTGCCCGTGAGGAGAAGAAAAGTATGTTGTACCCGTGGCAAACGGCGTCGTGGGACGCGCTGACCGCGCAGTTGCAGCCTGACGGCCGGTTTCCGCACGCGCTGGTGTTGCACGGCCAGTCGGGAATCGGTAAGGAAGCGTTTGCGCGACATCTGGCCCAGGCACTGTTGTGCGAAGAAGGGCAGGGTGCCGAGGTAATGCGCAGTCGACCGTGCGGTCGTTGTTCGGCCTGCCATTGGTTCGAACAGGGGAACCATCCGGATTTTCATGCAGTCTATCCGGAGAATCTGGCACCGCCGGCGCCGCCCTCGGCCGATGGCGATGTGCCGGAAAAGGGCAAGGGCGCGAAGGCCAAAGGATCGGCCGGTGGCGCCGACGCCGGCGGCGACGACGGTGACGCCAAGAGCAAGGCGCTCAGCAAGGAAATCAAGATCGAGCAGATTCGCGCGCTGTTGGCGTTCTGCGGCATCGGTGCGCACCGCGGGGGGCGTCGCGTCGTCCTGATCTATCCGGCCGAGACCTTGAACGGCGCGGCCGCCAATGCGATGTTGAAGACGCTGGAGGAACCCCCGGCCGGCGTGACCTTTCTGTTGGTGAGCGCCAACCTTGCGCGGCTGTTGCCGACGATCGTGAGCCGCTGTCGGCAATGGCCGATGTCGGGACCCGATCGCCCGCTGGCCACGACATGGCTGGCGGCACAACCGGGCGTGCCGTCCCCGACGGCGGCGCGCGACGCGCTGGCACAAACCGGCGGCGCGCCGCTGGCTGCACTCGCCTTGTTCGGCGATCCTTTGCATGCCGCGCTGTTGCCGCTACGCGATGGTCTGATCCAGCAGTGGTCCGCCGGAGCGCGCTGCGACGCGTTTGTCTGTGCCGACGCCGTGCAGAAGACGGCGGTGCCGGTCGTGCTCGCGTGGTTGCAACGGTGGGTCTACGATTTGTGCAGCGTCAAGCTGACCGGTCGGGTGCGGTATTTTCCCGGCCATGAAGTCGCATTACAGCGTTGTGCCGGGCAGGCTGATGCGCTCGCGCTGACGCAATTCCAGCAGACCTTGCTGCGTGAAAGGATGAGCGAGCAGCATCCGTTGAATCCGCGCCTGGTGTTCGAATCGTTATTCGTCCGCTATCGCGCGGTGTTTCCGCCGCAGGCGGGCTGACAACCGTTGCAGCGTCTGGCGCCGGCATGCGGCGGCGCCGCATTGTTGCCTTCGCATCGCCACCGCTTCGCCGCCCCCTTGCGCGCCCATCGCCGATCCGCTTGGTCGCGCGGTGATACGCTATAGTCAAAACAGGATATTGCCGTGTTTGTCGATTCTCACTGCCACATCAACTTCGAAACGTTTACGGCGCAGATGCCGGCGTTGCTGGACCGGATGCAGCAGCGTCAGGTCAGCCATGCGCTCTGCGTCAGCGTCGATCTGGAGACGTTTCCGCAGGTGCTCGACGTCGCGACGGCGCATGCCAATGTCTTCGCCTCGGTCGGCGTGCATCCGGATCACGAGGATGTCGAGGAGCCGGACGTCGAGCGGCTGCTGGCGCTGAGCGCGCATCCGAAAATCGTGGCGATCGGGGAAACCGGTCTTGATTATTTCCGCCTCGAGGATCGGACGGTTGCCGACATGGAATGGCAGCGGCAACGATTCCGCACGCATATCCGCGCCGCGCGGGCCTCGGGCAAACCCTTGATCGTGCACACGCGGGCCTCGGCCGAAGACACGCTGCGGCTGATGCGCGAGGAGCGCGCCGACGAGATCGGCGGCGTTTTACACTGTTTCACCGAGACCTGGGAGGTCGCGCAAGCCGCGCTGGATATGAATTTCTATATTTCCCTGTCCGGCATCGTGACGTTCAAGAACGCCGTGGCGCTGCAGGATGTGGCGCGACGCGTTCCGGAAGATCGCTTGTTGATAGAAACGGACTCGCCGTATCTGGCACCGGTGCCGTACCGCGGTAAAACGAATGAGCCGTCCTACGTGGCGGATGTCGGGCATTTTGTCGCTCAGTTGCGGGGGCAGACGCCGGAAGCGCTCGGCGCGATGACGACCGCGAATTTCTTTCGGTTGTTTTCGCACGCCGCGCAGTAGGATGGGACTATCGCCGAGAGGGCTCGGCAGCATTTCAATGGGGAGTAGTAATTTGACTCGGATGACGATGTTGAGCCGTATGCGGACGCTGGCTTTCGGCGCTGCAACGATGACGACCCTGCACGCAGCAGGCGAGCGTAAGCGTGTGCGTGGATCGGTGCGTCAAGCGCTGGCGGGTGTCGCGGCCGTGTCGGTGCTGGCCGGCTGCGGCGTGAACGCGCAGATGGCGAGCGCGGCTTCGCCCGACGCGGTGATCAAGGCGGTCAAGTTCGATGACGATGCCGCCGTGCGCCGAGCGCTCCAGGCCGGTTTCGACCCGAACACGGTCGACCCGCAAGGCATGCCGTTGTTAGCACTGGCCGCACGCGAGAAATCGGAGAAGGTCACGGGCGTCTTGCTGGCGGATAGCCGTACCGATGCCGACAAAACGGATGCCGCGGGCGAAAATGCCATGATGCTGGCGGCCATCGTCAAAGACGCGCCGATCGTGCAGATGTTGATTGCAAAGGGCGCGAAGGTCGACAAACCGGGTTGGACGCCGTTGCATTATGCGGCGAGCACCGGCGACGACGACATCGTGACGATGCTGCTGACGGCCCATGCGGACGTCAACGCGCGCTCGCCGAACGATACGACGCCGCTGATGATGGCCGCGCGCGGCGGTTATGCCTCGACGATCCAGTTGCTGGTTCAGCACGGCGCGAATCCCTTGGCGAAGAATCAGCTCGGCATGACGGCGCTGGATTTCGGTAAGCGCTATTCGGAACCCGATTCGGTCAAGCTGCTGACCGGCATCGAGCAGCAGTACCGCACGCAACATCCGCAAGCCGCGCAGTAAAGTCGCGCGCGCATCTCAGGCGCGGTCTAATCGACCGCGTCTATTTTTCTCCCCTCGCACACTGCCTACCGTATGAAGCTTTTGGACATCGGCACGCGGATCGTGGAAGCCCCGTTGAATGCCTGGCCAGGGGTGCTGGCCCTGACGCTGCTGACCCTGTTGTTTGCCTGGGCCGCGCATCGTATCGGCCTGGCCGTGTTACGCCGCCTGACGCGCCCTTATCCGATGATCGGCATGCTGGTTCAGTATCTCGATCGACCGGCGCAATGGGCTGTCACCGTGCTGTTGCTGCAGCTCGTCTGGTGGAATACGAACGACGACCTGTTTCTGGTCAATCCGCTGCGGCGGGTATCGGTGCTCGTGCTGATCGCGGCATTGACCTGGCTGGCGCTACGCACCGTCGAAGCGTTCGTGCAAGGCGTCATCACGCTGAATCCACTCGAACAAACCGACAATCTACGAACGCGCTCGCTGCATACGAAGGTGCACGTCCTGGCCCGCTGCGTGATGGCGGCGATCGTCGTGGTGGGCGTGGGCGCGATGTTGATGACGGTGCCGAATGTGCGTCAGATCGGCGCCAGTCTGCTGGCCTCGGCCGGCGTGGCGGGCTTGGTCGCCGGTATTGCCGCGCGACCGGTGCTCGGTAATCTGATCGCCGGTTTGCAGATTGCCATTTCGCAGCCGGTGCGGATCGACGACGTCGTCGTGATTCAAGGCGAATGGGGCCGCGTCGAGGCGATCACGGGCACCTATATCGCCGTTCGCATCTGGGACGAGCGGCGCTTGATCGTGCCCTTGCAATGGTTTATCGAGAATTCGTTCCAGAACTGGACGCGCACCACGTCGCAGATCATCGGCAGCGTGTTTTTGTGGGTCGATTTCCGGATGCCGATCGATCCGCTGCGTGCGGAGCTGGTACGACTGTGCGAGGCCGCCGGTGAATGGGATAGGCGCGTTCAGGTCTTGCAGGTGACCGATGCGAGCGACCGCGCGGTGCAACTGCGCGCCCTGGTCAGTTCGAGCGATTCGCCGTTGAACTGGGATCTGCGGTGCAAGGTCCGCGAGGGCCTGATTGCCTATATGCAAAAGCATTATCCCGAGTATCTGCCGCGCACGCGAAACGAGGTCCATCCAATCTCGGCCGACGTCACGGAGCGCGTTTCCGCGGCGGACATGGCGTCGCCGCATGACGCGCCTTATCCGGGCGGCAACGTTGCATCGCCGGATGGCGGAAGCGGCACGGCCGACGGCTTTGTGCCACTGTCCGGGCTTTCCTCTCCCGGGATCACGCATGGCCAGCCTGCCGGCTGGGGCGTGATGCCGGCACCGGGCGGCCGCGCTGGCCGCTAGCGACTTCCGGTCATTCCCAACGATCGCCAAGGTCCGCAAAGCGTGTTGAGACGGACAACGCCGCCTTGAGACGTGGTGTATGATCAAAAGGCGGTCGGACGTTTGATACCGCCTTTTTTGCGAGAAACCGACGCGGGAAACGCCTTATGAAGGCGTTCCGTTGGTGTCGTTTTTTGCGCCATTCCGAATCGTCTCGGAACAAGCCGACGGATGGCTGGCGCGTCCGAGGGATGCTGCCGCCATGGCGGCGTGTTTGCCGGCGCCGCGCGCCCTCGAAACAGCCCTTCGTGCGGCGCGGCCGCCCGGTCTCTCGACAGGCCGACCCATTTTTTGCCTGTCCACCCGTCCGACGACCGACCGTATGCGGATCGCCTGCCGCCGCACGGGCTGCGTTCCATCGAATCATCGAACATAAGGACCCAAGCCATCCAATGAGTCGACTCGTCGTTGTATCCAATCGTGTTGCCACCCCTACGGAAAGCAAGGGATCGGCCGGCGGCCTCGCGGTCGGTGTTTTTGGCGCGTTAAAGGATGCGGGTGGGGTGTGGTTTGGCTGGAGCGGCGACATTGTCGCCGAAGCCTCCTTGAACGCGGCGCCGCACGTCGAACAGGATGGGGCGGTGACTTTCGCGACGGTCGATCTGGCGCGCCGGGATTACGATCAGTATTACCGCGGGTTTTCGAACGCGATGCTGTGGCCGGTCTTCCATTATCGCAACGACTTGGCGCGTTACGATAGGCAGGAGTACCAGGGATATTGCCGCGTCAACGCCTGGCTCGCCCAGCAGCTTTTGCCGCTACTTGAACCCGACGATGTGATCTGGGTGCATGACTACCATTTGATTCCGTTCGCCGAGGCATTGCGGCTTGCCGGCGTGAAGAATCGTATCGGCTTTTTCCTGCATATCCCGTTTCCCACGCCGCAAGTGCTCCTGAATATTCCGCCGCATGACGAGCTGGTGCGTGCGCTGTGTTGCTACGATGTGGTGGGTTTTCAAACCGATTCGGATCGCGTTGCATTCGGCGATTACATCACCCGATATGCGGGCGGCACTATCTCGGCGGACCATACCGATGTCGAGGCCTACGGACGCAAGCTGAAGGCCGGCGTCTATCGGATCGGCGTATTTCCGGACGATATCGCCGCGCAGGCGAAGCGTTTCGAAACGCGTAAGGACGTGCGGGAGCTGACGCAGAGTCTGCAAAACCGCAAGCTGATCATGAGCGTCGATCGTCTCGATTATTCGAAAGGCATCGTCGAACGCTTCCGCGCGTTCGAGCGCCTGCTGGAAACCGCGCCGGATCTGCAGAGCAAGGTCAGCCTCGTGCAGGTTGCCCCGCCGACGCGTTCGGATGTCCAGACCTATCAGCATATCCGGCAAAACCTGGAGTACGAGGCAGGGCGTATCAATGGACGCTTCTCCGGTCTCGACTGGACGCCGATCCGCTACCTGAACCGCCGCTATGACCGATGGGTGCTGATGTCGTTGTTCCGGGCCTCGCAGGTGGGCTTCGTCACGCCATTGCGCGACGGGATGAATCTGGTGGCGAAGGAGTATGTCGCGGCCCAGGACCCGGCCGACCCGGGCGTGTTGGTGCTGTCCCGATTTGCCGGGGCGGCCGCGGAGCTGACGGACGCGTTGATCGTCAATCCGCACGATATCATCGATATGACAGAGGCCCTGCAACGGGCGTTGACGATGCCGTTGGAAGAGCGCCAGCGCCGCCACAGGAGTATGGTCGAAGTATTGCGGAAGAACGATCTGGGCGTATGGCGCGACAGTTTCCTGGCCGACCTTCGGGCCGTCAAGGAGCACAAGCGCTGACGTTCCGGCGAACCGCGCCGGGCCGCCGAGCGGCGGCAGTGCGGGCCCGATGCGCCGTGTCGCCGTGGAAGGTGAGGTGCCACGTGTGTGAGATGGGCGAATCCCTCGGGGAGACGCGTCGGCACACGGGTGGATCGGAAAGAGGGAGACCATAATGAAAATCGCGCAAATCGCACCGCTGACGGAGTCCGTGCCGCCGACGCTGTACGGGGGTACCGAGCGGGTCGTCTCTTACCTGACGGAATCCTTGGTGGCATTGGGTCACGAGGTGACGCTGTTCGCCAGTGGCGACTCGGTCACCGACGCCAAGCTGGAAGCCATCTGGCCGCGTGCCTTGCGCCGCGACCCCAGCATCCGGGACCCGATCGCGCCGCATATGCTGATGTTGGAAAGGGTGCGTCAATTGGCGCCCGAATTCGATATCGTGCATTCGCATCTGCACTTTTATCCGTTTTCGATTTTTCGACGACAGGACACGCCTTTCGTCACGACGCTGCACGGCCGATTGGATCTGCCGGAGCATCAAAGCCTGTACGAAGCGTTCGACGATGTCCCCTTGATCTCGCTGTCGATGGGCCAGCGCCGCTATCTTCCGGGCGGGAATTGGATCGGCAATGTGCCGTATGGCGTGCCGGAGGATCTCTATCGGCCACAAGCGGTCGCGCCGTCCTATCTCGCCTATCTGGGCCGTATCTCACCCGAGAAACGGCTGGACCGCGCGATCGCGATTGCGGGCCGCTGCGGCTTGCCGATCAAAATCGCGGCCAAGATCGATAGCGCCGACAGGCATTATTTCGAATCGGAAATCGCGCCGCTGCTGACATTGCCTCACGTCGAATATATCGGTGAAATTCGCGACAGCCAGAAAGCGGCCTTTCTGTCGGGAGCGCATGCCTTGCTGTCGCCGATCGACTGGCCGGAGCCATTCAGCCTGGCAATGGTCGAGGCGATGGCCTGCGGCACGCCAGTCATTTCGTTCAAGCGCGGCGCGGTGGGCGAGGTGCTGCGCGACGGGGAAACCGGCTATATCGTCGAGGATGAAATCGGGGCGATTGCCGCGGTGGACAAGTTACCGTCGCTGTCTCGCTCGCATATTCGACGTCACTTCGAGCAGCATTACACGGCGCGTCATATGGCGGAGCGTTATCTCGAAGTGTACCGGGCCGCCGCGCGCGCGCAACGCAAGGCACAGCTGCGTCTGATCACCGATTAAAAGGCCGGCTGTTGGCAAGATATCGTTGCGGCCGCCGCGTTGGCGCGTCAAGTTGGCGCGCGGGGTGACGAATGATTCATCCCTCGGGCGTCGCGCGGTTCGGTAGGTCGGTTCGACAAAACAAAACGCCGCTTTCTCTGATCGAGGAAGCGGCGTTTTGTTTTATCGAGGCAATGGGACGCAACGCCGCGCCCCATTCGACCAAGCTTACAGATCCAGACGGTTGACCTTCGTGCCTTCCAGCGTCAGGTTTGCCATCAGACCGGCGTTCGTCAACACGAAAGCGTCGATCGGAGCACGGACGCTGTTGCTGTCGATCGCACCGTTTGCACCCACCTTGATGACCGCGACCGATGCGTCGCCGCCGACCGACCAGCCCTTCACTGCGCGGAACTTGTCCAGTGCGTCCTGCGTCATGAAGAGAATAACGATCGCCTTCGATTGCGCGCCGATTTGCAGGCCAACCGAAGCGGACGTCGTGCTGTAGTAGCCGGCTGTTTCGTTGCCAACGCGCAGCGCGCCTTCGCCGTACTGACCGCCTACGACAAAGCCGGCAGCCAGAACGCTCGGGAACACCAGAACGCCACGTGCCTTACCCACCAGTTCGCGCGAACCCGGGACCGTCGTGTACAGACGCGACAGGGTTTGATCGACGTTTGCATTGATGCTATGGCGCTTGTCCATCGACGAGCTGTTTTGGTTGCCGGACGGCGTCGTTGCCGTCGTCGTGCAACCTGCCAGTGCCAGCGTGGCGGCGGCAACGATGGTACCCAGCTTCAATGCGATCTTGGTCTTTTTCATGGTTTGCTACTCCCTCTTGTCGATATCTGTCGGTGGTTAGCCGTCGTGGAAAACGCCTTAGCGTGTCTATTCTCGCCTTCATCCGTCAGCGGTTGCCGGTCGCGTCTACCGTCGATGCGGTTGGCGCGGCAGGCGACTGTCCGATCGGACGACCGCTTTATGGGTGCTGCCTGTTTTCTTGGACGCGCACTTCAGCCCAGTGCATGCAATACGCCATCGGCATCCGCATAGTCCCGTTCCGGGATACCGTCCAACGCGACCAGTATCTCGTTGCTGACGCCGCTTGCACGCGCCGCGTCGATCACGCGATCCTTATTTGCCGGAAACGGTACCGTTGCCAGCGCCGCCTGCAGATCCGCCGTGATCGAATCCGGACTTCCTTGTCCATCTCCGTGGAATCCCGTTGCCATGCGCTCACCTTCGTATAACTGGGTTGCCAATGGTCCCGGCAAAATACGCTTGCCGAGCCATTCCTTCGTCGCATCGTTGTTCGCCGGTTTGCGCCGTCGACCTGCTCCCCTTGAGCAAAAGCCGTGCCAGGGTTGTTTTTCCCACATATCGGCGCGCGTGGCGGTCAAAACACCGCGATTTGGCGCCATGGCAGCACTTCGCCGAGCGGCGATGGCAAAAGCGGGGGAGGGGACACGCCAACGGGTGCACTTTCTGCAGAGGAATCGGTCAAAAAGCACAAAGTCTGGAAAGAATTACCAGAGTAGGGCGATGCCGCTGGAGGATGAAGACAATTCGACCGAGCGCGGCGAGGCACCGCGCGTCGCGTTGCGCTAGGCCTCAGCGCTTCCTGGCGGTCTTGTTGACGGCGTCCTTGAAGCCTTTGCCGACCGATACCTTCACCGTCTTGGCGGCGGGGATCTTGATCGCTTCCCCGGTGGCGGGATTGCGGCCATTTCGGGCAGCGCGCTTGCCCTGGGAGAACGTGGCAAATCCGGTGATCTGCACGTCCTCGTTCTTGGTAACGGCCTTCGTGACGATATCGATCAGCGCGTTCAATACTTCAGCCGCTTTGGCAGTCGACAGTCCTGTTTCTTCTGCCAATTTTTCAGTCAATTCGCTTTTCTTCATTGCGGATCCCGGTTAAAAAATCTCGGCACTTCGCTGCATATCGTGAGCATATCCGACGTTCGATTCCTATCGCAACCGGGAAGACGCGATAGCTGTCGAAACCGCGTGCGCCAAGGAAAGCAGGCGCAACGGACTGCTGCATCGCAGCACACGATAGGCCCGCCTGCGACGCCCGAAATCGATGTATCGAAATCGGAATCATGCGGATAATACATATCTGTATTATGGCGTTGGTCCGGGCGCTTCCTGTTGCGCGCATCACGACCTAGCGGATCCATCGGGGAAGGTTTGCCGGAAGGGGCGCGCGGTCGCGCGTATTCCCGCTTGTGCCAGTACACCGCGGCAGGCACCTTGAGGCACAATGCGAGTCGGGATGGACTGCGCCACGATGCGTTTGGAGAATAATAGGGATGCTTTCACGTTTTTTTGGCCTTCAGGCCGCCGGTACGACGGTGCGCACCGAGGTGGTGGCCGGCGTCACGACCTTCCTGACGATGGCCTATATCATTTTCGTGAACCCCTCGATCTTGAGTGAGGCCGGCATGCCGGCCTCGTCGGTCTTCGTTGCCACCTGCCTGGTGGCCGCCTTGGCGACGATCATCATGGGCTTGCTTGCAAATTACCCGGTCGCCTGCGCGCCGGGCATGGGGCTGAACGCTTATTTTGCCTTCGCCGTCGTGCAAGGCATGGGATATAAGTGGGAAACGGCCCTGGGCGCGGTGTTTATTTCCGGCTGTTTGTTTCTGCTCCTGACCCTGGTGGGATTGCGCAGTGCCTTGATCACGGCGATTCCGACGTCGATACGGAGCGGCATCACGGCCGGCATCGGCTTGTTTCTCGGCATCATCGCGTTGAAATCGGCCGGGATCGTCGTCGCGAACCCGGCGACGCTGGTCGGCCTGGGCAATCTGCATCAGCCGACGGTACTGCTGTCGATCCTGGGCTTTCTCGCGATCGTGGCGCTGGACGCCTTGAAGATCCGCGGCGCGATTCTCATCGGCATTCTGCTGGTCACCGCACTGAGCTTCGCCGTCGGCGGGAACACGTTTCACGGCCTGGTGTCGATGCCGCCGTCGATCGCGCCGACGTTTCTTAAATTAGATATCGCCGGTGCCTTGTCGGGCGGCATCTGGCACGTCGTGCTGGTTTTCTTCCTGGTCGAGCTGTTCGACGCCACCGGTACGCTGATGGGAGTAGCGCAGCGCGCCGGCCTGATGCCGCGCGTGCCGGCCGGAGCCGGGCGCGACGCGCCGACCGACCGCCGGATGCGACGCGCGCTGTTTGCGGACAGCGCGGCCATTGTCGCCGGATCGGTTCTGGGCACATCGTCGACGACGGCCTATGTGGAAAGTGCGGCCGGCGTGCAAGCGGGCGGTCGCACGGGTTTGACGGCCGTTGTCGTGGCATTGCTGTTCCTGGCGGCGCTGTTTTTCTCGCCGCTTGCTGGCGCGGTGCCCGCCTATGCAACGGCGCCGGCGCTGCTTTATGTCGCCTGCCTGATGTTGCGGGATATCGGCGAGCTGCCTTGGCATGATGCGACCGAATCGGTGCCGGCGATCCTGACCGTGGTCGCCATGCCGTTCACGTATTCGATCGCCAACGGGATCGCCTTCGGTTTCATCTCGTACGCGGCGCTGAAGCTGCTGACGGGCAGAGCGCGCACGGTCGCGCCTGCCGTCTGGGTCATCGCGGCCATTTTCCTGCTGCGATACGCGTATCTCGGCGCCGGGTAGCGCGCCGCGCCTATCTGTCGCAGGCCGCCCTCTGGGAACGCCCGCTGGGTACGCGTGCGGGGTGCGACGTCGTTGTCGGGTGGGCGTGCTTCTGTCTTACAAATGGCTTGATGTGGTGGACGCGCGACACGCGCGCGCTCCGACGGAGGATAATCCTGGTTGACGCAATGGCGTGCTGGCGTTCCGGAAGTGAGGACGACTGGACGGCGCCCCATTTTGAACAAGCAGGCTGGAAGACGCAGGCTGGAAAGCGCAGCAATCAAGGGCAGCATATATGGCAGCAATAGACGAAGGGCGGCCGACCCCGGTGTCGGCGGCGCACAGCGGCATGGACGGCGGTACGGGATCGCCGACGGCGAAGTCGGGGCAGGGCCGCGGTGCCGGGCCTGAGATCGGTACGGTAGCGGGCATCGATGCCGGCGCGCGGGACACGGTTCGCGTCGAGCGCGTTGCGACCGCGCGCATGCCGACCGCGCACGGCCATTTCACCGGGCATGTCTACCGCGACCTCGTAACGGGCGCGGAACACGTCGCGCTCGCGCGTGGTGATTTAACGGGCGCGGGTGGCGTATTGGTGCGACTGCACTCCGAGTGTCTGACAGGCGACGCTTTCGGCTCGCTCCGTTGCGACTGCGGTCCGCAATTGGCCAGTGCCTTGGCGCGCGTTCAACTCGAAGGGCGGGGTGTGGTGGTCTATCTGCGAGGGCAGGAAGGACGCGGCATCGGGCTGGTCAACAAGATCCGCGCCTATGCGCTGCAGGATCAGGGGCGTGACACGGTGGATGCGAACACCGATCTCGGTCTGCCCGTCGATGCGCGCGACTATCAGGCCGGCATCGAGATTCTGCATGATCTGGGTGTGCGCGCGGTGCGCTTGATGAGCAATAACCCGACGAAGCTCGCGGCGGTGCGCAAGGCCGGCATCGACGTGATCGAGCGGGTGGTCCTCGCCATCGAGCCGAATCCCGAAAACCAGGCCTATCTGGAAACCAAGCGCGCGCGGATGGGCCACTTGCTGGATGCGCTCGGCGGTCCATTGCTCTAAGGCTCGGCCTAACATTGTCGCTGTCGATTGGGATTCGGCCCATTCAAGCACTAGGCATCTACCTGTTCTGCTCTATCCATCTTGTTTGTCCAATCGGCTGAGTGGCACACTCGCCGAATGGCCTAGCGGCGCCGTGCAACGGCCTGCGGTCAGGACATCCGCCCTCGTATGTTTGCTATCCGGGCGGGGAGGCGCTTGGAGAGAACGCATGGACAGGAAACGCGTCGTGATCGTGGATGACCATGACATGATCCGCTTGGGAGTACGTGTGCTGCTCGAGAATCACCGGCACGGGCGATTCGGTTTCGACGTCGTCATGGAAGCGGTGGACGGGCAGCAGGGTTGGCAGGCGGTGCAGCGTTGTCAGCCGGATCTGGTGGTGCTCGACATCGATCTTCCCGGGCTCGACGGTTATGAGGTGTTGCGACGGATCAAGCGCTTGCCGGCGCCGCCGAAGGTCGTGATGTTTTCGCGCCATCAGGGCGTGCTGCCTGTGCGGCGTGCGCAGAGTGCGCAAGCGGACGGCTTTATCTACAAGACGGATCCGCCGGAACGGTTGATCCAAGGCGTGGACGGTGCCTTGCGGGGGCGAGCCTGGGGCTTTCGCCTGGGCGCGGAGCAGATGCTGACACCGCATGCGACGCGGCCCTGCGCGCTGTCGCTGCGGGAGCGCTGCGTGGCGGAAAATCTGATGCTCGGTCATACCAATAAGGCGATCGCGCGAGACTTGTGTCTCAGTCCCAAAACCGTCAGCGCCCATAAGCGCAATATCTTCCGCAAATTGGCCATCTCGAATCTGATCGAGCTGGCCGATTGTCTACGCGATACCGACAGCTTCGGATTGCCGCGCGATGCCGGTGAGACAGTGCACGAAGCGCATTTCGATGGGGAAACGCTGGCCTAGCGCGGATGGGTCGTGTTATACTTTTTTGTGACGGGCCTCCTCGCATGGCGGCGCGGTTAACCTGGTCAGGTCGGGAACGAAGCAGCCACGATCGCTTTCCACCAGTGCCGAGGGTCCGGCTCGTCACCTCCTCCCCCTTCGTTGTTCTGTCGTTGATTCCCCTTATTTTTAGCTTGGCGTTACGCATTGGCGTCTTCACGCGTGCGATTTCGACGGTGCACGTCCGTTCGCGTCGGGTATGAGGCGATCAATGTCTTCGCGTGTGCGTGTTTGCCGCGTTCGGACTGCGGCGGAGCACGGCGATCCTGATAGAATTCGCCGATGACCTACCAAGTTCTCGCTCGCAAATGGCGGCCCCGGGATTTCCCCTCGCTCGTCGGACAAGATCACGTTGTCCGTGCGCTGACGCACGCCCTCGATCAACAGCGGCTGCATCATGCCTATCTCTTCACCGGTACCCGTGGTGTCGGCAAAACGACGCTGTCCCGGATCCTTGCGAAAGCATTGAATTGTGAGACGGGTATTACCTCGCAGCCGTGCGGTGTCTGTCGCGCCTGTACGGAAATCGATGCCGGTCGGTTCGTCGATTATGTCGAGATGGATGCGGCATCCAATCGCGGCGTCGATGAAATGGCGGCCTTGCTGGAGCGGGCAATCTACGCGCCGGTGGATGCGCGCTTCAAGGTCTATATGATCGACGAAGTGCATATGCTGACGAACCACGCGTTCAATGCCATGCTGAAGACGCTGGAGGAGCCGCCGGCGCACGTCAAATTCATTCTCGCCACCACGGATCCGCAGAAAATCCCGGTGACGGTGTTGTCGCGATGCCTGCAATTCAATCTGAAGCAGATGCCGGCGCACGATATCGTCGATCATCTCGGCCGGGTACTGGGCGAGGAGCAAATCGCGTTCGAACCGCAGGCTTTGCGTCTGCTGGCGCGTGCAGCCGATGGCAGTATGCGTGACGCATTGTCGCTGACGGACCAGGCGATCGCGTATGCCGCGGGCATGGTCAGCGACGAGGCCGTGCGCGGCATGCTGGGCGCGCTGGACCAACATTATCTGGTGCGGTTGCTCGATGGTTTGATCGCGAACGATGGCGCCGCGGTGCTGGCCGTCGCCGACGATATGGCAACGCGCAGTCTGTCGTTCTCGACCGCCTTGCAGGACTTGGCGCAATGGCTGAATCGTATCGGTTGGGCGCAGAGTGCCCCGGGTTCCGTCCTGGCCGAATGGCCGGAGGCGGACGATATCCGACGCTTCGCGCAATCCTTGGGAGCGGAGCAGATTCAGCTCTACTACCAGATCGCGACGATCGGGCGCAGCGAGATGGGGCTGGCGCCGGACGAGTACGCCGGTTTTACGATGACGCTGCTGCGCATGCTTGCATTCCGGCCGGTCTCGGGTACGCCGTTCGGCGGGGGCGGCGGCATATCGCCGTCATCGGCCGGCGTGGGCTCGAGCGGCGGTGGTGCGGTACGCGGGGTATCGGCAGCCGCATCGGTGCCCGCCGCCTCGGCGCGAGCCGATGCACCAGCGGTGGCGACACCCGCACCGGTCGCGCCACGGGCATCGCTTGACGACGAAGACGATGCGGCGGCGACGATGCGGGCATTCGGCGAGCCGGCCGGGGCCGCTAAAGCGTCGCCTGCGACGGTTCAGACGGCTGCCCTTATCGACGTGCCGAGCGCTGTCGAAACATCGACGCCTGCCGTCATCGCGGAACCGACAGGCGACGCCATGCGCCAGCCCTCGGCAATAGCGTCGGCAGTGCAGGCGACGCCGGCGCCGACGTCGGAGACCGCAACGGAGCAAGCCGATACCGCGTTGCCCGACGTCGTGCCGTCCGTGCCGCCGACGGATGCGCCAGCGCAGCGCGCAGCCGATGTCGAAGGCGATACCGTTACGCCGCCGTCACCCTCCGCATCGACCCCGGTCGCGCCGACACCGCAGACGCGTGCGCCGCTAGCCGACGACGAGTCTGCCTCACCGGCGTCTGGTGCTCGCGCCGCTTTGGCAGCGCTTGGTGTCTTGCGTCGCAGTCCATCCACTGCCGCGCCGACGGGACGCCGGCCGCCTGCTGCCGGCGCGACGAAGGCGCCCCCTTCGTCGCCTTCGTCGCTTTCATCGCCGACGCCGTCGGCCCCATCGGCGCGTGATGCAGCGCGTCCCGCGCCGGAGCGCGGAGCAGCGGACGGCGCGCGTCCCGGTCGTACGTCCGGCATGCCGGCGCCATGGGAGGATCAGCAGGATCCGGACAGCGCCGCCGCCGATGCTTTTCTCGCGTCGATGGGCTCGGGCCCTTCGTTGCTGGTGACCGACGAGGCACCGCGCCCTGTAACGGGCGCCGCGCATGGCGGTGAAAGTCGGGGCGCGCGTGAGCGGGGGCAGGGCGACGGGGCAGGATCGGCGCAGGCCTTGAACACGGCGGAAATTCCGCCGCCCCCGCCGGGCATCCCGATGACGGCGGTTGGCGTGGCGTCGGATTGGCCGGCCTTTGCGATGACGTTGGACGTCAAGGGGTTGGCGCAGCAACTCGCGCATCAAAGCGAATTGATCGCCGTCGATCAGGACCGTCTGCAATTGCGCGTCCCGGTGACGACATTGGCGTCCGGTGCGCATGTCGAGAAAGTGCGCGCCGCCATCCTGGACCGGCTGGGCCGCGAGGTGCAGTTACAGGTGGAAGTGGGCGCGGCGCATTGCACGGCGGCCGCGGTCTACGCGGCGGAACGGGCCGCATTGCAGCGTCGCGCCGAGGCGTCGATTCGCGATGACGCTTTTGTTCGCTCGTTGATAGACGATTTCGGTGCCTCGATCCTGCCGGGCGCCACGCGGCCATTGTCCGCGCGCTGAGGCTGGGTCGAGGCGGTACCTCGACGGGAACGTCGATGGTCAATATTATTTTTGTTGGATAAGGGAGCTCCGCATCATGATGAAGGGACAACTGGCCGGTTTGATGAAGCAGGCGCAGGCCATGCAGGACAATATGAAGAAGATGCAGGAAAAGCTGGCCGCCACCGAGGTGACCGGTGAATCCGGCGCCGGCTTGGTGAAGGTCGTGATGACCGGCGACCACGCCGTCAAGCGCGTCATCCTCGACAAGAGCCTGCGCGATGACGACATCGAGATGGAAGAGGACCTGATCACGGCGGCCTTTGCCGATGCGAAGCGCAAGGCCGATGAGTTGTCGCAGCAGATGATGGGCGGCGCCACGGCAGGCATGGGCCTGCCGCCGGGTTTCAAGCTGCCGTTCTGATCTTAGCCCGTGTCGACCATCAAACCGCCATCGTCGTTGTCGTCGTTGATCGACGCGCTGCGCATTCTGCCCGGTGTCGGTCCGAAGAGCGCGCAGCGTATCGCCTATCATCTGATGCAACATGATCGCGATGGGGCCGCGCGCCTGAGTCAGGCGCTGGCGGGCGCGGCGCGGGCGTTGCGCCATTGCGAGCGCTGCAATACGTTCACCGAAGCACCCGTCTGTTCCACCTGCCTGGACGACGAGCGTGATGCCGCCTTGCTGTGCGTGGTGGAGACGCCGGCCGATCAGGTCATGCTCGAACAGACCTTGTCGTATAAAGGGCTGTACTTCGTGCTGATGGGACGGCTCAGCCCCTTGGACGGTGTTGGTCCCAAGGACATCCACTTCGACAAGCTGCTGCAGCGCGCCGACGATGGCGTGGTGCGCGAGGTCGTGTTGGCGACCAACTTCACGAACGAAGGGGAGGCCACCGCGCATTACCTCGGTCAGGCGTTGAAAGCGCGCGGCCTGTCGGTGTCCCGGCTGGCGCGCGGCGTGCCGGTGGGCGGCGAGCTCGAATATGTCGATGCCGGCACGATCGCGCGTGCGATGCATGACCGGCGCGCGTTGTAAGTGATCCACCTCTCGCGGCGCGCGGTTCCTGCAACGGGGCGCGCTGCCTCGGTTACAATCTTTTCATGCATATTCTGCTCAGCAACGACGACGGTTACCTTGCGCCCGGCCTGGCGGCGCTGTATCAGGCATTGCTGCCGCTGGCCGATCGCGTCGACGTCGTGGCGCCGGAGCAGAATTGCAGTGGGGCATCGAATTCGCTGACCTTGTCGCGACCGCTCAGTGCGGGCCGGGCAGCAAACGGCTTTCATTACGTCAATGGGACGCCGACCGATTGCGTGCATGTGGCCTTGACCGGCTTGCTTGATGGGCGCCCCGACCTGGTGGTCTCCGGCATCAACAATGGGCAGAACATGGGCGAGGACACGCTGTATTCCGGTACCGTGGCCGCGGCGACCGAGGGCTTTCTGTTCGGCATCCCCTCGATCGCTTTCTCGCTGGTCGATTACGGTTGGGGGCATCTGGACGCGGCGGCGCAGGAAGCGGCACGCATCGTTGCACATCATCGCGACGCGCCACTTCCCGCCACCTCGTTGCTGAATGTCAATATCCCGAATCTGCCCGCGACGGCATTGCAGGGATGGCGGGTGACGCGGCTCGGCAAGCGCCATCCCTCGCAGCCGGTGATCCGACAGACGAGTCCACGCGGCGAGCCGATTTATTGGATCGGTCCTTCCGGCGAGCAACGGGATGCCGGCGAGGGGACCGATTTTGCCGCCGTGCGTGAAGGGTATGTCTCGATGACGCCGTTGCAGTTGGACCTGACCGATACCCGACGCTTGCCGGCGTTACAGGAATGGGTTGGGCGTAGACCATGACCGGATCCCGCGACGGCCAGCCCAAACGGTTTCCGTTGACCTTGTCGGATCTGACAAAGGCGCCGGCCCGGCCTGATCTGCCGTCGCGGCAACGTCCG
Organism: Robbsia sp. KACC 23696; assembly: GCF_039852015.1. Lineage (NCBI taxonomy): Bacteria > Pseudomonadati > Pseudomonadota > Betaproteobacteria > Burkholderiales > Burkholderiaceae > Robbsia > Robbsia sp. KACC 23696. The sequence continues at coordinate 2,136,746 of NZ_CP156626.1, read as the reverse complement.
CTGGCCGGCGCCACGGCATCGGTGACGGGTATGACCACGTCACGGGCGCAGGCGGGGACGCCGGGCGGCAAGCCGTTGCCGACCGCGTCGGGCTTGCCGCCGCGGCCCGGTTATATCGCGCCGGCGGCTGTGAAGCCGCCGCCCGGGATGCCGGCACGCTCGGGAAGCGCGACCGGGGCGCCGGGCATCGGTCGGTCGCCGGCGCCCCAGGCGGCTGGCAAGACGCCGGTGGTATCGCTGGCGTTGACGTCCGAACGGGTCCGTTCGCGGATGGTCGAGCGCGTGCGCGACGGTGGCGTGAGTCATCCCGGTGTGCTGGCCGCGTTGCAAGCGGTGCCGCGGCATGCGTTTGTCGATGCCGCGCTCGCGCCGCAGGCGTACGAAGAGGCGGCATTACCGATCGGGCATCATCAGACGATCTCGAAACCGGGTGTCGTCGGGCGCATGATCGAAGTGGCAATGCATGGCCGGCCGCATCTTGAGCGGGTGCTCGAGGTCGGCACCGGCTGTGGCTATCAGGCAGCGATATTGAGTCACCTTGCGCAGGATGTGTTCTCGATCGAGCGGATCAAACCGCTGCATGAGCGCGCAAAAAGGAATCTGCGACCGTTGCGCGTGCCAAACATTCGGCTACATTATGGCGATGGGCGTTTGGGTCTGCCGGACTCCGCGCCCTTCGACGCGATTATCGTGGCTGCGGCGGGACTCGATGTCCCGGCCGCGCTGGCGGAGCAACTTCGTATCGGTGGACGATTGATCGCCCCGGTCGGAGGAGACTCCCAGGTGTTGACGCTTGTCGAGCGTATCGGTGCCCATCAATGGCGCGAGACGGTACTCGACAGGGTGTTTTTTGTTCCTTTGAAATCCGGAGTGATCTGAAACCGATGAGTATGTTGATGATTGGCAGCGGTCGATCCCTGTGGACGCATTTTCAACGTGGCGCTTGCGTGGTGGCGTTGTCCGCACTGGCCGCCTGTGCCTCGCGGATGGATAGCGCTCCGGTGGTCGATCGGACCGGCACCGCGCCCGGCCTGCCCACGGCGGGAGCGTCCAATGTACCGCCGGGGCCGCCGCCTCCGGGGTTCTACCAGGTGCAGCCGGGCGATACGCTGTATCGCGTGGCGCTGAAGAACGGCCAGAACTATCGCGATATCGCGACGTGGAACAATCTGACCAACCCGAATCAGATCGAGGTCGGTCAGGTTCTGCGCGTGGCGCCGCCGGGTTCGACGCCCGATAGCAGCGGCGTGACGACGACGCCGTTGGGTGGTGGCGCGGTGCAGACCGCGCCGCTGGCTGGTTCGGCGTCGCCTTATGCATCGCCGTACGCAAGCGGCGGCGCGCCGCCGGCCAATGCGGGTGGCTATCCTTCGCCCTATGCGAACGGTGCCGGTGGCGCCCAGAGCAATACGCTGGCGCAGAACGTGCCGCCGCCGTCGTATGGTCCGGCCTCGACGCCGGGTGTGACGGCCTTGCCGGCCGCCCCTGTCGCGTCGGCTGCGGCGCCGGTGCCGCCGGTGGCCGCGAACGGCAAGATCGACTTCATGTGGCCGGTGCAGGGCGGCGGATCGAACCCGATCCTGCAACGCTTCGATGGCGTGAAGAGCAAGGGCGTCGATATCGGCGGGACGGCGGGCACGCCGATTCTCGCGGCGGCTGCCGGACGGGTGTTATACGCCGGGAGCGAGCTGCGCGGATATGGCAATCTGATTATCATCAAACATGATGATCATTACCTGACGGCCTACGGCCACAATCGAACCTTGCTGGTCAAGAACAACGATGTCGTGACGAAGGGCCAGCAGATCGCCGAAATGGGCGATACGCAAGCCAGCCGCGTGGAGCTGCACTTCGAAGTTCGTAAAGATTCCACTCCGGTGGATCCACTGACGTATCTGCCTCCTCGATAAAGGGAGCGTTATGCCGAAGTCGAAGCGTCGGGTTGTCGAGGAGGGCGCGGCGTCCGAGGGCAAGCGCCCGGGACGGACGCTGTCGCGTGACGGTCCACCGGACGACGCACTTCGGCCGGGGCAGACTACGGCATCCACACCGTCGGGCATCGCAACGGCCCCGGTGGCAACGCCGCAGGCCGCGGAGAGCAGCACCTCTCGTGGCCGCCGCGCCGTTCACTACGATGATGAGGCGGACGACGCAGATTTGTCCGATGCATCCGATGCCTTGACGGGGGCAGACGGCGGCGAATTGAGCGACACGTCAGACGCTGACGTTGGCGACGACGCCGATGGATCGCACCGTGGCGGGACGCAAGCCGCTTCCGCTAGCGGTTCGACCGAGAGCGATCCCGCCGAATTCCGAAATTTGCTTCAGGCCGAGCTGACAGCCGATACGATCCAGCACTATTTGAATCGGATCAGCCTGAAGCCGCTATTGACTGTCGAGCAGGAACAGCATTTCTCGCGCCGCGCGAAAGAGGGGACGTTCGAGGCGCGGCAGGTGATGATCGAACACAATCTTCGCCTGGTGGTCAGCATTGCGAAGGCCTATTCCAATCGCGGCCTGCCCCTGCTCGACGTGATTGCCGAAGGCAACCTCGGCTTGATGCATGCGATCGAGAAATTCGATCCCGAGCGGGGCTTTCGCTTTTCCACCTATGCCACCTGGTGGATTCGGCAAAGCATCGAACGCGCGATCATGAATCAGGCGCGCACGGTGCGCCTGCCGGTCCATGTCATCCGCGAATTGAACCAGGTGCTGCGTGCGAAGCGGCATCTGGAGCGCAGTGCCTGGGCCGAATTCCCCGGCGAGCGGCGCGAGGCCAGCGTCGACGATATCGCGCACCTGACCGGCAAGAGCGCTGACGAAATCGCCGACATCCTCGCTTTGAACGAACACACGGCGTCGCTCGATGCGCCGCTGGATCTGGACCCGGGCAGCAGTCTGCTCGATCTGCTGTCCGACGATCAGGCGCATGCGCCTGAGACGGAGGTGCAGAATCGGGAGGTCGAGGTGTTGACGCGGACCTGGCTTTCGCGTTTATCCGATAAGCATCGGCTCGTGGTGGAACGCCGTTTCGGCCTGAATAATCTCGAACCGGCAACATTGGAGCAATTGGCTGAAGAACTGCATCTCACGCGGGAGCGCGTGCGTCAGATTCAGCAAGAGGCGCTGGTGCGGCTGAAGCGCTATCTCGCGTCGAACGGCGTGGGCAAGGATTCTGTGTTGTGAATGCCATTTTAGTATTCGATATCGAGACGGTCCCCGATGTGGCCGGTTTGCGGGCCCTGGGTGAGAGCGGTCCCGCCGGTGCCGCGGCGCTTGCGGCCAGTCGCCCCGCGCCGACGAAGGGGACTGACGGGGACGATGCGCCCGCGCTGTTCGACAGCGAAACTGACACCGACACCGATGGGGATGCGGCCGCATTCGCGGCACCGCTCGCGACGCTGGACGACGATGCAGTGGCCCAGCGCGCCTTCGACGCCCGTCGGGGTAAGACGGGATCGGACTTTCTGCCGCATCATCTGCAGCGGATCGTGGCCATTTCCTGCGTGCTGCGCGGCAGCAAAGGCTTTGTAGTGCGCTCGCTCGGTCAGCCGGACGATCCCGAGCCCGTGCTGATCGCGGCGTTTTTCGACATGATCGAGCGGTATGGTCCGGTTCTCGTGTCGTGGAACGGGAGCGGTTTCGATCTGCCGGTCCTGCACTATCGAGCGCTGATTCATGGCATCACCGCGCAGCGTTATTGGGACATGGGGGGCATCGATCGCGATGCGAAGTGGAACAACTACATCAGTCGCTACCACTTTCGGCATACTGATCTGATGGATGTGCTAGCTGCCTATCAGCCCCGCGCGAGCGCGCCTTTGGACGCATTGGCCAAGCTTTGCGGCTTTCCCGGCAAGATGGGGATGGATGGGTCGCAGGTCTGGCCGGCGTATCGCGCAGGGCAGATCGAGGCTATCCGCCATTACTGCGAAACCGACGTGGTCAATACCTATCTGATGTATTGCCGCTTCCAGTTGATGCGCGGTGAGTTGTCGACGCTCGAGTACCAGGACGAGATCCAACTGGTGAAGCAGGCGCTGGCCGAACGCCCGGAAGCGCATTGGGCAGAATATCTGGCGGGCTTTGCCTGAGACGGTTTGCGTCCCGACGCAGGCGGACGCGGTGGTGTTTGTGGCACAGAGGCTGCCCCTGCGTCCCGCATTCGCTTACAATCTCGCCTTTTCCCCACACTGCCGTGCATCGCCGCGTTTGGCGCGCTTCCGTCGTTGGAACCGTCGCGCCGTGGTGCTGCGCGTGCAAGCGAGAATTGCCGTGTCCGAATCCCACTCCGACTTGCCGAAAACGCCCGCCGCCGTCCCCGCGTCCGCGGCGCACCATGCCGGGGCACGTAGCGAACCGCCGTCGGCCGTCGCCGCCCAGGTCTCGCCGGTCAGTGCCGCGCATGCGCCTTCGGTCAAGCCGGTGAAGTCGCGTCGTAACCGTCGCGAACGGAATATGCAAACGGATGCATCGCGTATTCCCGGCGCGCTGGACACGATCATCGACATCGACTCGCTCGATATGGAGGCGCGCGGCGTCGGCCGTCTGGTCGAGGAAGACGGGACGCCCGGCAAGGTCGTGTTCGTCGAGGGCGCCTTGCCTGGCGAGCGCGTGATTTATTCGAGTTATCGGAAAAAGCCGTCTTTCGAGCAAGCCACGCTGACGAAGGTGCTGCGTCCGAGCGTGCTGCGTACGACGCCGCAATGCACTTATTTCGGCATTTGCGGCGGGTGTTCGATGCAACATCTGGATCTGCGCGCGCAAGTGGCGGTCAAGCAGCGTGTGTTGGAGGACAATCTCCAGCATCTGTCGAAGCTGAAGCCGGAAACGGTCATGCGGCCGATTCACGGCCCGGGCTGGGGCTATCGCTATCGCGCGCGCTTGACGGTGCGCAATGTCGAGAAGAAGGGCGGCGTGCTGGTCGGATTTCATGAGCGCAAGAGCAGCTATGTCGCCGACATGACCCACTGCGAGGTCTTGCCGCCGGTGATCTCGGCGATGTTGGTGCCGCTGCGTCATCTGGTCGGCTCGCTGTCGATTCGCGACAGAATGCCGCAGATCGAATTGGCGATGGGCGCAACGGTCATCGCGCTCGTGCTGCGGGTGCTTGAGCCGATGACGGCCGACGACGAAGCCGCCGTGCGGGCATTTGCCGACGAGCATGGCGTTCAGTTCTGGCTGCAGCCGAAGGGTCCCGACACCGTCGTGCCGTTCTATCCGGCCAGCGATATCGATGCGACCGGTCTCGACTACGTGTTGCCGGAGTTCAATATTCGGATGCCGTTCCGACCGACCGATTTCACGCAGGTCAATCATGCGATCAATCGCGTGTTGGTGTCCCGGGCGCTCCGTCTGCTGGCGCCCGCGCCGACGGACCGGGTGATCGATCTGTTCTGTGGCCTCGGCAACTTCACACTGCCCTTGGCCCGGCTGGCGCGCGAGGTCCATGGCATTGAAGGTAGCGACGTGCTGACGGCGCGGGCGCTCGATAACGCACGGCTGAACGGCGTCGATGCACACACGACGTTTGCCTGCCGCAATCTGTTCGAAATCACGCCCGACGATTGGCGCGCTTTAGGCGCCTTCGACAAGGCCTTGATCGATCCGCCGCGCGAAGGCGCCCTGGCCGTGGCGCGCACGCTGGCCGACCTGGCGGCTGCCGGCGAAACCCATCTGCTGCCGTCACGCATCGTCTACGTGTCCTGCAATCCGGCCACGCTGGCGCGCGATGCGGGCTTGCTGGTGCATGAGGCGGGCTATCGACTGCGTGGGGCGGGGGTCGTCAATATGTTCCCGCACACGTCGCACGTCGAATCGATCGCGGTATTCGAGCGCGACCCGTCGTAAGTCGCAACCCGACAGCGTGCCTGGGGCAATAAAAAAGGCCGACTCGTAGGACGAGTCGGCCTTTTTATCGTGTAGCGGGTACCGGGCTTTGATCTGTTCGCGCGTTTATGCTTGCGCGACTACGCTGTCGGGTCCGCAATTGCGGCAACCGGGCGAACCCGGTTGCACGATCAGTTCCGATTGCTACCGCCGCCGAAAATGCTGAGGATGCTCAGCAAGCTCGTGAAGATATTGTAGAGATCCAGATAGATCGCCAGCGTTGCCGTGACATAGTTCGTCTCGCCGCCGTTCACCACGCGTTGCACATCCACCAGCAGGAAGGCCGAGAAGATCACAAGCGCTAACACCGACACCGTCAATACCAGCGCCGGCAACTGCAGCCAGATATTGGCCAGCGACGCGATGATGATGACGAATACGCCCATCATCAGCCAACTTGCCATCTTGCTGAAGTCGCGCTTCGACACCGTCGCGATCGTCGCCATGGCGGCGAACACGACGCCGGTGCCGCCAAAGGCCAACATGATCAAGGACGCGCCGTTGGCGAGCCCGAGCACCATGCCGATGATCCGTGACAGCATCACGCCCATGAACAGCGTGAAGACCAGCAGCAGCGCGACACCGACGCCGCTGTCCTTATTGCGCTCGATCAGATACATCAGGCCGAAGGCGACAGCAAAGAACAGGATCAGCGTCACGCCCGGGCTGGCGGCCGAGAACGCCGTGAAGCCGGTGACCAGGCCCAGCCAGGCGCCGAACACGGTCGGGATCATCGACAGCGCCAGCAGCCAGTAAACATTGCGCAGCACACGGTTACGGACGGCGACGGTGCTAACCGAGCCGCCGCGACCGAAATCGTAATTTCGGAAATCGCTCATTCCCTTCTCCTTGCGCCGGATGCAGTGCACACCCCGGCATAACGTGCAAACCCGAGCCGGCGTGGAATACGCGCGTACAGGGGGCTATTCACCGCCATCCTAACATCACGAATCCTTGTGCGTGCATAGTCGGGAGGTCAACATTTCTACCAAATATTACAGCATTGAAAGGATTCGCGCAAAAGTCGCTTTTTCATACTTGCTCATGCTATACTACGCGATTCATTTTTGTACCTAACCTATTCATTTCGTGGAGTTTTCATGGCTATCGAGCGTACTCTGTCCATTATCAAGCCGGACGCGGTGGCGAAGAATGTGATCGGACAGATCTACAGCCGCTTCGAAAATGCCGGTCTGAAGATCGTTGCATCGCGCCTGGCGCAATTGTCGCAAGCGGATGCGGAAAAGTTCTACGCCGTGCACAGCGCACGTCCGTTCTTCGGCGACCTGGTCAAGTTCATGATCTCGGGTCCGGTTGTGATCCAAGTGCTGGAAGGCGAAAACGCCATCCTGAAGCATCGTGACCTGATGGGCGCGACGGATCCGAAGAAGGCGGAAGCAGGCACGATCCGCGCCGACTTCGCCGACAGCATCGATGCGAACGCCGTGCACGGTTCGGACGCTGCTGAAACGGCGGCTAACGAAATCGCATTCTTCTTCCCGGCAATCAACATCTACTCGCGTTGATGGATCGGGCGTCGCCGGGCGGAGCGGAGTGCATCTTGCTCCCGAGGCCCGTGCGGCGCGCCGTGTGACCGGGGCGCGAGCTTGTGGGCATGCGGCAAGTGGCATGGGCGCAGGGGTGACTCTGCGCCGTACGTTTTTTTGACATCCCGCTTTCGATTGATCTAGGGGAATGGGGTGGTTTGCCGCGGCTGCGGTTTGTGTGTTTTTTCCGGCTTGAACGGATCGTCGATGCGCCGTATCGGCAGCGCGACTTCCGGCAGCACCTTTTTCGCGACGGCACGATGCCTGTCGCCAGCAACACGTAAGCGTTCCGCGCGCGTATCGATGCGGGATGCATCGTTCCCCGTGCAGGTGTCCTCAATGACTGAACAACGCGGCGCGCAAGCGCCAGTGAATCTCCTCGATTTCGACGCGGCAGGCTTGGTTGCCTACTGCGATTCGCTCGGTGAAAAAGCGTTTCGCGCGAAGCAGCTGCAGCGCTGGATCCACCAGGGCGGTGAATCGGATTTCGAAAGAATGACCGATCTCGCGAAGTCGCTGCGCGCCAAATTGGCTTCGCGCGCGACGATCGCGGTACCTTCCGTGATGAAGGACCACATTTCGGTCGACGGCACGCGCAAATGGCTGCTCGACGTCGGCGCGGGCAATGCGGTCGAAACCGTGTACATTCCCGAGACGTCGCGCGGCACGCTGTGCATTTCCTCGCAGGCGGGCTGTGCGGTCAACTGCCGTTTCTGCTCGACCGGGAAGCAGGGTTTCAATCGCAATCTGAGTGCCGGCGAGATTATCGGGCAGCTCTGGATGGCCGAATTCGCCGTCCGGCATGCACGGGCGCAGGCACGTGCCGAGGCCGCCGCGCAGGGTCTGGCGCTGCCGGACGAGCCGGCCGATGCGCGCGCGGTGACGAATGTCGTCATGATGGGCATGGGTGAGCCGCTGCTGAATTTCGAGCCGGTGGTCACCGCCATGCGTCTGATGCTCGACGACAATGCCTATGGCTTGTCGCGCCGACGGGTGACGTTATCCACGTCGGGCGTGGTGCCGATGATCGACCGGCTGGCCGCCGAATTGCCGGTGGCATTGGCCGTGTCCTTGCATGCGCCGAACGATGCGCTGCGGGACGACCTGATTCCGCTGAATCGCAAGCATCCGCTGCGTGAGCTGATGGCTGCATGCCAGCGCTACCTGAAGGTCGCGCCGCGGGAATTCATCACCTTCGAATATTGCATGCTCGATAACGTCAACGACTCGCCGATGCATGCGCGGGAACTGATTGCCTTGACGCGCGACGTGCCGTGCAAATTCAATCTTATCCCGTTCAATCCGTTCCCGGATTCGGGTTTGAAGCGCTCGCGTAACGAGCGTATCAAGCGGTTTGCCGACATTCTGATCGAGGCGGGTGTGATCACCACGGTGCGCAAGACGCGTGGCGACGATATCGATGCCGCCTGCGGGCAGTTGGCGGGCGAGGTGCAGGACCGTACGCGCCTGGCGCAGCGCATGGGCCGCATCGTGCCGATTCAGGCCGTCGGCGCAGCGTCGTTACCGACGATGCCTGCGCATCCGGTATGATGCGGTTCGCAGGGTTGCCGCTGCGTAGCGAGGTCCGGGCGAGGGCGTGGCGGTGATCCAGCAGTGAGGCGGCTGTAGGGCGGCAGGAAGCGCGCGACGGGTGAAGCGATGGCTTGGCCGCGTTTCAAGTGGACGGCAGCAGGGATTCGGAACTCTTGGATGCAGGATTTGCGGATGGATATGAACAGAGACGATGGCATCGTGCCAAGCACCGGCGCCGTTGGCGCCCGCGATGCGGCACCCGCGAGCACAGCAAACGGTAGCGCGGCGGCGAATGCCGCTGCAGCCGTTGGCGAGCGACTCGCCGCTGCCCGCGTCGCCAAGGGTCGATCCATCGACGAAATGGCATCCCGATTGAAGGTGGCGGCGTCCAAGGTCGAAGCGCTGGAGCGCGGCAATCTGGGCGCGCTCCATGATGCGGCGTTTTCCGTGGGTTTGACCCGAAGCTATGCCAAGGTGCTGGGTATCGACCCGGGCCCGCTGGCGGACGCGTTGCGCGGCGTGCAGACGCCGACCAGCGATTTATCGTCGCTGCCGCAATCGTCGGCGCGGCCACCCAGCATGCGCCGGGCCAATGTGCCGCTGAGCTGGAGCACGCGCCGCTCCGATCGCCGCTCCTGGATCTGGGGCGGCCTCGCGGCATTCGTCGTGTTGGTGTTGCTGGTTGTCTGGCGCGCCGGCAACGAGCCGAATGGCTGGTTGCAGAAGGTCCGTGGCGATGCCAAGTCGGATCTGGCGATGGCCAATCCGAATGCCGCGAGCCAGCCGGATGTCGGCGGTGTGGCGCAGGCATCCGGTGCGGTCGTGTCGTCGCTGCCGCCGGTGAGTGGCGCGACGTCGGGCGATGCGTCTTCCGGATCGGATAACGGGGCCACCGGAGCCGGCGCGACGGCGAACGTCACCTCCGCTTTGGCTGCGCCGTCGAATGCATTGGCTGCGGCAGCGTCCGAGACCGGCTCTGCCGCGGCGGCGACGCTGGCCGCCGTGTCGGCACCGAGCGCTACCGCACCGGCGGCGGTCGGCAAGACGGCATCGGCCACGACCGCGCCGCTGCCCGCAGGGGCGGTGCCGTTGACCTTGAGCGCGTCGCATGACAGCTGGGTCAGTGTGTCGCAGGCGGACGGTCACACGGTGTTTTCGGGCATTGTGCGTGCCGGGCAGACGCAACAGACGGCCGGTGTCCGTCCTTTCCGTCTGGTGATCGGCAATATTGGCGGGATCAGCGCGATAACGCAGGACGGTCAGACGGTGGACCTGTCCCCTTACGCGAAAGCAGGGCATAACGTTGCGCGGCTGACGCTGCGATAATGCACTCCGCGGCGCAGATGCGCCGCCGCGCGGGTGTCGCGCAGTTGCTGCCCTCGCTTGCCGTCGCCGGCGGTGAATGGCGGCGTACAAGATAAGCTGCATCCGATGTATGGGGCCGGTGACGCGAGGCTCCCGCGGTCGGGTGCGCGATGACATTTTCGGACGAAGGTCCTATAGACATGCAGATCGATCAACAAAGAGAGTTCGCTGGCCCGGCGCCGCGCCGTCAATCGGTAGCGGTTGACGTTCGTTGGGCCGGTCGCCTGGTCACGATCGGTGGTGCGGCGCCGGTGCGCGTGCAATCGATGACGAATACGGACACCGTCGATGCCATCGGCACGGCGATCCAGGTCAAGGAACTGGCCCAAGCCGGGTCCGAACTGGTCCGCATCACCGTCAATACGCCGGAAGCCGCGCAGGCTGTACCGTATGTCCGCGAGCAGCTCGACAAAATGGGCATCGACGTGCCGTTGGTCGGCGATTTCCATTACAACGGCCATCTGCTGTTGACGAAATATCCGGATTGCGCGGAAGCGCTGTCCAAATACCGCATCAATCCCGGTAACGTCGGACATGGCGCCAAGCGCGACACCCAGTTCGCGCAGATGATCGAAGTGGCTTGCAAGTACGACAAGCCGGTTCGGATCGGTGTCAACTGGGGGAGTCTCGACCAGGATCTGCTGGCGCGGATGATGGACGAAAACGGTCGGCGAGCCGAACCGTGGGATGCGAAGAAGGTGATGTACGAGGCGATGATCGCTTCGGCCCTGAGTTCGGCGCAAGGCGCCGAGGATGTCGGTCTAGGTCGTGACCGCATCATCCTGTCCTGCAAGGTCAGCGATGTGCAGGATCTGATCGCCGTCTACAGCGAGCTGGCGCGGCGTTGCGACTACGCGCTGCACCTCGGTCTGACCGAGGCCGGCATGGGTTCGAAGGGGATCGTCGCCTCGTCGGCGGCGCTCGCGGTGCTGTTGCAGCAAGGTATCGGCGACACGATTCGCGTGTCCTTGACGCCGGAGCCGGGCGGCGCGCGGACCGGCGAAGTCGTCGTTGCCCAGGAAATCCTGCAGACGATGGGTCTGCGGTCGTTCACGCCGATGGTGATCGCTTGCCCGGGTTGCGGACGCACGACCAGTACCGTGTTCCAGGAGCTGGCGTCGAAGATCCAGACCTATCTGCGGGTGCAAATGCCGAATTGGCGCGAGGCCTATCCGGGCGTCGAGAAGATGCAGGTCGCGGTGATGGGCTGTATCGTCAATGGTCCGGGCGAATCGAAGCACGCGAACATCGGCATCAGCTTGCCGGGTTCGGGGGAATCGCCCGCCGCACCGGTCTTCATCGATGGCGAAAAGGTCAAGACGCTGCGTGGGGATCGGATTGCCGAAGAGTTCCAGATCATCGTCGATGAATACGTAGCGCGGAAATATGGCGCTAACGCTGACGGTGCGAATGCCGCCGCCAAGGCCGCCGCGACCGACGCAACCGTCTGAACAGAATAAGATATGGCAGAGCAGAAGAATAAGTTGGACAAGTTGACCGGCGTCAAGGGGATGAATGACCTCTTGCCGGCGGATGCGCCGTTATGGGCATTTTTCGAATCGACGGTGCAGTCGATGCTGAAATCGTATGGATATCAGAATATTCGTACGCCGATCGTCGAGCACACGCAGCTGTTCACGCGCGGTATCGGCGAAGTGACCGATATCGTCGAGAAGGAGATGTATAGCTTCACCGACGCGTTGAACGGTGAAAAGCTGACGTTGCGTCCGGAAAATACCGCGGCGGTGGTGCGTGCCTCGATCGAACATAATCTCTTGTACGACGGCCCGAAGCGGCTGTGGTACATCGGTCCGATGTTCCGTCATGAACGTCCGCAGCGTGGCCGTTATCGGCAGTTCCATCAGGTGGGCGTGGAAGCACTCGGCTTTGCCGGTCCGGATGCCGATGCCGAGATCATCATGATGTGTCAGCGCCTGTGGGATGACCTCGGGCTGACCGGTATTCGACTCGAATTGAATTCGTTGGGACAGGCGGACGAGCGTGCGCGTCATCGCGCGGATCTGATCGCCTATCTCGAAAAGCATCAAGACCAGCTCGATGAAGACGGCAAGCGCCGTCTGTATTCGAACCCGCTTCGCGTGCTCGATACGAAGAATCCGGCGATGCAGGCGATCGTCGATGCGGCGCCCAAGCTGATCGACTATCTCGGCGAAGCGTCGCTGAAGCATTTCGAGGGCGTGCAGCGGCTGCTGCTGGAAAACAATATCCCATTCAAGATCAATCCGCGTCTGGTGCGGGGTCTCGACTATTACAATCTGACGGTGTTCGAATGGATCACCGACCAGTTGGGCTCGCAAGGCACGGTGGCGGGCGGCGGGCGCTATGACCCGCTGGTCGAGCAACTGGGCGGCAAGCCGGCGCCGAGCTGCGGCTGGGCGATGGGCGTCGAGCGGATTCTGGAATTGTTGAAGGCGTCGGACCTCGGTCCGGAGCCGACGGCGTGCGACGCGTATGTGCTGCACCAAGGCGACGCGGCGCGTATCAAGGCCTTTATCGCCGCCGAACGGCTGCGTGATGCGGGTTTCGATGTCGTGCTGCATTGCAGTCCCGACGGCGCCAGCAGCAGTTTCAAGTCGCAGATGAAGCGCGCCGATGCGAGCGGCGCGGCGTATGCCGTCATTTTCGGTGAAGACGAAGTGGCGAACGAAACCGTCAGTGTGAAGGCGTTGCGCGCTGCGGCGGGCGACGAGCAGGCACAGCAGACGGTGGCGTTCGATGCGTTGGCCGAACATCTGATTGAACGAATCACGCGCAGCGCGGACTAACCTCGCGGGTGCGCTTGCCGATCATCCGACGCGATGACCGGCAAGCGTGCTGCGGGGGTTCCGAACGCGAGGTCGAATGGACGTTCGACATTATTTTAATAAGCACGTAATTGGCAGGCGATGAGCTATCACGACGAACAAGAGACGCTCGATAATTTGAAGGCGTGGTGGACGAACTGGGGCAACCTGATCACCTGGGTACTGCTGGCAGTCCTGGTGGCCTTGGCGGCCTGGAGTGGCTGGCATTACTGGCAGCGGCGCCAGACGGGCGAAGCAGCTGCGCTGTACGAGCAGTTCCAGCAGGCCGCGTCGGCAAATCAGGGTGCCGGTGATGCGGTCCGTGTGCGCCGCATCGCATCCGATATGACGTCGTCGTTCGGCCGTACGCCGTACGCGCAGATGACGGCATTGGGCGCGGCGGCGGTACTGTACCGTGCGAAGGACATGGACGGTGCGAAGGCCGAGTTGCAATGGGTCATCGATCACGGCAGCGACAGTAGCTATCAACAGATCGCGCGGGTGCGTTTGGCCGGCGTCCTGCTCGACCAGAAGGCCTATGACGCAGGTCTGGCTTTGCTGTCGGGCAAGGATAGCGATGGCTTTGCTGCCTTGCGCGCGGACCGGCGTGGCGATCTGCTTGCTGCGGCAGGCAAACGCGACGACGCGCGTGCGGCGTATCGCGATGCGTTGAAGCAATTGGCGTCCGACGATGCGTCGTCGCGCCAGATCGTGCAGTTGAAGCTGGATGCGCTGGGCGGTTGAACGCGGCGGGCGCTTGCGCGGTGTCGCGTCGAACCGATCGTCTGCGGGTGAGGCGATGGTCCGACATTGCCGTTGCAAGCAGGGATGGCATCGGTTTGTGCCGTCCTTGTAATAAGCGGTGACCGTTTGCAGGCGCTGCCTGAACGATTCATTGCCGTCAGAGGGCTGCTCGGCCCCCACTTCACGGCACAATAAGATTTTTTCGCGGAGCCCAATCGATAATGCTGCACCTGAAGACTGTTACGACCCGGCGCGCCGGTTCCGCGATCGTTCGCACGACGCTGATGGCAATGACTGTCGCCATCCTGGCCGCGTGTTCGTCGACCAAGGACCCGCGTCGCGTGCCGACGCCGCTGACGCAATTCAAACCGGCGTTGGAGGTCAAGCAGGCCTGGAAGGCGAGCGTCGGCAAGTCGAAGGGCTTTTTGTTCCAGCCGGCGATCAGTAGCGGCTTTATTTACGCCGCGGGCGCCAATGGCTCGATCGCCAAATTCGATGCGACCAGCGGCCGCAGTGTGTGGCATACGAAGGTCAAGGAAGACCTGACGGCAGGTGTCGGCGTTGCAGAGGACGGCTCGTTGTTGGCCGTCGGTGCGCAGGACGGCTATGTGATCGTGCTGGATGGCGAGGGTAAGCGGCTGTGGAGCGGCAACGTCGGCGGCGAAATCCTGACGGCGCCGTTGATCGGGCACAATCTGGTGCTGGTCCGGACCGCCGACGGCCGTATCACCGCGTTCGACGCGCTGACCGGCGAACAGAAGTGGGTCTACCGCAATCGCGCCGTGCCGCTAAACCTGCGCACGACGCTGGGCATGCGTTTCGCCGGCGCGAACGGCATCTTGGCCGGTTTCCCGGGCGGTTCGATGGCGGCGGTGAATATCGATAACGGTGATCCGTTCTGGCAATCGGCCGTGTCCTACCCGCAAGGCGTGACCGAAGTCGAGCGTATCAACGACGTTTCCGGTGCGCCGGAACTGGTGGGGCGCCTGGCCTGTGCCGGCAGCTTCCAGGGCCGTCTCGGCTGCTTCGATGTTGAAAATGGCCAGCCGGTTTGGCAGCACCCGTTCTCGACGTATAACGGCGTTGCCGAAGATGCGCAAATGGTGGTGGCCGGCGACGATTATTCGGTCGTCAGCGCATTCGACGCCAACACCGGCCGGTTGTTGTGGGAAAACAAGGAACTGCGCGCCCGTGATTTGAGCCGTCCGGTGCTGTTGGGGCATGCCGTGGTGGTTGGCGACTACAAGGGCTTCGTGCACTTTTTGTCGACCGACAATGGGCAGTTTGTGGCGCGTATGAAGACCGATGGCGATCCGATCACGGCACCGGCCGTGGTATCCGGTGATTCGTTGATCGTGCAAACGTCCAGCGGCGATCTGTACGCCTTCCAGCCCCAATAAGGCGGTCGGTTCGATCGTCGATCGACAGCATAGCGAGCAAGCGCAGCACACGCAGTACAGACAAGCAGCAGCGCATCCGCGATGCTCGCACGGCGCATAGGGCGTCATGCGGTGCCTCCGGATGCGTCGTGTCAACGGCCGCTGGCCGCCCTCCGGCGGCGCGACGGCCGTTGGCGTTTTGAGAGTAGATAATGAAACCCGTAATCACGCTCGTTGGCCGCCCTAATGTGGGCAAGTCGACGCTGTTCAATCGATTGACCCGTTCGCGCGACGCGTTGGTGGCCGATTTACCGGGCCTGACCCGTGACCGTCACTATGGTGAAGGGCGCGCCGGCACGCGTGAAGGAACGCGGCCTTACCTGGTCGTCGACACGGGCGGCTTCGAGCCGGTCGCGAAAGAGGGCATCCTTTATCAGATGGCCCGTCAGACCAAGCAGGCGGTCGAAGAATCCGACGTCATCGTCTTCATCGTCGATGGCCGTCTGGGTCTGGCGCCGCAGGATGCGGCCATCGCGACCTATTTGCGCAAGACCGGTCGTCCGGTGCTGCTGGTCGTCAACAAGGCCGAGGGCATGCGCTACTCGGCGGTGGCGACCGAGTTCTACGAACTCGGTCTCGGCGATCCGCGTGCGATATCGTCGGCGCATGGTGACGGTGTCAACGAGCTGATCGAGGAAGCGCTGGATGTTGCTTACGCCGGCCGCGCGACCGAGGAAGACGAGCAGGCGGAGCGGGGGACGAAGATTGCGATCGTCGGTCGTCCGAACGTCGGCAAGTCCACCTTGGTGAACACGCTGCTGGGCGAAGAGCGCGTCATTGCCTTCGATATGCCGGGAACCACGCGCGATTCGATCTATATCGATTTCGAGCGCAAGGGCAAACCCTATACGCTGATCGATACGGCCGGGATTCGCAAGCGCGGCAAGGTGTTCGAGGCCATCGAGAAATTTTCGGTCATCAAAACGCTGCAGGCCGTTTCCGATGCGAATGTCGTGATCCTGCTGCTCGATGCGCGTCAGGAAATCAGCGAACAAGATGCGCATATCGCCGGTTTCATCGTCGAGCAGGGCCGTGCCCTGGTCGTCGGCGTCAACAAGTGGGATGGGCTCGACGAGTACATTCGTGAGAAAGCGAAAGGCGATCTGGAGCGCAAACTGCGCTTCCTCGGCTTCGCGCGCCATTTCTATATCTCCGCCACGGAAAAGACCGGCATCGGTGCGATGATGCATGCGGTGGATGAAGCGTATGCCGCGGCAATGGCCAAGCTGCCGACACCGAAGCTGACACGCGCATTGATCGAGGCGGTCGAGCACCAGCAGCCCCGTCGCAAGGGGGCGACCCGTCCGAAACTGCGTTATGCACACCAGGGCGGCCAGAACCCGCCGATCATCGTGGTGCACGGCAATGCACTCGATGCCATCACGGACTCGTATCGGCGCTATCTGGAGGGTCGTTTCCGCGATACCTTCAAGCTGGTGGGCACGCCGCTGCGCATCGAGTTCCGCTCGACCGACAACCCGTTCTTGAATAAAGACTAAACGCCGCCACATGGTGTCGTGCAGGGGCCGGGTTTGCCGGCTCCTCGACGCCGGATGCGTGCCGCTCGGTGGTGGCGCTCCGATCGTATCGACAGGCGGATGCCACCCTTTCCGGGGCCTTCGCGGCACATCGCGTCTTGTGAACGGAATACTCGATTTTTGCCGGGATTGGCATCGAAAACGGCACGTTTTGGTGAGGATGAAACCCGTCTTTCGTCCCGCCCTTGCTGCCGGAAGGCCCGGTAAAATCGGATATAGTGATGGAGACGGGTCGTCCTGCTTCCTCTGGTCGAACTTCTAACGCCCGCTCCACCATTGAATTTAAACCCCGAAAACAACAGGGAGTCTGCTATGAGTCAAAACAACAAAGGGCAACTGCTTCAGGACCCGTTTTTGAACGTCCTGCGCAAGGAGCACGTTCCCGTGTCGATTTACCTGGTCAACGGCATCAAGTTGCAGGGCCAGGTCGAATCGTTCGACCAGTATGTCCTTCTGCTGCGCAATACTGTCACGCAGATGGTCTACAAACACGCGATTTCCACGGTCGTGCCTGCCCGTCCGGTTAACCTGCCGACGCCGCAAGCCACCCCCGGCTCAGCCGAGTAATCCCTGATAGCGGTATGTCGCACGACGTCAGTCTCGAGACATGTTGAACGTTCGAACGACCGATACGTCGTGTGACTACCGCGCGAGAGAACGGATAAGTTGACACGCGCTGCACTCGTCAATCTGGACTTCGGCAAAGCCGATTTCCAGGCCAGCCTGGAAGAGCTGGCAATGCTGGCCACCAGTGCCGGCGCCGACCCTGTCGTCACAGTGACAGGAAAACGGGCAAGCCCCGATCCCAAATTCTTCGTTGGTAGCGGCAAGGCTGAGGAATTGCGCCTGCTGGTTGCCCACCATGAAGTCGATCTGGTTATCTTCAACCATCCGCTGTCACCGGCACAGCAACGGAATCTGGAGCAGGCAATCCAGACGCGGGTGGTCGATCGAATCAGCCTGATTCTGGATATCTTTGCGCAACGGGCGAAAAGCGCCGAAGGCAAGGTCCAGGTCGAACTTGCTCAGCTACAGTATCTGTCCACCCGCCTGGTGCGGGCGTGGACGCACTTGGAGCGGCAAAAAGGCGGTATCGGTTTGCGCGGCCCCGGTGAAACGCAGCTCGAAACCGACCGTCGTCTGTTGGGAGAGCGGATCAAGTATCTGCGAGGTCGCCAGGCGAAGCTCGCCAAGCAGCACGGAACGCAGCGACGCGCCCGGGAACGAAGTCAGACCTTCTCGGTTTCCTTGGTCGGCTATACGAATGCGGGTAAGTCTACGCTGTTCAATGCGATCACGAAAGCGCAGACCTATGCCGCCGACCAACTGTTCGCGACACTGGACACGACGTCGCGGCGTGTGTTTCTCGGTGATGCCGGGACGATCGTGCTTAGCGATACCGTCGGCTTCATCCGCGATCTGCCGCATACGTTGATCGCGGCGTTTCGTGCCACGCTGCAGGAAACGGCGCAGTCGGATTTGTTGATCCACGTCGTCGACGCGGCCAATGCGGCGCGGCTCGATCAGATCGATGAGGTCAACAAGGTTTTGCGGGAAATCGGCGCGGCCGATGTGCCGCAATTGTTGGTCTGGAACAAGATTGATGCGGTTCCTGAACTGGACGATGTTAAGCTGTTTGAAAGAAACGAATATGGTAATATTTCCCGCGTTTTCGTGAGTGCGAAATCAGGGCGTGGTTTGGACGCCCTGCGCATGGCGATCACGGAAGCCGTGGTGGCCCGCGACCTCGACGCGCCTGTTGCGCCAACCGAGGAAGACGTGCGTTTCCGGCACACGGGACGTCCGCCGGATTGGTCGCAGCCGATCTCGGGTGGCGCAAGGGCGGATGTTTCGGACCCGGCTGCCGATGCTGCGCGGCGATCTGAGGCAGACTCGGAAACGGGTTCGGACGACCTCGGCACGGATCCGGCACACGCGTCGGATCGCGCGACGGATGCCGATTCGGATTCCGATTTCGATGCGGATTTGGATTTGGATTCGAATGCCGGATCTGGGGATCACGCGGTGTGACGGTCGATGGGGTGGGCGGCGTGGATGTCGCCCGGCGCGCTGCCTGACGGTGCGTTGTCCGGTCTGGCCCTGGCGTGTCGTTTCTTGATGTGGCCTCACGGCGTCGACGTATGGCGTTGGTTTCACCGCGTGCTTCAAAGCGAGCTTCATAGCGAGCCTCACAGCGTACTCTCGGGTGCTTCACGGCGTGCCTTACAGCGTGCTACACAGCGTACTAACCGGCTGCTTCATGGTGAATGATCAAAACTACAGCAGTGCTCGGCAGCGGATGACCGCTGTCTTTTCATTAAACGATCAGCGCTGGGGACGGGGCGAATCCCGTGAGACGACGGGCGACGGCGACGCCACGGCGTCCGATACGCCAGGGACGCCGGAGGCCGGCAACCAAGGCACGCGCGGCAGCGACGACCATCGAACGATGAGCGAGGGCGGCAAGGACGAAGGCGGCAATGGTCGACCGGACGACGGGCGCCGTGAAGGGCCGCCGACAACGCCTCCGGGCGTGCCGCAGCGCGGCGACCGCAAACGCCCCAACGGGGGCGGCGACAAGCAAGCGGGGCCGCCCGATCTCGACGAGTTGTGGCGCGAGTTCAATGCACGGATTCAACGCTTGTTCGGATCCGGCGGCGGCAATAATAACGGCGGCAACGACAATCGGCCGCCGCGCGGCGGCCCGCGCTTTCCCAGCGCCGGCCGTACCGGTTCGATCGGCGTCATCGCCATCCTATGCGCGGTCATCCTGATCTGGTTGGGAAGCGGCGTCTATGTCGTGCAGGAAGGCCAGGCGGGCGTCGTGCTGCGTTTCGGCAAATATGTCCGCACGGTCCCCGCGGGCGTACAGTGGCGGATGCCATGGCCGTTCGAATCGAATGAGACCGTCAATATGTGGCAGGTCCGTTCGATCGATATCGGTCGCAGCGGAACGATCGCGCAGACCAATTCGAAGGATTCGTCGATGCTGACGGCCGACGAGAACATCATCGACGTGCGTTTCGCGGTCCAGTATCGGATCAAGGACGCGGCTGATTTCCTGTTCAATAATGCCGACGCGGAAGCGAATGTCGCGCAGGCTGCCGAGACGGCGGTGCGCGAGATCGTCGGCAAGAGCAAGATGGATTTCGTCTTGTATGAAGGGCGCGAACAGGTCGCGCTGGAACTGACGCAGGCGATCCAGAAGATTCTCGACTCATATCGCGACGGCATCCTGGTGACCAGTGTGACGATGCAGAACGTGCAGCCGCCGCAACAGGTTCAAGCGGCCTTCGACGATGCCGTCAAAGCCGGTCAAGATCGCGAGCGGCAGAAGAACGAAGCGCAGGCCTACGCGAATAACGTGATTCCCCGTGCCCGCGGCACGGCCGCGCGGATGATCGAGGAAGCCGAAGGCTATAAGGCCAAGGTCGTTGCGCAAGCGACGGGGGATGCACAGCGTTTCGATGCGATCCAGGCGCAGTACGCGAAGGCCCCGGCGGTGACCCGCGAACGGATGTATCTGGATACGATGCAGCAGATTTATGGTCGCTCGTCGAAAGTGCTGATCGACAGCCGCAGCAATAACAATTTGCTCTATCTGCCGCTCGACAAGTTGCTGAATAGCGGGGGTAACGCCAATGATGCCGGGGCGAACCGGTCGCAGGGCCGCAATGGCGCGTCCGGCAACGGTGATGGCAGTGCGCAGGATGGTGTGTCCGGCGATGCCTCATCGCTCGACGGCGCGCCGGTGAGCTTGGGGAGTGGGATGCCGAACGGCATGTCCGGTGGGGTGTCAGGCGCATCGGCGATGTCCTCGATGGCGTCGCGTCAGGGGGATGGCAGCGACCCGTTGCGTTCCCGTACGATTTTCCGCAGCCGGGACCGCAGTGAATCGCTGCAGGATGTCCCAGGCGTGCCTGGTCAATAAGGAACGCCAACCATGAATCGAATCATTACCGCGATTGTCGCGTTGGCCGTGGTGTTGTCGCTGGCTTCGTCGATGATGTTTGTCGTCGATCAGCGCCGCTATGCGATCGTCTTTGCCTTGGGTGCCGTCAAGCGCGAGATTTCCGAGCCGGGTCTGTATTTCAAGTTGCCGCCGCCGTTCCAGCATGTGGTGACGATCGACAAGCGCATCCAGACGATCGATAACGCCGAGCCGGACCGTTACATCACGTCGGAGAAGAAGAACCTGTTGGTCGACTTGTTCGTCAAGTATCGCGTCTCGGACCCGCTGAAGTACTACATCTCGTTCAAGAGCGACAGCGGCGCGGCGGAAGACCGCCTGAAGGCGATCATCCGCGCGGCGTTGAACGAAGAGTTTGCAAAGCGCACGGTGACCGAGGTCGTATCGAACGAGCGTGAAGTCGTCATGCAGGCGGTTCGGACCAAAGTCGAGCGCGAGGCCAGCAGCATTGGTATTCAGGTTCTCGACGTGCGTCTGAAGCGCGTGGATCTGTTGGCGGCTATTAGCGATTCGGTCTATCGCCGGATGGAAGCCGAACGCAAGCAGGTCGCGAATACGTTGCGCTCGACCGGCGCTGCCGAAGCGGAACAGATCCGTGCCGATGCGGATCGGCAACGCGAAGTCGCGCTGTCCGATGCCTACGAGAAAACGCAGGCGATCATGGGCGATGCCGATGCACAGGCGTCGGCGATTTATGCGCAGTCTTTTGGGAAGGATCCGGCTTTCTATGCCTTCTATAAGAGCCTGGAAGCCTACCGCACGACCTTCCGCAGCAAGCAGGACGTGATCGTCGCCGATCCGAACAGCCCGTTCTTCCAATACCTGCGCTCGCCCGACGGCGGCGGCCAGGTGGCGCCCAGTGCGGCGCCGGCAGCGCGCGCCCGCGCGCGCTGAGCGGCTGTTTTCTGACTGATTCGAGGCGCCCCGACGTGATTTGGGGGCGCCTTTTTACGTGGGCGGTTACTCTTCCGCCCACTTTTGCGTAGAATTGCGACCTGTTTGTCGACGCAACGGCATGGACGTGCCATTGCGTCGACTTTTGCCGTCTTTTTGTTTATCGCCACATCTGGCATTGGATTGAGAGGATATCGACCGTGTCGATTTGGCTCCTGCCCGAAAGCATTGCCGACGTCCTGCCGTCGGAAGCGCGTAAAAGCGAAAACCTCCGCCGGCTGCTGCTCGATCGGTTCCGCGCCTACGGCTATGAAATGGTGATGCCGCCGCTCCTGGAGTATCTGGAGTCGCTGCTGGCCGGCGCCGGCGACGATCTGGCGCTGCGCACGTTCAAGTTGGTCGACCAGTTGTCGGGTCGCACGATGGGCGTGCGCGCCGACATCACGCCGCAGGTCTCGCGCATCGACGCCCATTTGCTGAATCGCGCTGGTGTGACGCGCCTGTGCTATGCCGGTCCCACGCTGGAGACCCGTCCGCGTGGCTTGCACGCGACACGCGAGCCTTATCAGATCGGCGCGGAATTATATGGTCATGCGGGAATCGAAGCCGATATCGAGATCCAGCAGCTTCTGATCGATTGCGCCGGGCGCGTCGGTCTTGGCGGCGTGCGTCTCGATCTCGGACATGCGGCCATCGCCACGTCGTTGCTGGCTTCGTCGTCGCAGGCCGCAGCGCAGGCGTACGCGATCTCCGGCGCGCTCGCATCGAAGGATGTGCCGGCACTGCAGGCATTGACGCAGACGCTGGACGCCCCGATTCGGGACGCCTTGCGGGCCTTGCCGGCCTTGTACGGTGGTCGCGAAGTACTCGATCGCGCGCGCGCCTTGCTGCCGGCACTGCCGGAAATCGTGCGAGCGCTGGACGATCTGACGCAATTGGCCGATGCGGCTGCTGCGGCACTGCAGTCCGGAACGGTTGCGGCGGGGTCTGCTCCAACAAGCGCGCACGCGGCGGATCGTCCCACGGGCGTCAGCAGCGTGCAGTTCGATCTTGCCGATCTCGGCGGTACTTATCAGTACCACACCGGCGTGATCTTCTCGGCGTATGTCGACGGCGTGCCGAACGCGATCGCGCGCGGTGGGCGGTATGATCGAATCGGGCGCCTGTTCGGTCGCGATCGTCCGGCGATTGGATTTTCGATGGATCTGCGCGAATTGGCGCGCATCTCCGCCGTTGACGCGCGTTCGTCGGCGATTTATGCGCCGTGGACGCAGGATGCAGGGTTGCGCGCCGCGATCGCCGCATTGCGCGACGCGGGCGAGGTGGTGATCCAGTCACTGCCAGGCCATGCGCACGATCTGGACGAATTTGCCTGCGAGCGCGAGCTCGTCGCGCAAGACGGCCAATGGGTGTTGGTGTCACGCCAAACACGCTAATTTCACGAACTCGCTATGCAACGCGGGTAGAATACGTTTTTAACCAGGCTCGAACTCAACATGTCCGGTATTGCATCGAACCAGGGACGAAATGTCGTCGTCGTCGGCACGCAGTGGGGTGACGAAGGCAAGGGCAAGATCGTCGATTGGCTGACCGATCACGCGCAAGGCGTCGTCCGCTTCCAAGGCGGTCATAACGCAGGTCATACGCTGATCATCGGCGGCAAGAAGACCATTTTGCGATTGATCCCGTCGGGCATCATGCGCGATGGGACGGCTTGCTATATCGGTAACGGCGTGGTGTTGTCCCCTGAGGCGCTGTTCAAGGAAATCGGTGAGTTGGAAGCGGCCGGTCTGCACGTGCGCGATCGCCTGTTCATTTCCCACGCCTGTACCTTGCTGCTGCCGTCGCATGTCGCGATCGACCAGGCGCGCGAGAAGAAGCGCGGTAACGACAAGATCGGTACGACCGGTCGCGGTATCGGCCCTGCGTATGAAGACAAGGTCGCGCGTCGCGGTCTGCGCGTGCAAGATCTGTTCGATCCGGCCCGTTTCGCTGAACGTCTGAAGGAAATCCTCGATTATCACAACTTCCAGCTGACCCAGTACCTGGGCGTGGAAGCGGTCGATTTCGATGAGACGCTGGCCAAGATGCTGGGCTTCGCGAAAGACCTGGCGCCGATGTGCGCCGACGTCTCGGCAAAGCTGGCGGCGGTCAACGCCGGCGGCGGCAGCCTGCTGTTCGAGGGCGCGCAAGGCACCTTGCTCGACGTCGATCACGGCACCTATCCCTTTGTGACCAGTAGCAACTGCGTCGCCGGCGCTGCCGCGGCAGGTGCCGGCGTCGGTCCGCACCGCCTGCACTACGTGCTCGGCATCACGAAGGCGTACTGCACGCGCGTGGGTAGCGGACCGTTCCCGAGCGAGCTGTACGACGCCGACAATCCGGACGCGCAGGACCCGGTCGGTATCGACCTGGCGAAGATCGGCAAGGAATTCGGCTCGGTGACCGGCCGTCCGCGTCGGACCGGCTGGATGGACGTGGCCGCGCTGAAGCGCTCGATCCAGATCAACGGCATCTCGGGTCTGTGCATCACGAAGCTGGACGTGCTGGACGGTTTGGAAGAGGTCAAGCTGTGCACCGGTTATACGGTGGACGGTCAAGCCGTCGATCTGCTGCCCACGGGCGCGGCGGCGGTGAAAGCCTGCGCACCGGTCTATGAGACCTTCCCGGGCTGGAAGTCGAGCACGATCGGCATCACGCAGTGGGACAAGCTCCCGAAGCAGGCGCAGGACTACTTGACGCGCGTGCAGGAACTGGCCGGGACGCCGATCCATATGGTGTCGACGGGTCCGGATCGCGATGAGACGATCCTGCTGGAACACCCGTTCAAGGTGTAAGTTGGATTGACGGGCATCGGTCCCGTGCGCGCGTATTCGCGTATGACGTGCTCTGTGCGTCATGCGCGAATACGCGTTGCGGCACGGTGTACGGCTGTCTGTCCCCGAAACGTGTCTTTTTGAGCGTAATGCAGTGAGCCTCCCCAAAAGCGACGATCAACATCTCTGGATAAGCTGGGACGATTATCATCGTCTCGTAGAACGTCTGGCGCTCCAGATTCATGAGTCGGCCTGGCGTTTCGACTTCATCCTGTGCCTGGCACGCGGCGGCTTGCGTGTTGGCGACCAATTGTCGCGCATCTACGATTTGCCGCTGGCGATCCTGTCGACCAGTTCCTACCGCGAGGCGGCGGGTACGGTCCAGGGCCAACTCGATATTTCGCAATACATCACGATGACGCGGGGTCCGTTGCGCGGCAATGTGCTGCTGGTCGACGACCTCGTCGATTCCGGCGTCACGCTGGCACGCGTGCAAGGCCATCTGGCCGAGCGGTTTCCCGATATCACCGAAGTCCGTTCCGCCGTACTTTGGTACAAAGCCTGTTCCGTCACGCGCCCGGATTACCATGTCAGCTATCTGGCGACGAATCCGTGGATTCACCAGCCTTTCGAGGAATGGGACACGCTTCGACCGCACAACCTGGCCGCCTGGATTCAGCGCGGGCGCCAGCGCCAGGGCGAGGGCGCGGAGTGTGCCGAATCGCACAGTGCCCTTGCGGCGAACGACACGAATCGCGCGAGCGATGCCATACTGGCCATCGACGCGGTCGACAATTCGATCGGCGTGACGGCGGTTAGGCCTCGCACGGCCAACCCGAGTATCGCGAACAGCGCGAACGGCGACGGGCAACGGGTAGTCGGCGCCGATCGAGCGGATCTCCCGCATAACGACGACTGAACTTGGCTAACTCTCATACAGCGCACGCGCAAAAACAGGGCATACCGGGACTCGTGACGGCGGCCATCGGTATCGTCTTCGGCGATATTGGTACCAGCCCGCTGTACGCGATGAAGGAAGCGTTTAGCGAAGAGCACGGTATCCAATTCACCGACGGCGCCATTCTCGGCGTCGTGTCGTTGCTCTTCTGGGCGATCGTCCTGGTGGTGGCGGTAAAGTACGTGCTGTTCGTGATGCGCGCGGACAATAACGGCGAAGGCGGTGCATTGGCGCTGATGGTGATGTCGCTGCGCAATGTGCGCCGAGGCAGCCGTTTTGCGACGATGCTGATCCTGCTCGGGATCTTCGGTGCCTGCATGTTCTATGGGGATGCCGTCATCACACCGGCCATGTCGGTGCTATCGGCGGTGGAAGGGCTCGAAGTGGCCTCGCCCCATCTCGGACACTACGTCGTGCCGATCGTGCTCGTCATCGTCACCGTTCTGTTCTTCCTGCAGAAGCGCGGGACCGAGGCAGTCGGCAAGCTGTTCGGCCCGGTGATGCTGTTGTGGTTCCTCTCGCTCGCGGCACTCGGCGTCTATCACATCGTCGATAAACCGGTGATCCTGCA
This sequence comes from Robbsia sp. KACC 23696, assembly GCF_039852015.1. Lineage (NCBI taxonomy): Bacteria > Pseudomonadati > Pseudomonadota > Betaproteobacteria > Burkholderiales > Burkholderiaceae > Robbsia > Robbsia sp. KACC 23696. Next base: position 2,110,678 of record NZ_CP156626.1, on the reverse strand, counting down.
AGCGATCAATCCGGTCCATGCAATTCGGTTTATCGCGGCGCACGCGCTGCAGGCCTATGTCGTGCTGGGATCGGTGTTTCTGGTGCTGACCGGCGCCGAGGCGCTGTATGCGGACATGGGGCATTTCGGTGCACGGCCAATCCGGATCGGCTGGTATGGCATCGTCATGCCGTCTCTGATTCTGAATTACTTCGGGCAGGGTGCGCTGTTGATGGCGTCGCCGCATGCGCGCAGCAATCCATTCTTCTTGATGGCGCCCGATTGGGCCACGATGCCGCTGGTGATTCTGGCCACGGTGGCGGCGGTGATCGCCTCCCAGGCCGTGATTTCGGGCGCATTCTCGCTGACCTCGCAAGCGATCCAGCTCGGCTATGTGCCACGGATGAAGGTCCAGCACACGTCGGACAAGGCGATCGGTCAGATCTATATTCCGCTGGTGAATTGGTCGCTGTATTTCATCGTCGTCTGTATCGTGCTGGGTTTCCGCAGCTCGGATAATCTCGCCGCCGCCTACGGTATCGCCGTCGTGACGACGATGGTCATCACGACGATGTTGGTCGGGGTCGTGATGCTGCGCGTCTGGAAATGGCGCAAGCGCCTGGTCATCCCGATCGTCACGCTGTTCATGATCGTCGATCTGGCCTTCTTCGGCGCGAACGTGATCAAGATCGAGGAGGGCGGCTGGTTGCCGCTCGGTGTGGGCGTGCTGCTGTTCTTCTTGCTGACCACCTGGTCCAAAGGGCGCCAGATCGTCAAGGATCGGACGGCCGCCGACGGGATTCCCTTGCAGCCCTTTGTGAAGGGACTGCTTGCGCACCCGCCGCATCGCGTGTCCGGTACCGCGATTTATCTGACAGGCAGTGAAACGCTGGTCCCCGTCAGTCTGCTGCACAACCTGAAGCACAACAAGATCCTGCACGAACGCACGATCTTCATGACCTTCCTGACGCGCGACGTGCCGTATATCGATGACGATAAACGGTACTTCTACAAGCCGTTGGATGGTGGCCTGTTCCTGGTGAAGGCGGTGTACGGTTTCAACGAAACGCCGGATGTCGATCGCGTGCTGAAGTACCTCGAGCGCGAACACGATATGAATTTCGAGCTGATGGACACCTCGTTCTTCCTGGCGCGCGAGACGGTCGTCCCGACGCAACTGCCGGGGATGTCCTTGTGGCGTGAGCGTGTGTTTGCCTGGATGCACCAGAACGCCGCGAAACCGACCGACTTCTTCAGCATCCCGGCCAATCGGGTCGTCGAGCTCGGGACCAAGATCGAGATCTGACGCGCACTGCGTCTTCTCCCGGTTAGCCGCATGCCAGGCATGCGGCTAACAACGCTTTTCCCTTACTTCCGTTGTTTCAGGCTGGCAAAGGCCGCGGCCATGGCGTTTTCGACGACCGGGGCGTTGCTGCGTTGCCGATCGCGCCCACCCTTGCCGGCGCTGGCATTGGCGCCTGCGCCACCGGGGTTGCCGCCACGTCGTTGATTGCCCGCGCCCGCGCCGGTATCACGGCCGCCCTGGCCGCCCGCCATCGCGTCGATATCGTTGTCGAGTCGCATCGTCAGGGCGATACGTTGCCGTTTGACGTCGACCTCGATCACCTTGACCTGCACGACCTGGCCTGCCTTGACGATCTCGTGCGGATCGCGGATGAAACGCGTGGAAAGCGCCGAGACGTGCACCAGGCCGTCTTGATGCACGCCGATATCGACGAAGGCACCAAAGGCGGCGACATTGGTTACGACGCCTTCGAGAATCATGCCCGGTTCGAGGTCGGACACTTTCTCGATCCCTTCCTTGAACGAGGCCGTCTTGAATTCGGGGCGCGGATCGCGGCCCGGTTTTTCCAATTCGTTCAGGATGTCCCGAATCGTCGGCAGGCCGAAGCGGTCGTCGACGTACTCGGTCGGCGTGATGCGCTGCAGGATGTCGCGATTGCCGAGCAACTCCGCGGCGGTGCGGCCGATCTTGGCCAGCATCCGCTCGACCACGGGATAGGCTTCCGGGTGCACCGCGGAGCGGTCCAGCGGATTCGCGCCGGCATTGACGCGCAGGAATCCGGCCGCCTGTTCGAATGTCTTGTCGCCGAGCCGTGGCACCTTGCGCAACGCCTCGCGTGAAGCAAAGGCGCCGTTGGCGTCGCGATAATCGACGATATTGCGCGCCAGCAGCGCGTTCAAGCCGGATACGCGGGCGAGTAGCGCGACCGAAGCGGTATTGACGTCCACGCCCACCGCATTCACGCAATCCTCGACCACCGCGTCGAGCGAGCGCGCCAGTTCGCGCTGATTGACGTCGTGCTGGTATTGGCCGACGCCGATTGCTTTCGGGTCGATCTTGACCAGTTCGGCCAGCGGATCCTGCAGGCGGCGGGCGATCGACACTGCGCCGCGCAGCGACACGTCGAGGTCCGGAAATTCCTTCGCCGCCAGCTCCGATGCCGAATAGATCGACGCGCCGGATTCGGATACGACGATTTTCGTCAGCTTCAACTCCGGGTGGCGCGCCATCAGGTCGGCGGCCAATTTATCCGTTTCGCGTGAAGCGGTGCCATTGCCGATACTGATCAATTCCGCACCGGTGGCCTGTGCCATGCGCGCCAGACGGGCGATCGAGCCCTCCCAGTCACGACGCGGCTCGTGCGGATAGATCGTGTCCGTCGCCAGCAGTTTGCCGGTGCGATCCACGGTGGCCACCTTGACGCCGGTCCGGATGCCCGGGTCCAGGCCGATAACCGCTTTCGGGCCGGCCGGGGCGGCCAGCAGCAGATCCTTCAAGTTGCGGGCGAAGACCGTGATTGCCTCGGTCTCGGCGGTGTCGCGCAGACGGCCGAGCAATTCGTTTTCGAGATAGGGCTGGACCTTGACGCGCCAGCTCCAGCGGCAAACGTCGGACAGCCATTTGTCGGCCGGACGGCCGTTATTGCGAATGCCGACATGCGAGGCGATCGTCAGCTCGCACGGATGCGGCACCTGCGTGTCGAGGGCCTTGCCCAAGCCCAGCTTGACGCCGAGAATGCCGAGGTTTCGCGCCCGGAACAGCGCCAGCGCGCGGTGCGACGGGACCGTGCCGATCGCTTCCGAGTAGTCGTAGTAATCGCGGAATTTCTCGCCTTCCTCCAGCTCTTTTCCCGGGACCACGGTCGAGGCGACAATGCCGCGCTGCCAGAGCTCGGCGCGCAGCTTCGCCAGCAGGTCTGCGGTTTCGCCGAAACGCTCGGAGAGAATGTCGCGCGCGCCATCGAGGGCCGCCTTGGTGTCGGCGACGCCTTTCTCGGCATCGACGTAAGCTTGCGCCTCGGTTTGCGGATCGCGGCTCGGGTCGGCCAGCAGCAGATCGGCCAGCGGTTCCAGGCCCGCTTCCCGGGCAATCTGGGCCCGCGTGCGGCGTTTCGGCTTATACGGCAGGTACAGGTCTTCCAGCGTCTGCTTGCTGTCGGCGGCCTCGATCGCGGCGCGCAGCGTGGCGTCGAGCTTGCCCTGTTCGTCGATGCTTTGCAGGATCGTCGCACGACGATCTTCCATGTCGCGCAGATAGGTCAGGCGCTCTTCGAGCGTACGCAACTGCGTGTCGTCGAGGTTACCGGTGATCTCCTTGCGGTAGCGCGCGATGAAAGGGACGGTGGCGCCCTCGTCGAGCAGGCCGACCGCCGCGGCCACCTGGCGGGGCTGCACGGCCAGTTCCGTGGCGATGCGTTGTACGATTTTGAGAGCTACGGTATCCGTCATGAGCGCGCGGTAAGTCGAGTTGCTGAAGCGGGGCATTGTGCCACAAACCGCCGGCCATCCGGCCGACCCCATCCATGCCGCAGTCCGCGGCGGCAAATGGTAGAATCCGGTGCGTATCAGAGCCGTTCCGATCCTCCCTTTTGCCCTGCCGCTTTGACTTCCGTTCTCAAGTTCCTGTCTATCCGGGCCATCGTCCCGACCCAGGCGCGCTTGCCCGCGCAGCCCGTGGTGTCGACCTCCGCCAAGGCCTATCCGACGGCCGTGATGCCGATGGCGCGCGATTCGCGTGTTGCAGGCGCTGCTGCCGGGTTCGCGCGCGCCGGGTCACGTCGCGCGCCGCGCCGCGGGCTGGCGGGCGCGCTGCCTGTCGCCACATGGATCGCGGCTGTCGCGATCGGCATGGCATCGCAGGGCGCGATGGCGCAGAGCGCCGCTACGCGCGGCACGCCAGGCACGCATGCCGCGACGGGGAAGGCGGGGGGCGACACGACAGGCGCCGGCGGCCCGGCCAGTCCGGCACTGAGCGATGCCGCCTACGCGCAGCGCACGGCCGAATTCGATGCGCAGCAGCAGGGTTTGAACGCCCGCACGGCAAAGAACGACTACGCCTACGGCGTCGCCAAGCACGATTGCTACGCGCGGTTCTTCGTCAATCATTGCCTTGACGTTGCGCGCGATTCGATGCGCGACGAGCGCGAGAAGATTCGTCAGTCGCAGCTGACGCTGTCGGCCGATCGTCGCGCTGCGCGCGAGGAGAAGCGCGAGGCGGACGATGCACAGCGTCTGGCGCAACAACGGGCGAATGCACCGCAACGTGCCGCGAACGAGCGTGAGCATCGGGCGAGCTATCAGGCGAAGCAACAGCAGCACGCGGTCGATCAGGCGCGTCGCGGCAACGATGCGCCGCAACGCCAGGCCAATGCGGCCGCCTATGCGAACAAGCAGTCCGCCTATCAGCAGAAGCTGGATACGGCGCAGCGCAATGCGGCGACCGACGCGCAAAAACGCGCGGAAAACGTCCAGCGCTATCAATCGAAGCAGGATGACGCGACGGCGCGGCAACAGTCGCTCGACCAGCGCCGTGAGGATGCCGCGCGCCGGGCGGCAGCGGCAAGCGGTGCGTCGGCGGCAGGCCCGGCACGGTGACCAAGCCGATGTCTGAAGACACGCCGCAGCCGGCGCGGCGCGCGGCATCCGCTGCTGCCACCGCGACCGCATCAGCGGCATCGGCGGCCTCCGAGCCCGACGCACAGCAAACGCGCCGGGCACCCGCCGGGCGCAAAGCGGCGCGAGAGCCGGGCGATGCGCCGCCGATGTTGCCGAATCGTCGCCGGATCGCTCAGCTCGAGAATTTGTTCGACGACGACGGTCCGCTGGCCCGTCACATCCCCGGATACCGTCCGCGCGCGTCCCAGTTGCGGATGGCGCTGGCGGTGGCGGCGGCCATCGAGGGCAGCGCGCCGCGCGCGGCCGCGCGCCCGTCGCGCGCGCAATTGCGCCTCGACGCCGCCGAGCGAGATGCCCGCGCCGACACCGCTGCGGCGAGTCGCGACGCCGCGGCCGACGGCGACACCGATGCCCAGGACGAGGCGATGGGCGGCGACGCGCCGGCAGGCGCCGCCGCGTCCGGCGCGGACGGCCTGTTTCCGATGCCCGCCGCCGGCGCCGACGGTGGCAACACGTTGATCGTCGAAGCCGGCACCGGGACCGGCAAGACCTACGCTTATCTGGTCCCCGCGATGCTCTGGGGCGGCAAGGTCATTGTCTCGACCGGTACCAAGCACCTGCAGGATCAGCTTTTCCTGCGCGACGTGCCAACGGTGCGCGACGCGTTGGCGGTGCCAGTCACCGTTGCCATGCTGAAGGGCCGATCGAACTACCTCTGCCACTACTATTTGGAACGGGCGAGCGATGGGGCCCGGACGATGTCCCGGCAAGATCTAAGCCACTTGTCCGAGGTCAGCCGTTTCGCCAAGATCACGCGGACCGGCGACAAATCGGAGCTGTCGGCGATTCCGGAAAACGCGCCGATCTGGCCGCTGGTGACGTCGACACGTGAAAACTGTCTGGGTCAGGAGTGTTCGCATTACAAGGACTGCTTCGTCATGCAGGCGCGTCGGGAAGCGCAGCAAGCCGATGTGGTGGTGGTCAATCACCATTTGTTCTTTGCAGACATCCTGTTGCGCGACAGCGGCATGGCCGAACTATTGCCCACTGCAAACACCGTTATCTTCGATGAAGCGCACCAGTTGCCGGAGACCGCTACGCTGTTCTTCGGCGAGACGGTATCGACAGGCCAATTGATGGAACTGGCGCGAGACAGCGTTGCCGAGGGGTTGTCGCACGCACGGGACGGCGCCGATTGGCGCGAGTTGGCGAATCAGCTCGAACGGGCCACGCGCGACGTTCGTCTGGCGTTCGGGCCGCAGATTCAGCGTCTGTCCTTGATGCAGATGGAAGAGGATCATCCTTTCCATCCGGCGCTCGACGATGTCGAAAACACGTTGAATACCTTGATCGCGGCGTTGTCGAAGCAGTCGGAGCGGGCGGAATCGCTGGCGGCGTGTTTGCGGCGTGCGCGCGAGCTGCAGGATGGCATCGCGCGATGGCGGGAAGGGGCGTATGCGGCACCGGCGGATCCCGAAGAGGCCTTGGCGCTGGCGGATGCGGCCGTCGCCGGTATCGGCGAGGCCGACGATTCGCCTCGCGCCGCCGCGCAGAAGCGGCGTGAGGGCGCCTCCGCGGCGTCAGGCGCGGCGGGCGAAAAAGCGCATGATGCCACCGTGCTCGACGGCGCCGAGGGGCGCCGCAACGGACGGGTGACGGGTAAGGAAATCGAGACGGTGCGATGGATCGAGGTCTTCACGCACGCGGTGCAATTGCACCAGACGCCGTTGTCGGTCGCGCCGATTTTCGCGAAGCAGCGTGCCGGGGTGCCCCGGGCCTGGGTGTTTACGTCCGCGACCTTGTCGGTCAAGAACGACTTCACGCATTACGCGGCGCAGATGGGCTTGTCGTCGGAACGATCGATGACGTTGCCGAGCCCGTTCGACTATCCGAATCAGGGTTTGTTGTACGTGCCGAAGGATATGCCGCCTCCGTCCGCGCCGCATTTCACCGATGCGGTCCTGGACGCCGCGTTGCCGGCGATCGAGGCCTCCGGTGGCCGTTGTTTCCTGCTCTGCACGACATTGCGGGCGGTGGAGCGCATGGCCAACCGCTTGCGTGCGACGATCGAGGCACGCGGCTGGACCTATCCCTTGCTGGTCCAAGGCGAGGCCAGTCGCACCGAGTTGCTGGATCGTTTCCGCCATTATGGCAATGCCATTTTGGTAGGGAGTCAGAGTTTCTGGGAAGGCGTCGATGTCCGAGGCGACGCCCTGTCCCTCGTCGTCATCGATAAATTGCCGTTCGCACCGCCGGACGATCCGGTGTTGGCCGCGCGGCTCGATGCGCTGACGAAAAAGGGCTTGAGCCCGTTTGCCGTACATCAGTTGCCGCAGGCGGTGATCACATTGAAGCAGGGTGCCGGGCGCTTGATTCGGGCGGAGACGGATCGCGGCGTGCTGATGATCGCCGACACGCGTCTCGTCGAGAAACCGTACGGTCGGCGGATCTGGCAGAGCTTGCCCCCGTTCACGCGCACGCGAGAGCTTGCCGATGTGCTGGCGTTCCTCCGGCCACCGAGCGAATGAGGTAATGCCACGCATGCGGCGTTTTCCCCCGGAATAGCCTGCGTCGTCGACTGTTTCCGCAGTGCACAGGGACTAATCCGTCTAGTCGTATAGTCTTGAATGCGCGTTAAAGCGATCTTCTTCTCTTACTCATCAGAGGAGAACGTCGTGCGTGCATTTGCTGTTTCAATGATGGCTGCCGCGGTGCTTGCTGGGTGCGGCAAGGGCAATACGGACGGCATGGTCCGTACCAACCCGGTTCTGCCCGATGCTTTATCGATGAAAACGGTCCACACCGGTATCGCAGGCGGTCGCCAATTTGTCACGCTGGCCGTTGCGGGGGGCAGCAGTTATCTGCATTTTCGCGCCCAGGACGGCGCCGGGGCGACCGGTCTCGGCGACGGCTTCTATCGATTCGATTACCTGTCGCCGAACAAGCGTCCGCTCGCGTTGTTCACCACCTATCGTTTCTCCGGCACGCAGGTGACGGCGCCGATGCAAAGCGGGACGACGCGGTTCGACGGCCAGGGCGACCAGCGGATCACGTTCGATGCGCCCAGTCCCGAAGGTAACGGTCGCCTCGCGGTCGGCCAGACGCGCGACGCCCAGTACGAGACGCCGTTGACAACCTTGTCGGGGAATTATTCGGGATTTCTCGAGACATCGACCGGTAAGTCGGCACCGCTCTCGCTCGATATAAGCGGCAATGGCACACTGACGATCGCGCAATGCCAGATCGTCGGCCGGGCGGATGCGTACACGAATGCCAGGGCCGCGCGTCTGCGCTTTACGGTGCCGGCAAACAACGGATGTGGCCTGAAGGCGCTGCAGAATGTCGATGGCATTCTGTTCTTCGAAAACCGCGACAGCGCCTTCTTGATGGCGGATCAGCGCGAAGGCGATAACGCCAACGGCGTCTATGGCGCGTTCACGAGGACGGTCGGCGCGCGGTAATGCCGCGCCTCGCGTCGCCGCCTTGACGGGCGGCTTGCGCGATTACCAGATTTGATACCAGGCTTTTTGCGGCTTCTGAGCAGGCAAGCTGCCGGCCGGGAAGGTGGCGGCGATGACGCTTTGCGTATCGTTCGCCAACTGGGTTTCGCCCAGCGCCTTGTAGGAATCGACCATCACCTGCAGTGCGTCCTTCGTTGCCGGCGCGCCCTGATAGTTCTTCAGCGCGATCTGCGCCCGGTTCACTGCGGCCACGTAGGCGCCGCGTTTGTAGTAATACTCGGCGGCGTGCACTTCGTGCGTCGCCAGCGCGTTCACGATATAGCGCATACGCTGGGCCGAGTCCGGGGCGTACTTGCTCTTCGGATAGCTGTCGACAATCTTCTTGAACGCGTCGTACGAGTCGTGGAGGGACTTCGGATCGCGATCCGACAGATCCTGACCACTGAAACGCCCGAAAAGACCCAGATCGTCGTTGAAGTTGATCAGCCCTTTCAGGTAGTAGGCGTAATCGACATTCGGGTGATCCGGATGGAGGCGCAGGAAGCGGTCGATCGCGGCGTTGGCCTGATCCTGGTCGTTGTCGCGATAATAGCAATAGGCCACATTCATCTGTGCCTGTTGCGCGAAACGGCCGAAGGGATCACGCGCTTCGAGCTTTTCGTAGTATTGCGCACACTTCGACCAGTCACCGCCGTCCAGGGAATCCTTCGCCGACGCGTATAATTTGTCCGTGCGCCAGGTTGCGGTCTCGTCGGTCTTCTCCGGCAAGCCGCCGCAGGCGGCCAAGATGACCGACGCCGTCGTGGTCAGTGCCACAATCCGTACAAATTTCAGGGCTTGCATGTCCTTGCCTACGTAGTAATGACCCGATCAGCCGAAGATTATAGCTGAAGCCCCTGGCCAGCCCAATGCGATTGATGCCGAATGGCCATCGCAGAAACCGTTCGCGGCCTTATGGGCCCTGGCCTGATGGGTTTTTTTGATGTTTTTTTACCGAGTGTTGATGTGCCACGGGTAACACGAACCGCCCCCCCACGTAATACGCCGCACGCCGAAAAGGCGTCCGTGCTGCCCTCCAATGCCGATACCGGAATCGAGGCGATCGGCGCGCTTGCGCCGCTCGACCCGCTGGAAGCGCATATTCCCGAGGCGCTGGCCGGCGATCGCATCGACAAGGTGCTGGCCCGTCTGTTCCCCGACTATTCGCGTAGCCGCCTGCAAGCCTGGCTCGAAGCCGGTCTGGTGAAGGTGGATGGCCGCCAGGCCAAGCCGCGGGAGTCCGCGCTGGCGTTCGCGAAGGTTGTCGTCACGCCGCAGCACACGCCGGAGACGCTGGCGTTTTCGCCCGAGGCGGTGCCGCTCGAGGTTGTCTACGAAGATGCGCATATCCTCGTGATCAACAAGCCGGCCGGGCTGGTGGTCCATCCGGGCGCCGGTAACTGGCAGGGTACGGTGCTGAACGGCCTGTTGCATCGCTATGGCGCGCAGGCGGCGGCGCTGCCGCGTGCCGGGATCGTGCATCGGCTGGACAAGGAGACATCCGGCCTGATGGTGGTCGCACGGACGCTGGTCGCGCAGACCGACCTGATTCGTCAGTTGCAGGCGCGTACCGTGAAGCGGCGCTACGTCTGCCTTGTCTGGGGCGTGCCTAAAGTGGTCAGCGGGACCGTCGATGCGCCCATCGGCCGCGACCCGCGCGATCGGCTGCGGATGGCGGTCGTGCATGGCAACGCCGGCAAGGCCGCGCGGACCCATTATCGGGTGGTCGGCGAAGGCGAACTCGACAGTCGCCGGGTGGCGGCCTTGTGGTGCGATCTGGAAACGGGACGCACGCACCAGATTCGGGTCCACTGCAAGCATCTCGGGCATCCGCTGGTCGGGGATACGCAGTACGGCAAGACGCCACGCGTGGCGGTCCGGGCCAAGCCGTCGGTCGGCTCCGGCGTATCGGCGGCATCGGACGCCTCCGATGTGTCGGTCGTCGCCGCGGCGATGCGGCCCGGTCGCCAGGCCTTGCACGCCTGGTCGCTGGGCCTGCGGCATCCGGACAGCGGCGAGGCTATGCGCTGGGAAGCGTTGCCGCCCGAGGACATGGCCGGCCTCGCCGTTCATGCGCAGATCGATCTGCTGCCGGAAGAGGCCATGCTCGATAGCGATGCCGACGACACGGCCTGGGACGATGCCGACTGGGACGACGAAGGCGTGGACGACGATGCCGACTGGGACGACGAGGATGGCGAAGGCGCGACCGAGGTGATCTACGCGACCGCGCCGGGCAAGGCGCGTCGATGAACGGTATCGTTGACGAGGGCGACTCGGTGGCCGAGGGGGCCGATCTGTCCGATGTGGCCGATCTGTCGGCCGCCGCGATCCCGTCGGCGGGTGCCACCGGGCGGGGGGCGACTGTGCCGCCGGAGGCGCCGGTGATACGGGCGCCTTGGTCCGATCGGGGTGACGGTGGCGCAATCGTGACGACGCGCGGCGGCGGTGTCAGCGTCGCCCCGTATGCCAGTTTGAATCTCGGCGACCATGTCGGTGACGAACCGCAGGCGGTGGCGGCAAATCGGGCGACGGTACAAGCGTGGTTAGGTGGGCGGCGGATTGCGTGGCTGGCCCAATGTCACGGCGATCGCGTCGTCGATGCGCTGGAAGCGGCAGCGGCTGCTGAAGCCGGCGACGCATTGCAGGCCGATGCCGTGATCACCGATGCGCCCGGCGTGGTCTGCGCCGTGATGGTGGCCGATTGCCTGCCCGTTTTGTTGCGGAGCGGGTCGGGTGCGGTGGTCGGGGCGGCGCACGCGGGCTGGCGCGGCCTCTGTAACGGCGTGCTCGAGCGCACCGTCGAAGCGATGCGCGATCGTGCCGGCGGTGCAGGGAAGGCCGATGGCGACGGTGAGGCGAGTGGGGACGATTGGCAGGCCTGGCTCGGTCCGGCCATCGGTCCGGCCGCGTTCGAAGTCGGACCCGAAGTGCGTGCGGCGTTTCTCGATAACGCGACGCCGGCGGAAAGGGCGGAGACCGATGGCGCTTTCGTCGCCGGCGCCAATGGCAAGTACTTCGGTAATCTGCCGACGTTGGCGCGGCTGCGGCTCGCCCGTGTCGGCGTGCATCGCGTCGATGGTGGCACGCTGTGCACGGTGCGCGATGCCGCGCGGTTTTTCTCCTATCGTCGCGACGGGCAGACCGGTCGGATTGCCGCATTGATTTGGCGATAGGACCTCGATTGCGGAAATATAGGGCCGCTTGTCTGGAAATGATCTGGGGAAAACGATAGGCTGAGTTTGTTGCTTTGCGGCAAACGGTTCTGGGAAGATATGGCTGAGCCGCGCTGCTACAAACGTCGTGTCGAAAATCGGATGCCAAGCCGAAACAGACGCGATATGTGGGACCGAGGATCGAGTGGACTTGTCAATCAAGGGAACCGAACACGATGTCCGAGCCGGATCGTCACACGCCGCACCGCCCAGCGCCCGTTCGTAAAACACGCGCGTCGACAGCGACATCCGCGTCGTCGCAACGGACGTCGCGCAACGCTTCCGATACGGCGGCCGCACAGGCCGACACGCCACGCGCCGCGAACGACGCCGATGGCGCCGACAAAGCAAACGCCTCGCCGCGCGAGGCTGCGCCCCAACGCCCCGACAATACGCGACGTGCATCCGCTGCCTCATGGCAGGCGATGCAGGCACAGGTGCTTTTATGGCGCGACATGCTGATGGCGATGGCGCGCGCGCATGCACCGGTGGTCCCCCCGGCATCGCTGGCCAATCTGCGGCAGGATTACTTCACCGGGTGGGCTAACGGCTTTCGTAGCGCATCGACGACCCCGTCGATGTCCGGCGCCGAACCGAACGCGCAGCCAAGCCCCGCTAGCGGCGAGACCAAGGCCGACACGCCTGGACTGTCCCTGGCCGAGCGCTTCGCCGATCACGTGCATCGGATCAACGCCGATACGATGCGGGCGATGGCACAGGCGGTGCAGGGCGATGCCGACACCACGGCACGCCTGGCTTTTCTGGTCGAGCAATGGATTGCCGCCACGGCGCCCGCCAACGTCTTCGGACTCAATGCCGTTGCGCGTGCGGCGATGCGCGATAGCAGTGGCGCGAGCTTGCATGCCGGCATCGGTCATTTGCTGGATGATCTGCGACGCGGCAAGGTCACGCAATCGGATCCGAGTGCTTTCGAGATCGGCGTGAGTCTGGCGGCCACGCCGGGTGCCGTCGTCATGGAAACACCGCTGTTTCAATTGCTGCAGTACGCGCCCAGCGGTGAGCACTACGAACGTCCGTTATTGATCGTGCCGCCCTGTATCAATAAGTTTTATATCCTCGATCTGCAGCAACGCAATTCGCTTGTCCGTTATCTTTGCGATGCCGGGCATCCGGTTTTTCTGATCTCGTGGTGCAATCCCGATCAATCGTTGGCCGGCGCCACGTGGGACGATTACGTGCGGGCAGTGTTGTATGCGATGGATGCGGCCGCCGCCATCATGGGAAGCGCCGCGCTGGATGTCATGGGTTTCTGTATCGGCGGTGCCTTGCTGGGCTGTGCTGCGGCGCTCGATGCCGGTCAGTGCGACGAGGCGGGGCGACTGGCGTTGCGCTGGTCGCCGCCGACGGATCATCCGTTGGCGCAGGCGCTGCTGCCTTCGTCGGCAGATGGCTCGCGGCCTGCGCCCGCGCGCATCGCGTCCCTCAGTTTGCTGACGACCTTGCTCGACTATACCGATACCGGCGTGTTGCGCCTGTTCGTCAACGACAAGCAGGTTGCCGAACGCGAACGCACGATCGGGGATCCGTCGGCGCCAGGACTGATGACGGCGAACGAATTCGGCAATACGTTTTCGCTGCTGCGGCCGAAGGAGCTGCATTGGCATTACGTACAACGCAATTACATGCTCGGTGCCACCCCTCCGGCATTCGATATGCTGTTTTGGAACGGCGACGGCACGCATCTGCCGGGCCCCATGTTCTGCTGGTATCTGCGGCAACTCTATCTCGATAATGGGTTGCGCGAGCCGGGCGGACTGCAGGTCTGCGGTGCGCCGGTGGACCTGCGCGCCATCACGGCGCCAGCCTTCGTCTATGGATCGCGCGACGACCATATCGTGCCGTGGAAAAGCGCCTACGCATCGTTACCCTTGCTGGGCGGCCCCGTGTCTTTCGTGTTGGGGGCATCGGGACATATCGCCGGCGTCGTCAACCCGCCCGCCGCGAACAAACGGGGGTTCTGGCATATCCCCGGCGAAGCCGAGCGCGGCGACACCGCGCCGCGGTCCAGCATCGACGCCGAGCAATGGTTGGATCGATCACGGTATGAAACCGGCAGTTGGTGGCCGACCTGGTCGGCCTGGCTTGCCGCGCGTCAAACCGGCAGTCGGCGCCCCGGGAAGGCGCAGTCGGCATTGCCACGACGCCGCGCCGGTGTAACGGACAAGGCCGAGCGTGCCGGCAAGGACGCGCATCGCGCCGCCAACGATGCGTCGCTCACCCGGCCGCCGGTACGGGAAGACACGGATCCCGCCTGGCGATACGGCAGCGTCGCCTATCCGGTTATCGAAGCCGCGCCGGGGCGATACGTCGCGACGCCCAGCGCACGAAGCGCATAGAAACGCAGCATCAATCGAATGGAGAAGACCATGGAAGATGTCGTGATCGTATCGGCCGCTCGCACGGCCGTCGGAAAATTCGGCGGCGCGCTGGCGCACATCCCGGCAGCCGATCTGGGCGCAGTCGTGATCGACGCCGTGCTCAAGCGTGCCGGTGTCGCACCGGACCAGGTCGACGAAGTGATCATGGGGCAGGTATTGACCGCCGGCGTCGGACAAAATCCGGCGCGGCAGGCATCGATCAAAGCGGGCTTGCCGGAAACGGTGCCGGCCTGGACCTTGAACAAGGTCTGCGGGTCCGGTCTGCAAGCCGTCATGCTGGCGGCCAACGCGATCCGCGCCGGCGATGCGGACATCATCATCGCGGGCGGTCAGGAAAACATGAGCGCGGCGCCGCATGTGTTGCCCGGTTCGCGCGATGGATTCCGGATGGGCGATGCGAAGCTGGTCGATACGATGATCGTCGACGGCTTGTGGGATGCGTTCAACAATTACCACATGGGCGTCACCGCGGAGAACGTCGCGAAGACCTTCGATGTTTCGCGTGCCGATCAGGATCGGTTTGCCGCGGCCTCGCAAAACAAGGCCGAAGCGGCGCAGCGCGACGGGCGTTTCAAAGACGAGATCGTGCCGGTTCCGGTGCCGCAACGCAAAGGCGACCCGGTGCTGTTCGATACCGATGAGTTCATTCGTCATGGCGCGACGGCGGAAGCCTTGTCCGGCTTGCGACCGGCGTTCGACAAGAGCGGCACCGTGACGGCAGGCAATGCCTCGGGCTTGAACGATGGCGCGGCGGCGGTATTGGTGATGTCGGCCAGCCGTGCCAAGGCGCTCGGCCTGACGCCATTGGCGACGATCCATGCCTACGCCAGCGCGGGGGTCGATCCGAAGACGATGGGCATGGGGCCGGTGCCGGCCTCGCAGCGCTGCCTGAGCCGTGCCGGCTGGGGTGTCGATGACCTCGACCTGATGGAGATCAACGAGGCGTTCGCCGCGCAGGCGCTCGCCGTCAACCGCGAAATGGGGTGGGATACGGACAAGGTCAACGTCAACGGCGGCGCGATCGCCATCGGTCATCCGATCGGTGCATCGGGCTGTCGTGTGCTGGTGACCTTGTTGCATGAAATGCAGCGCCGCGATGCGCGGCGTGGCTTGGCGTCGCTGTGTATCGGTGGCGGCATGGGCGTGGCCCTGGCAGTGGAGCGTCGCTGATATTTCGTCGGTCGGCGTCGAACGCCGGCTGGGCGGGGCATAAACCAATGAAGCGTTTTCCCGCGCCGAATGGTCCGACGATGTATCGGATGCATGGCCGGACGGCCCGTCGGGCGAAGCCCGGGAAAGCGCGATACAACGAGGAGGCATGATGTCGAAACGAGTGGCGTATGTAACCGGCGGCATGGGCGGCATCGGTACCGCGATCTGTCAACGTCTGCACAAGGCCGACTTCATCGTGGTGGCCGGTTGCGGGCCGAATTCGCCGCGTCGGGAAACCTGGTTGCAGGAGCAGAAGGCGCTGGGTTTCGACTTCATTGCCTCGGAGGGGAACGTCGCGGATTGGGATTCGACGGCGGCCGCCTTCGAGCGCGTACGGGCGGAAGTGGGCGATGTACACGTGCTGGTGAACAATGCCGGCGTGACGCGCGACGCGGTGTTCCGCAAGATGACGCGGGACGACTGGAACACGGTCATCGACACCAATCTGACGAGTTTATTCAACGTCACCAAGCAGGTCGTCGAGCCGATGGTGCAGGCCGGCTTCGGGCGTATTATCAATATCTCGTCGGTGAACGGTCAGAAGGGGCAGTTCGGGCAAACCAATTATTCGACCGCGAAGGCCGGCATTCATGGCTTTACGATGTCCCTGGCGCAGGAGTTGGCGACGCGCGGGATCACGGTCAATACGGTGTCCCCCGGCTATATCGGCACCGATATGGTTCGATCGATTCGTCCCGATGTGCTCGAGAAGATCGTCGCCACGATTCCGGTCAAGCGACTGGGCACGCAGGATGAAATCGCGAGCATCGTCAATTGGCTCGCTTCCGATGAATCGGGCTTTGCCACCGGCGCGGATTTTTCGTTGAACGGCGGCCTGCATATGGGGTAAGGGCGGCACGGCACGGGGGGCCGAGCACGCGGCTCCCCGTGCATGCCATGCCATTCGGGAAGGGACGGAAGGAGACACGGAGACATCATGAATCGCAAATCCGCTGAAGAGCGGCTGATCAAGAAATACCCGAATCGTCGGCTCTACGACACGCAGACCAGCACCTACATCACTTTGCTCGACGTCAAGCAACTGGTGTTGGAGCAGCAGGTCTTCACGGTCGTGGACGCACGCACGAACGAGGATCTGACCCGCAGCATCCTGTTGCAGATTATTCTGGAAGAGGAGAACGGCGGCATGCCAATGTTCTCGTCGCCGATGCTGGCCCAGATGATCCGCTTCTACGGCAATGCCATGCAAGGCGTGATGGGCTCCTATCTGGAGCAGAATCTGAAAGCCTTCACCGATATGCAGCAAGCGTTCTCGAAGCAGATCGAGAACGCCGGCGCGGAAGCGTCCTCGCAAGGTTTCCCGGTAAGTCCGGAGAAGTGGATGCAGATGATGAATCCGGGTGCACCGGCGATGCAGGACGCGATGCAGCATTACCTCGACCAATCGCGCGATGTGTTCGGGCAGATGCAGGAACAATGGCGTCGTCAATCGCAGGGCTTGTTCTCCGGGTTCCCGTTCGGCGCGCAGCCGCCCGTGAAACCGAAAGACTCGTCGGAGTAAGCGGGCTGGCGGGGGATGGGTGGGCGGTGGCAGCCGCCCATTACCGGTTTTCATTGCCTGGGCATCTTGATGCGCAGTGCTGTGTGGGACGGGCGCAATGCCTGCAAGCCGGCTGGCCGATGGCGCTTTCTGTTGCCAACAAGCCCACTTTGCGGGTCGATTCCCGCATCGAATACCGGGAAAGGGCGCGAGACAGGTAAAATGCGCGATTCGCTTTGTATAGCGGGTCGCCCGGTCTGCGTCCGGTCGCGTCCGCAATGCCCCACACACGGAAGTCGCTATGAACAGTCCCGCCGAAATCGCCGTCACCAAAGACCACAATCCGCGCGTGGGCTTTGTGTCGCTCGGCTGTCCAAAAGCGCTCGTCGATTCCGAGCAGATCATCACGCAATTGCGTGCCGAGGGTTATCAGATCGCCGGTGACTATGCCGGCGCCGATCTGGTCGTCGTCAATACCTGCGGCTTTATCGACGATGCCGTTCAGGAAAGCCTGGATGCGATCGGCGAAGCGCTGGCCGAAAACGGCAAGGTCATCGTCACCGGCTGTCTCGGCGCGAAGAAGAACGCCGATGGCGGCGGCCTCGTCGAGGACATCCACCCGCGCGTGCTGGCGGTCACTGGCCCGCATGCGATGAACGAGGTGATGCACCACGTCCATGCGCACCTGCCGAAGCCGCACGATCCGTTCACGGATCTGGTGCCGCCGGCCGGTATCAAGCTGACGCCGCGCCACTACGCCTATCTGAAAATTTCGGAAGGCTGTAATCACCGCTGCACCTTCTGCATCATCCCGTCGATGCGCGGCGATCTGGTGTCGCGCCCGATCGGCGATGTCATGCTGGAAGCCGAGAAGCTGTTCCAGTCCGGCGTCAAGGAATTGCTGGTCATCTCGCAAGATACAAGCGCCTACGGCGTCGATATCAAGTATCGGACCGGCTTCTGGCAGGGTCGTCCGATCAAGACCCGGATGACCGAGCTGGTGGCCGCCCTGGGCGAGCTGGCGCAGCAATACGGCGGCTGGGTCCGTCTGCACTATGTCTATCCGTATCCGCACGTCGACGAGATCATCCCCTTGATGGCCGAGGGCAAGGTCCTGCCTTATCTCGACGTGCCGCTGCAGCACGCGCACCCGGACGTGTTGCGCCGGATGAAGCGTCCCGGCAACGCGGAAAAGACGATGGAGCGGATCAAGGCCTGGCGCGAGATCTGTCCGGAATTGACGATCCGCAGCACCTTCATCGCCGGTTTCCCGGGCGAGACCGAGGAAGAGTTTCAAACGCTGCTCGATTTCATCGAGGAAGCGCAGATCGATCGCGTCGGCTGTTTTGCCTATTCGCCGGTGGACGGCGCGACGGCCAACGACCTGCCAGGCGCCTTGCCGGAAGACGTGCGTGAAGCGCGCCGTGCGCGTTTCATGGAAGTAGCGGAGCGTGTGTCCGCGGAACGCCTTAAGCGCAAGGTCGGCAAGCCGATCCGCGTGCTGGTCGACGAAGTCAATGCCGATGGCGGTATCGGTCGCTCAGCCGCCGACGCGCCGGAAATCGATGGCGTCGTCTATATCTCGCCGGCGCAAAAGGCATCGAAGCGCTACAAGGCCGGCGATTTCATCACGGTACGCGTGACGGGCGCCGATGGCCACGACCTGTGGGGCGACGTTTCCTGATCGCGTCCACCTCGCTGCCGGCATCCAACGGCGGTGTCGAACGCTTACTTAGGCAGCACCGGCGTCTGCCCGGTGTGGATGTCGACCGGCGCCGCACCATTGCCAGATGCGGGCGCCGCATCGTCCGATGCGCCGTCGAGCCCGGCCGGAACGAAGTGCGTATTCATCGGCCGATCGATCGGCCCCGGCACCGGGGTGACCTTGATTGACGGACCGTCTTTTCCGGGCACCGTCGTCACGTCATAGACGATATCGCCGTGGCAGGTGCGCGCGACCCAACGCTGCGGGGCCGGGTCCCGAGGATCCTGCTTCGGCGGCGGCCGCTCGATATTGTCGACCACATCGCAGCCGGAACGCATCGCGGCATCGAGGCGGACCATGTTTTCCGCCGATGCCCGCCCATTGGTCAGATCCGGCCCCCGTTTCTTGATGAAGGGGATCGGCATCTGCTCGATCGAAGTGCATCCGGACAGACCGCCCACGATACCGACGACCGTCAACGCGACGACGGCACGCAGACGCCGCACGCGTTGCTGCGGCGCGATCGAGTGGGGCGCCATGGCGCCAGGGCGGGTGTAAGGCGAGTCAACCGCGGCGGACCGCGGGGGGAACGCAAACGTCATCGAACTTTCCTGATCAAGCAAAAATGAAGGTGCTGCGCGCGCTGGCGAAGGGTCGGAAATAAGGGCATTCCCGGTGCCTTCGCACGCGGACCGCTATACTACGTGGTATCGAATTCATTGAGACATGCCGTCAGGCGGGTGAGGCACCCTCCGCGGCCGCAGCACCAGCGCATGTCACACGGAGCAGGGCCGCCGACGGCACCGAGGGAGACCCCGGTGCCGTTTGCGCAGGCCCGCTCCGCGCAAAGGACTTGCGCTGCGTGCATTGTAGCGGTTGGCGGGCCCGTTGCCGGTTACAGCACGCTACAAGGATCACCATGAGTGTTACGCCATCCGATTCCCCGTCTTTTCAGACGCGTCTGTTGCACGAATCCCCGGACCTCGCGCCCGGTTTCGAGGCCTTTCCAGTAGCGGTCCATCGGGCGTCGACGGTGTTGTTCCCAGACCTGAAGGCGATGCGCGATTACGATCCGCACAGCGATAGCCAATGGCGCTACGGCCTGCATCAGACACCCACCTCGGCGACCCTCGCGAAGCGGCTCGCCTTGATCGAGGGCGGGTACTACTGCCTGCTGCAGCCGTCCGGCCTTGCGGCAATCTCGAATGTGTATTTCGCCCTGGTGCGCCAGGGCGACGACGTGCTGGTGCCCGACAATGCCTACACGCCGAACCGCGATCATGCGGAATGGCTGGCGGCGGACTTCGGCGTCACGGTTCGCTACTACGATCCGACCGATGCCGACGCGGTGCGCGCGATGATCCGGCCGAATACCCGCCTGATCTGGATCGAGGCGCCCGGTTCGGTATCGATGGAAGTGCCCGATGTGGCCGCGATCACCGCGGCGGCCAAGGCGGCCGGCATCCCGACGGCAATCGATAACACCTACTCGGCGGGCATCGGCTTCAAGCCCTTCGATTACGGCTGCGATATCTCGATGCAGGCGCTGACGAAATATCAGTCTGGCGCCAGCGATGTGCTGATGGGGGCGGTGATCACGCGCGAAAAGGACCTGCATTTCAAACTGAAGCGCGCACGCGCGCGCTTGGGTCTGGGTGTCTCGCAGGACGATTGCTCTTTGGTGTTGCGCAGCCTGCCGACGCTCGCGCTGCGGTTTGCCGCACACGATCGCACCGCCCTGGCGTTGGCGACGTGGTTGAAGTTGCGTCAGGAAGTGGCGACGGTGTTGCATCCCGGCTTGCCGGATTGCCCTGGCCATGCAAGCTGGCGCCGGTATTTCACCAGCACCGGCGGCCTGTTCTCGATCGTCTTCGATGCGGCCTATTCAGCGAAACAAATCGATGCCTTCGTGGAAGGGCTGAAATTGTTCAAGATCGGTTTCAGCTGGGGCGGCGCGCATAGCCTGGCCTTGCCCTACGATCTGCCGTCGCTGCGGACGGCCGCGGAATGGCCGCACAAGGGCACGCTCGTGCGCTTCTATGTCGGCCTGGAAAACGAGGAAGACCTGCGCGCCGATCTGGAGCAGAGCCTGACGGCCCATCTGACCGCCGTGGCGGGCTAAGCGAGCGGCGGCCGACGCGCCTCTGTCAGGGGGCGACGCGCCTGTCAGACGAACAGGCGCAAGACGCCGTCGAGGCCGGCATGATCCAGTGCGACGCTGGCACCGGCACGGACTTTCGGCTTGGCGCGATAGGCGACCGAGAGGCCGGCTTTCGCCATCATCGGCAAATCGTTTGAACCGTCGCCCATGGCGATGGCGGTCTCGGGCGCGACGCCCATGGCTGCGCAGGTGTCGACGACGTGCCGCGCTTTTACCGCGCCGTCGACGATTTCACCCAATACGCGTCCGGTCAACTTCCCGTCGACGATTTCCAGCGTGTTCGCATAGGCCGCATCCAGGCCAAGTCGCGCGCGTAGTTTTTCGGTAAAGAACGTGAAACCGCCCGAGACGAGCAAGGTTTTCAGGCCGGCTGCCCGTGCGCCCGCCAATAGCGTCTCGGCGCCCGGTGAGAGCCGCACACGCTCCTCGTAGACGCGTTCCAGCACGGCGGCCTCCAGGCCTTGGAGCAGGGCCACGCGGCGTCGCAGGCTTTCGCTGAAGTCCGGAATTTCGCCGCGCATCGCCGCTTCCGTGATGGCCGACACTTCGGCCTTCAGTCCGCAGAAATCGGCGATTTCATCGATACACTCGATCGTGATCAGCGTCGAATCCATATCCATTGCCAGCAGGCGGAAGGCGGAAAGCGGCCGCGCCGGTACCCAGGACGCGTCAAGCCCCTTGGTCGCGCAATAGTGTTCGACGGCAGTGCGCGTCTGCGCATCGCCCGCGGCCTGGTCCACATCGAGGAAACGCACTGCGTAGGCGTCGATCGTCTCGACGCGGGACGTCGTCGGACAGAGCGCGCGTACGGCGGCGATATGGTCCGCATCCAGCGGCCGTGCGAGCTGCTGGGCAGTGGACTCGCGCAGTGCGACGTCGGAGGGGACTTGTAGAACGAGATTCATCGGCGGATGGAAATAGTGGGCGCGAACAGGCGGGTATTGTACTGGCAACGCGCCGCAGGGAAATGCCTCAGTTTTTCCACATGCCACGCATCCGGGCGGCGATGTCGATCTTGACTGCCGCTAGAGCCTGCGAACCGTGCGCAGTGGGGGCCGCCGCGCGCGGCCAGGACTGCACATCGAATAGCGGCACCAGGCGTTGCGGCAAAAAGCGCGTTCGCGAGGCGTAGATATGCCGATCGCCCTGTGCCGACTGCTGGTGAACGTAAAAACGCTGCGGCACGACGATGTCCAATGACGTCTTCGCGCGCGTCATCGCGACATACAACAGGCGCCGTTCCTCCTCTATTTCGTCAATCTGCCCGGTGGCCAGATCCGACGGCAGGCAGCCGTCCACCGCATTCATCAGGAACACCGAGGCCCATTCCTGGCCTTTCGCCGAATGGATCGTCGACAGGATCAGATAGTCCTCGTCCTTCAATGGCACGCCGGACTCGTCGCTGATCGCATCGGGCGGATCCAGCGTCAATTCGGTCAGAAAGCGCTGACGCGACGGGAAGGTGGCCGCGATCTGCTGCAGCTGATCGAGATCCGCTTCGCGGATGTCGGCATCCTCATGCGCGCGGGCCAGATGCGGCGCATACCAGTCCCGAATACGGTCTAGCTCCGCCGGCCAGTCTGATCGGCGGCCGGCGCAATCGGTGATCAGCGCGGCAAATGCGTCCCAGCCCTCGACGCCGGCCGGCGCCGGCAGCGTGGCCTCCGCTGTCGGGCCGCCGGGCAGTCGCATTAAATCGTCGCCGACGGCGTCGAGCACCTGGCCTGCCTTGACCGGGCCCACGCCCGGCAACATCTGTAATACCCGAAAGCCGGCCACGCGATCGCGGGGATTCTCGAGCCAGCGCAGCACGGCGAGCAGGTCCTTCACATGGCTCGCGTCGAGGAATTTCAGGCCGCCGAACTTGACGAAAGGAACGTTGCGCCGCGTCAGCTCGATCTCCAGCGGGGCGCTGTGATGCGAGGCACGGAACAGGACGGCTTGCGACTTCAGCGTGGCGCCGGCCTCGCGATTCTCCAGAATCCGCGACACCAGGTATTGCGCCTGCGACGCTTCGTCGGCGACGGTCACCAGGGTCGGGCGCGCGCCGGGCGTCGCGTCGGTGTCGTTCCAGAGACGCTTCGCATAGCCCTCGGTCGCCAGGCCGATCACCGCATTGGCGGCGTCGAGGATGGCCTGCGTCGAGCGGTAGTTCCGGTCCAGCGTCACGACGCGCGCCGGTGTGGCGAAGGTATTTGGAAAATCGATGATATTGCGCACGGTCGCGCCACGAAACGCATAGATCGACTGGGCGTCGTCGCCGACCACGGTAACGCCGCGTCCGTCCGGCTTCATCCGTCGAACGATATCGGCCTGCAAGGCATTCGTATCCTGATATTCGTCGACGAGGATGTGCGAGAAGCGCTCGCCTAGCGCTTGCGCCAAGGCCGGCTCGGCGGCCATCTGCGCCCAGTAGAGCAGCAGGTCGTCGTAGTCGAGCACGTCTTGGGATTGCTTCGCTTCGACATAGGCGGCGAACAAGTCGCGCAGCGACGCCTCCCATTCGGCGCACCACGGGAAATGCCGGGCCAGCACCGCATCCAGTGCCAGGCCGGTATTGACGACGCGCGAATAGATCGAGATGCAGGTCTGTTTGGTCGGGAAGCGCTTCTGCTTGATCGAGAGCCCGCGTTCATGACGTACCAGATTAATCAGGTCGGCCGCGTCGGGACGGTCCAGGATCGTAAAGGCCGGCGATACGCCGATATAGGGGGCGTACTCACGCAGCAGGCGGGCGCCGACGCTGTGAAAGGTGCCGGCCCAGGGGAGGGTGTCGCGTTGCGACACCTGCGCCGCGCGGCGCACCGAGGCGCCAGTGAGCTTGGCGCGTTCGACGGCGGCGCGCGCCAACAGACGGTCCACGCGGCGGGTCATTTCGACTGCGGCGCGGCGCGAAAAGGTCAGCAGCAGCACCTGGTCGGGCGGCACACCGTGATCGAGCAGATTCGCAACCCGGTGCGCGAGCGTCGCGGTCTTGCCGGTGCCCGCGCCGGCGATGACAAGCAACGGTTCGGGCGGCGAGGCGGGCGCCGCGTTTCCATCCCCACTACCGTCTATCCTGCCGCCGATGCCGTGACAGGCCGCTTCCCGCTGTGCGGGGTTCAGCTTGTCCAGCAAGGCGGCCATGACGGCACGCGCGGCGGCATCGTGCTCGATGCGTGGATGCGCCGTCGTATCGGCGGCGGCGTGGAGGGAATCCTGGGGCGCGGTGTTCATCTCGAAACTGTATAGGCATACAGGTCCGCGTGCAATTGCATCCTCGCAACACCGTCGGCGAGCGTAGCGGCATGCGCCTATTCGGCGCCGCGCGCGCTGGGCTTGGCGCTCCGGTGCGGTGCGCCGCATCTTGTGCATTTTTGCGGAATGCCGAAGGCGGCAGCGGCCCCGAATAATCGTTGCTATGATGTAGTCGGATATTTCCGCTTCGTAATCGTGTGTCGCCCTGCGCACGGACCGCTGCCCGCCTTGACGAATTGAACCCGCCGCACGCTTTCATGACTGACCTTCTTAGCCGTTTGAAAACAGAAACCGCCGATTGCCATCATGCGCTGGAGCGCGATATGGACATCATGCGGCCGACGATGTCCCGGTCCGACTATGTGGATTTGTTGACGCGATTCCGGGCTTTTGTCGCCCCGTGGGAAGCTGCGTTGCGCGCGGCGCTGCCGGCGGATCTGCAGGCCTTCGCGCGCGCGCGCGAGAAGACGGCCTTGCTCGACGCCGATCTGGCGCATCTCGGCGCGCCGCAGCCGTCCGACGGGCTCGCGCGGGACGGCGCCGCGCACGCCGACGGCATGCCGCTGTCGGGGTTGGGCGCCTGTTTCGGCACGATGTACGTGATGGAAGGTTCGACGCTCGGCGGCCGCTTTATCGGTCCGGCGATGGCGCAGCGTTTTGACCTGCGCGATCGTCAGGGCTATGCCTACTTCGATCCGTATGGCGAGCGCACCGGCAGCATGTGGAATGCGTTCAAGGCGGAAGCGGCTGCGCGCGTGCCGGCAGACGAGTATGACGCGGCCGTCGCTGCGGCGCGCGCGACCTTCGATGCGCTGCAGCACTGGCTGCCGGCTCCGCGCCCGACCGTCGCATGACGACGCTCCCACCCAATGCGGACGATAAGGCGGGTCTGCCGGAATTGCCGGGGATGGAGATCGCCGGTGCGCGTGCCGTTCAGCCCGTGATGCCGACGGACGCCAGCACGTCCGCGGCGTCTTCGCGCGGAGTGCCGTCGGACGGCGGCGCTCCGGTGTTCGACGACGCGGCCTTTCAGGCGGCGGTGGCGGCCTGCGACGCGGAACCGATCCATATCCCGGGCGCGATCCAGCCGCACGGCTATCTGGTGACGCTCGACGAGGCGCAGTGCGTGCTGCAATGTTCGGCGAATATCACGGCGCTGCTGCCGGAGACGCACGCAGGGGCGCAGGCGCTGCAGGGCAGGCCCATCGCCGAGGTGATCGGCGAGGACGGCGCGCGGGCGGTTGCCGAGGCCTTGGCGTCGTCGCAGATCGCGGGGCAGCCGCTCTATGTGTGCCGTGTCGCCGGCGTACTGGGGGCGACCGCGCATCGGGTATCGGATGCATCGGATGGGGCAGACTCCGCGGCAAGGCGCGCGCGCGGTGAACGCACCTTGGACTTGATCCTGCATGAGCACGATGGCGTGGTCGTGTTGGAGATCGAGCCGACCGATCACGTCGGCAATGTATTCAGTCCGATCTACGCGCTGGTTCGCACCGTCATCGGGCGCCTGCAACACGCCGACACCGTCGAGGCGGTGAGCGACGTGGCGGCGCGGGAAGTGCGCCGCATCACCGCGTTCGGCCGCGTGCTCGTCTATCGCTTCGACGACGACGGCAACGGCCAGGTGATCGCCGAGGACCGCGCGCCAGAGTACACCTCCTATCTGGGGCAGCATTTCCCGGCCTCCGATATCCCGATGCAGGCCCGGGCGCTGTATCTGAAGCATCCGATCCGGCTGATCGTCGATGCCGGCTATGCGCCGTCGCCGCTGGTGCCGCCCTTGCATCCGCGCACGGGCAGACCGGCGGATCTCTCTTATGCGACCTTGCGCAGCGTGTCGCCGGTGCATTTGCAATACATGCGCAATATGGGCACGGCGAGTTCGATGTCGATCTCGATCATCGTGCGAGGAAATTTGTGGGGGCTGATTTCCTGCCATCACGAGACGCCGCGACATCTGAATTTTGAGACGCGGGCCGCCTGCGAGCATCTGGGCGCGGTGTTGTCCTTGCAGATGGAAGCGAAGGAGGACCGGGCCGAATCGGAATACCGTCTCGAATTGCGGCGCATGCTGGTCGATCTGATCGCGACGATGTCGGATCGCGACGATTTTGTCGACAGCCTGGTATCGGATCCGCGCGCCTTGCTGCGTTTCATGGCAGCCGACGGCGCGGCCGTCGTCTATGAAGGCCGCACGGTAACGGTGGGCGTGACGCCGGACAGCGATACGATTAACGAGATCGTCTCTTACATCGGCAGTCAATCGACGCGCGAGGTGTTTGCAAGCGATGCGATCAGCGAGGTGTTGCCGGCCGCGCGCGCGTTCGCGGAGACGGCAAGCGGTTTGCTGGCGGTGCAAATCTCGCGTTTGCATCGACACTTCGTCATCTGGTTTCGCCCCGAGGTCGTGCGCACGATCGAGTGGGCCGGCGATCCGAGAAAAGGCGGTGCCGACGCTAACGGTCGCCTTTCGCCGCGCACGAGTTTCGAGACGTGGAAGGAAGTGGTTCGGCATCGTTCGCTGCGGTGGCGAGACGGCGAGCGCGCGGCCGCGTACGAGTTCCGTGCGTCGGTGCTGAGCATCGTGCTGCGTCGCGCGGAAGAAATGGCCGCCATCGCCGCCGAGCTGGGACGTGTCAATAAGGAACTCGAATCGTTCTCTTATTCGGTCTCGCACGATCTGCGCGCGCCGTTGCGCCATATCGTCGGATATGCGGATCTGCTGCGCGAGTATGAGGGCGATCGCCTCGCGGAGCGGGGCACGCGCTTTCTGAAAAACATCGTCGATTCCGCGCGCTTTGCCGGAACGTTGGTCGACGATCTGTTGACGTTCTCGCAGATGGGGCGCGCCGCCTTGCGTCCGGTGCCGGTGCGATTGAACACACTGGTGGAGACGGTGATCCGCGAAATGCGGCATGAAAATCCGCAACGCGATATCGCCTGGGATATCGGCGCCTTGCCGACGGTGACCGGCGATCCGACCTTCCTCTTGCTCGCCGTGCGCAATCTCTTGTCGAATGCCGTCAAGTACACGCGTACTCGGGTGCGCGCCGAAATCAGCGTGCAGGCAACGGAAACGGCCACCGAATATGTGATCGCGGTCGTCGATAACGGCGTGGGTTTCAATATGCGCTACGTGGGCAAGTTGTTCGGTGTATTCCAGCGTCTGCATCGCGCCGAGGATTTCGAAGGCACCGGCATCGGCCTGGCCAATGTGCGACGGATCATCGAGCGACACGACGGCAGGACCTGGGCCGAAGGCGAGCTGGACCGCGGCGCGCAGTTTTACGTCGCGTTGCGCAAACCCGCATCAACCGCATCGCAATCGACAGGACCCGACGGTGAGTGAGCCGCTGCATCTGCTGCTGGTCGAGGACAGTTCGCTCGACGTTGAATTGACGCTGGCGCGGCTGGATTCCGCCGGCTTCACTTATGACGCCCATATCGTCGATAACGCGGTGGATTTCGACGCGGCGATGCGTACCGGCCGCTATGACGTCGTGCTGGCCGATTTCGTGCTGCCGACTTTTTCCGGCGGCGAAGCGCTGGAGATGGCGCGGGCTCACTCGCCATCGATACCGTTTGTTTTCGTCTCGGGCGTCTTGGGCGAAGAACACGCGGTGGATATGCTGAAGCGCGGCGCGACGGATTATGTCCTGAAGCAACGTCTGCAACGCTTGCCGGCGGTGATCGAACGCGCGCTCGCCGAACGCGATGAGAAACGCCAGCGTTTGCAGGCCGAGGAGCGGCTGCAGGAGACGGAGACGCATTTCCGTCAAGTGGTGGACGCATTGAAGGACTATGCGGTGATCACGCTGGATCCGAGGGGGGATATCCAGACGTGGAATCATGCAGCCCGGCAAATCCTCGGCTATACCGAAGCGCAGATGGTGGGCGGCGGGGCGGCCGTGTTATTCGGTCAGGACGATGTACTGACCGAGGCGCTACGTACCGCGAAAGTCCTGGGCAGTCATAGCGACGACCGGTGGATGTCGCGCGAGGACGGCCAACGGGTGTTCGTCTCCCTTGTTACCACCGCGATGCACGATGCGCGTGGTGCGCTGCTGGGCTTTTCGCTGATCGTTCGCGATACGACGCAGGCGCGTTTGACGGCCGATGCGCTGCAGCAGGCAAAAGAAGAGGCGGAACGGGCGAACCGGGCAAAAGACCATTTCCTGGCGGTGCTCTCTCATGAACTGCGCACGCCGTTGACGCCGATTCTCGCGGCCGCTCGCCTGATGCGGATGAAGGGCGAACTCGACGAGGAGCGCACGCATCTGCTGAATGTAGTGCAGCACAATGTGGAGCTGGAGGCGCGGTTGATCGACGATCTGCTGGACCTGACCAGTATCGCGCGTGGCAAGTTGAGCTTGAACTTTACCTCGGTGACGCTGGGCGATCTTCTTGCCAATGCGGTGAATATGTCGGCCGCCGATATCTCGGCGAAAGGGCAGACGCTGCAGATCACCCGGCAGGAAACGCAAAGCGGCGTGCGCGGCGATGCGGCGCGACTGCAGCAGATCGTCTGGAATATCGTCAAGAATGCGGTCAAGTTCACGCCCGCGGGCGGGTCGATCAACGTGACGATGTTCAATCCCGATTGCGAACATGTCAGCGTGCGGGTGGACGATTCAGGCATCGGCATCAGTGCGGAAGCGTTGCCGAAAATCTTCTCCGCCTTCGAGCAGGCGGACGAAACGATCGGTCCGGCATTTGGCGGCCTGGGTCTGGGGCTCGCCATCGCCAAGACCTTGGCGATGAAGCATGGCGGATCGATCGTCGCGGAAAGCGCGGGTCGCGATCGCGGCGCGCGTTTCACCTTCACGATACCGTTGGTGCGCGATACGCCGGTGGCCGTCGATACGACGGTGGCGCCGGAATCGGTCAATACGGCAGGCCATGTGCTGTCGGTCTTGCTGGTGGAGGACAACGCCCATACGGCGGCGGCGATGGCGCAGCTGATCGAAGTATTCGGGCACCGCGTCGATGTGGCGGAGTCCGTCGGCGCCGCGCGGCAATGCATCGATAGCGCACGCTACGATCTGCTGATCAGCGATATCGGACTGCCGGACGGCACCGGGCTCGACGTCGTGCGCCATTGGAATGTCGTGCAACAGGATGCGCCCTCGATTGCCATCACCGGCTATGGCATGGAAGAAGATATGCGGCGCTGCCGTGAAGCCGGCTTCGGCAACCATGTGACGAAGCCCGTCGATTTTGACCGCCTGGAATCGATGCTCGATCACATCGCACAGGCGCGCGGCTGACCCCGCGAGCGGCGTCGGACTTCTCCCCAGTCGCGTAAGCGCCGACCGTTCATCTGCGTGCGTTTCACCCGCCCCTTCATTCGACGCATCCTCTCCGGATGCGCGCGTGCACCATGCATGGGCACGTTTTTTGCGGCGATGTGCGTCGGGTGCGCCCGTCATCGATGGGGCGCGCTTGCCATCGGGCGCGGATGCGGGACGGTCTTCGCGCGATCGGCAACCCGGACCAGGGCGGTGCGCTTCGCTTCGCGCTGAATAGCGGCGGGCGCGGGACGCCCTGGTAACGATAGAACCCAGTACGGAGAGACAGGCAAATGGCGGAACGGCCCGGACAGGACGCGCATACGGGGGCGTTGGACTCACAACGCACCAACCCATCGACGTCTACGGCGGATGTTCCCCGTGACGCAACAGCGAGTGGCGGCAATGGAAACAGTGGCGGTGGTGGGAAGCCGCGCCGTCGTCGGACGCCGAAAAACCGCATCCTGCGCGGCGTGATGTGGCTGCTGATCGTCTTGCTCGTACTGATCGTCGGTATCGTGATCTTCGTTGCGACCTTCGATTGGAACCGCGCGAAGCCCTATATCAATAACAAGGTCTCCGAAGAGTTGGGCCGGCCGTTCGCGATCAATGGCGATCTCTCAGTCAAGTGGCGGCGTCCGCCCGACGCACCGGGCTGGCGCGGCTGGCTGCCATGGCCGCACGTCAGCGCGCACGATATCTCTCTGGCCAATACGGACTGGGCGCGGACAAAGCAGATGGCGACGGTCGCGGCCGTCGACTTCGATGTCGCGGTGCCCCCGTTGTTGGTTCGGGAAGTATCGATACCGGCTGTCGCGCTGCAGCAGCCGCAAGTCGATATCGAACGACTACACGATGGTCGCAACAATTACACGTTTAAGACCGCCTCCAGTGGCGGCTCGACGCCGAGCGCGTGGAAGGTGGCCTTGCGTGATATCACCTTCAGCACCGGCAAGATCACGGTCCTCGACGAGGACCACAAGGCCGACCTGACGGTCACGCTCGACACGCTGAACAATCCGATCCCGTTCGGCGAATTGATGAAGCAGCAATCGGAAACCTCACGTCGTGAGTCGAGCCAGGCACTGGGAAGCAGTGGCGCGGCGCAATTCTCGAAGGCCGCTGCCTTGGCCGAAGCATCGGCTGCTTCTGCTGCATCTGCGGCCTCCGCTGCATCGGCTGCGTCGGCGACCGCGCCGACATCGAGCGCCTCGGCTGCCGATGCGGGCAAGGCATCCGCCACCGCGGTTCCTGAAGCGGGCGGCGCCAGCGGCGCGGCCGATGCCAAGGCGACCAGCGACGGCGCGGCGACGGCTGCGAAGCAAGTGGCGGCTACCGCGTCGCGGGCCGGCGCGGAGGCGGCGTCTGGCGCCTCGTCGGCCAGCACGGCGGGGACGGCTTCAACAGCTTCCGGCGCGTCCGGCACCGCCGGCAATGCGCCGGCGGTCGTCCCGGTCAGTCCTTACCGCGTTGGCTGGACCGTCGATGGCAAGTACAACAACAGCAAGCTTACCGGTAACGGGAAGCTCGGCGAAGTGTTGTCCTTGCAAGACGCATCGCGGCCCTTCCCATTGGCTGCGGATGTGAAGATCGGCGATACGCGCATCGCCTTGGTCGGCACACTGACCGATCCGATGCATCTGGCAGCGCTCGATCTACGCCTCTGGTTCCAGGGACAGAGCCTCTCGCACCTGTATGCGCTGACCGGCATCACCTTGCCGGACTCGCCGCCGTTTGCAACCGAAGGTCGCCTGATCGGCGAGTTCAAGCCGACGGGGAACGTCTTCCGTTATCAAGACTTCACGGGACGCGTCGGAGGCAGTGATCTGAACGGTACGATGGTGTACGAGGGCGTGACGCCACGGCCCAAGTTGACGGGTCATCTGGTATCGCATCTACTGCGTTTCTCGGACCTGGCGCCTCTGATCGGCGCGGATTCGAACGCGTCGAAGGAAAAGCGCGGAGACGTGTCGAAGCAGCCTGCGAACAAGGCCTTGCCGGTCGAGGAGTTCCGTACCGACCGGTGGAAGGCCATCGACGCCGATGTCACGTTCACCGGTAATCGCATCATTCGCGATCCCTCTTTGCCGATCACCGATCTCTACACGCACGTGACGATGATCGATGGACGCTTAAAGTTGACGCCACTGCGCTTCGGCGTGGCCGGCGGCAGCATCACGTCCGATATCGACCTGGACGGCAGCACGGTGCCTTTGAAAGCGCGCTTCGCGCTGGGGGCACGCCACGTGAAGTTGAAGCAGCTGTTCCCGACCGCCAAGACGATGCAAAGTGCCCTCGGGGAAATCAATGGCGAGGGCGCCTTGTCCGCCACCGGCAATTCGCCGGCGACGCTGGCCGCAACGTCGAATGGCGAAATCAAGCTGCTGGTGCAGCAGGGTGAAGTCAGTGCGTTCCTGATGGAGGCGGCAGGCTTGAACGTCGCGAACGCGGTGGTCGAGCGCCTGTTCGGCAATCGCGACGTGCAGATCAATTGCGCCGCATCGGACTTCGTCGTGAACAACGGCGTGCTGGACTCGAAGGTCTTCGTCGTCGATACGCAGGATGCCGTGATTAACGTCGATGGGACGATCGATATGAAGACCGAGGCGATGAATCTGGGCATTCACCCGCACACGAAGGGTTTCCGGATCTTCTCGCTGCGCTCGCCACTGTACGTGAAGGGCACGTTCAAGGACCCGCATGTCGGCGTCGATGCGGTGCCGTTGATCGCGCGCGGTGCCGCGGCGGTGGGCCTGGGCTTGTTGAATCCGTTCGCCGCGTTGATTCCCTTGCTGGCGCCGAGCAATCACGAGGCGGCACCGTGCGCCGAACTGTTCAAAGCGATCCAGCAGAAGCCGGTCGCGCCGCCACCGGGTCAGAAAGCCTCGCCGAACACGGGCGCGGCGGCAGCGCGGGCGATGCAGTTGCAAAAAAAGTAAAGGGCTCGTAGGCCCCCTGACAAATCACCGCGCCTCGATGGTCGAGTGCGCGGTGATTTTCTTTCTACGACATAAACATGACGGCATCGATCGCGTCGATGTCGGCGTCCCGCCTTAGTCGTCGATACGCAGTCCGACCTTTACAGTCACTTGCCAATGCGCGATCGCGCCGTCTTTCAAGTGCCCGCGCGTTTCGACGACCTCGAACCAATCGAGGTTGTGCAAGGTTTTCGACGCCTTTGCAATGGCCGTCTTGACCGCGTCCTCGATGGACTTCTCCGACGAACCCGTCAATTCGATTTTCTTGTACACGTGGTCATTCATCGCATGCTCCCAGTTGTTGATTTACTGGCGCGATCATGCGATCGACCGGCTCCAGATTGCCGACCGCCTTATCGCGCCCCTTGTTTCATGGTAGCCGGGATGGGGCGGCGATGCTGACGAATGGGGTAAACGATGGCGGCTGCGGCGAAGGGCCGAGCGGGCGACCTGGTCGCGCGGAGAGGTCCGAAGAGATCGCGTCGTTTGGCGTTGGCGCCGCTCAGCGATCGCCGCGACCAGGAGTGGCGGGCACGGCGCCGAATTCGTACAACGCGCGCTTTCTCGCGCCGCTGGCGAAGACAAGCACGGCCAGGCCATTGTGCTCGTACCAGCAGCCGCCCGTTTCGAGTCGGAGACACGGCTGTTCGAGCGCATGCAGCACGCTTTCGACGCAGCGTTGGCGCAGTTCGGCCAGCGGCGGGTAAGGCGCACGCGCCCCGGGAACCGCGCAGAGCAACAGGTCCAGACCGGGCAAGAAGTGCGCGTAGAGCACCGGCTCGTCCTGCGCACGGGCGCGGGCGAGCTTGCTTTCCAGCCGTGCCGGCATGGCGGTCCAGGCAGGCGACCAGCCGCGTAGCACGTCCAGGTAAGTCAGCATGCCGGCAGCGTGCTGCCGGTCGGGCGTTTTATTCCGAGAAGCCATATCGTACGACCGCCAAGCGTCGGAGCGCGATGGAAAAAGGGAGAAAAATGCAGGAAATCTTTCGGCACTGCAGCCGCCGGATGCGTGGTCCGAAAAGCCGTTCGATGATGCCACCCGCTTGCGCGGGGCTCAGCGATGGCGTGTGGAATGCGTTGCCCATCGGAAGCCCCGTCGCGTCAGCATACGTCAATTCGCGTCGCGGTGCCCGGATATCCCCGCGTGGGCACGGTCGGAAAATCGCCGAAACGCGGATGTTTCGCGCCGGAATACGGCCGCGCAGCCGTTGTGCGACACTGAAAGGATAGGGCGAAACACCAAAATAGAGAAGAACGAGGGAGAGCATACGATGGTCAGAAAAATTGCGCTGTTGGGTTTTGTCAGCGGTGTTGCGCTGTTTCTGTATGGTCGCAAATGCGTGTTGTCGATCGAGCGCCAACGCGCGCAGCCGCCGCTTTCTTGAGCGCTGCGTCGGCGGGTTGGCCGCTTGCTCCGGGCAGGCGCGATTCCTGCTATTGGAGCCCAGATCGCGTCCATCGAACGCGTCGACGCGAATACTGAATAACGGCCGTCGGCCCTTGCCGGCGGCCGGATTGTATCGATCGACGCGACGGCTTCAATGCGGGCGCGCGAAACCAGGGAGCGCAGAACAGAATGACAAAAACGGCAAGCCGCATTTCCGAAGGAAACCCCTTTCCACGCGGTGCGACATGGGACGGCAAGGGCGTAAACTTCGCGCTGTTTTCGGCACATGCGACGAAGGTCGAACTCTGCCTTTTCGATGAGAAGGGCGAAAAGGAAATCGAGCGCATCACGCTACCGGAATATACCGACGAGGTCTGGCACGTGTACGTGCACGATCTGGCACCGGGCGCCGTCTACGGCTATCGCGTGGACGGCCCGTACGAACCGGAAAACGGGCATCGCTTCAACGCAAACAAATTGCTGCTTGATCCGTATGCGAAAGCGCACGTGGGAGAGCTGAAATGGGCGCCGGAGGTGTTCGGTTACACCTTGGGACATCCGGATCAGGATCTGTCGTTCGACGAGCGCGATAGCGCGCCGTTCGTGCCGAAATGTCGGGTCGTCGACCAAAGCTTCACCTGGCATCACCCCACGCGCGTGCGCGTGCCGTTCGATCGGACCGTGGTCTATGAGACGCATGTCCGCGGTTTCACGAAGCGTCATCCGCAGGTGCCGGAGAACATTCGCGGCACCTTCGCGGGACTGGGCGAGCAGTGCGTCATCGATTATGTGAAGGCGCTCGGCGTGACCAGCGTCGAACTGCTGCCGGTGCATACGTTCGTCAACGACGACTATCTGCTCGAAAAGCAACTGACGAATTACTGGGGCTACAACACGATCGGCTTCTTTGCCGCCGATCCCCGTTATCTCAGCACGGGCAAGCTGGACGAGGTCAAGCAGACCATCGATCGCTACCACGATGCCGGCCTCGAGATCATTCTTGACGTGGTCTATAACCACACGGCCGAAGGCAATGAGCTGGGGCCGACGCTGTCGTACAAAGGCATCGACAACGCTTCCTACTATCGGCTGATGCCCGAGGAGTCTCGCTACTACATCAACGATACCGGCACCGGCAATACGCTGAATCTATCGCATCCGCGCGTATTGCAAATGGTCACCGACAGCCTGCGGTATTGGGTGACGGAGATGAATGTCGACGGCTTCCGTTTCGACCTCGCGACGATTTTGGGACGCGAGCCGCATGGCTTCGATGAAGGCGGGGGGTTCCTCGACAGTTGCCGCCAGGATCCGATCCTCTCCAGCGTCAAACTGATCGCCGAGCCTTGGGATTGCGGCCCAGGCGGCTATCAGGTGGGTGGCTTCCCGCCGGGCTGGGCCGAGTGGAACGACAAGTATCGCGACACGGTGCGCGCCTTCTGGAAGGGCGACGATGGCATCACGCCCGAACTGGCGAAGCGCGTGACGGCCTCGGCCGACAAGTTCAATCATCGCGGACGCCGTCCCTGGGCCAGCGTCAACTTCATCACGGCGCATGACGGTTTCACGCTGAACGATCTCGTCACCTACAACGACAAGCACAACGATGCGAACGGCGAGGAGAACCGTGACGGCTCGTCGGATAACCGCTCGTGGAACTGCGGTTTCGAAGGGCCGCTGCCATCGACGGCTGCGCTGACGGAAAAGATCGCAGCGGCCGGTGAGGCCGCGCAGGAGTCTGAAGGCGATGCGCTGTCGCTGCAGACGCAATGGGACATCAAGACGCTGCGCGAGCGCCAGAAGCGCAATATGCTGGCCACGCTTCTGTTCTCGCAAGGCACCCCGATGATCCTGGCAGGCGACGAATTCGGTCGGACGCAGCAAGGCAATAACAACGCCTATTGCCAGGACAACGAGATCAGCTGGATCGACTGGGAGAATATCGACGACGACGGTCGTGCGCTCGTGGAATTCACGCGCAATCTGCTGCAATTGCGTCAGCGTCTGCCGGTGCTGCGGCGAAACCGTTTTCTGACGGGCGAATGGAACGAGGCGTTGGAAGTCAGCGACGTCAAATGGATGGGCACCGATGGCCAGGCCCTGTCCGACGATCATTGGGCCGATGCAACGATGCGCTGTTTCGGCATGGTGATCGACGGTCGGGCGCAGGCGAGCGGCATTCGCAAGCCGGCAGGCGATGCCACATTGCTGATCGTCTTCAATGCGCATCACGATCTGGTCGACTTCACACTGCCGGACATTCCGGGAAGCGACGAGTGGACCTGCATGGTCGACACCAATATGCCGGTGCGCGATACCTTGCCGCAGTTCGGTTCCGGCGACGTGTATCAGGTGACGGGGCGTTCATTGCTGCTCTTCGCCTTGCAATCGCGTGGCGCCACGCAGCGGATCTTCGATCGATTGGAGGAGACGTTGACGAATGACGAGCCCGATGTGCCGTTGCCGGCCGCCGACGCAAGTGCCGACTGACGCGTAGCATGCATCCTGCCGCGCAATGTCGCTGCGGCAGGATACGGATAAACCAAAAGGGCGGGATGGGAACAGAAGGCGGATTATGGGACCAGTTGGCGCTGCTCTGGCATTGGCTGGTGGCCGTCGTCCGCTTTTTGATGGCGCTGCTGCGCTGGCTCGCGCAGTGACCGGGATGTAATACGCTGGCTGGGGCGTTTTAGCCTAGGCCGGCGGGGCGGCGAGGCGGGCGCCGCCCCGCCGGCAGCGATCACGAATCGTCCCAGCTGTTGTCGCTGTTGTCGGCCATATCGAAGCCGTCGCCGTTGCCGCCCGAACCGCCCCAGTTGTCGCCGCCACTGCCGAAATCGAAACCGGGATCGGCGTTTTGATTGCCCGCATTGTCCTGGTTCGGATTGCCCTGCCGCGGGCCGTCGTGTTCGACGATCACTTCGCGATCACGGTGCCCGCTCAACATTTCCCCAAGCAACACGCCACCCATCAAGCCACCAAGGCCGCTGCCGAAGCCGCCTTGTTGCGGCTGCTGGACGATCACGGTGGGTTGTTGCTGCGGCGGTTGGTTCGTATAGGGCTGATTGCCATACGGCGCGTTGCCGCCTTGCAGGCGTTCGGCTTCGTCGGCATAGGCCGAACGCTGTCCGGGCGCCGCTTGTGCCGGATTCTGCAGGAACGGGTCAGGCCGGCCCGCTGCCAGCGCTTTCAGGCGCTCGACACGGCGCGTCAAATCTTCCAGGCGGTAGGGCGGAGAGGTTTCCGGACTGCTATAACGTTGGGCGCCGTCGTTGGCACTGGTCAGTTCGTCGATCAAGGCGCGCAGCTCGCTTTCCACCGCTTCCGCGTCACGCAGCCAGGTGTCTTTTTCCGGGGCCGCCGACAGTTTCAAGTCGAGCTTGATGGCGCGTAGCGATTCCTGCAGCGTGGTTGCCTGCTTCAGCGCATCACGATGGATATCGCCGGCACCGGCTTCCTCGTCGGACTCGCGCTTGCGCATGGCCCAGCGCACGGCCAAGATGACCAGCACGATAACGACCAACAAGCCGATCCACATGCCGATGCCCGGTCCATGATGCGCCGGCGCCGCTAGGGCGCCGGCAGACATGACCGTGCCGGTGCTGCCGGCATTGCCGTTGAAAGTCGAATTGTTCGAGCGCGCGCTGCCGCCGTGACTGGCTTCGGCGTTGATGCGTCGTTCGACGGCCTCGAACTTCGATTTATCGGTAAAGCTGATCGACGGCTCGATCTGGCGCGCCGACTGCATCTCGGCCTGCGCCTCGCTATAGCGACGGCTGTGTTCGAGCACCTGGGCGTCCAGGTAGCGCGCACGCGCGCTGTTCGGATTGGCCGCGATGACCTGCTGTAGCAGGCGATGCGCGCCGTCCATATCGCCGCGGGCGATAGCGGCCTCGACGTTGTTGACCGACGGCGCGGTGGCGGCAGAAACGGTGCCGCTCGCACCGACCAGTCCAGGCGCCGCGATCGACAGCAAGGGCGGGGCGGCGAGGATCGCGGCCCCGAGGGTAACGCCTGCGGCTAGGCCGCCCAGGCGCCGATACACATTACGCAAATTCAAAGTCGACATGTCGATCCGGCACGGGAGTAGTGCGGACCGGCCGGGAAGCGTCGCGCACGGCGCCGTCGGTCCCGGCACGGACCGCAGGGTGAAACGCCTCGATCAGGCCGCGGGCTTGTCGCCGTTGCCGCCTTCCAGCTGCTTCTTCAGCGCCGCGAGGCGATCGTCGACCGACGGGCCCGCGTTGGTGGCGGCAAGACGGTCGTCGAGGGACTTGCCGCTGCGCTCGTCGGCCGAGCCCAGGCGCGCGTCCGAACGGGCGTTGGACAGATTGACCTTCTCCTCCAGGCGCCCGAATTCCGCCGACAGATCCTTGCCGCCGATCCCGCCCAGCGCCGTCGCCGCGGTGTCCTTCGCCTTGGCGATTTCCTGCTTTGCGCCAAGGATATTGGTGCGCGCGTTCAGTTCGTTGCGGCGCTTGCGCATGTCCTCGATCTGCGATTTCAGCTGATCGAGCGACGGCTTCAGCTTGTCCAGCTCGGCGGCCAGCGCATCGCGTTCGGCCTCGGCCGTCGCCTGGGCGGCGAGCGCTTCCTTGGCCAGCCCTTCGTCGCCGCCCTTCAACGCGCGCAGCGCGCCGTCGGCGTATTTCGACGCCTTGTCGTTCGCCAGGTCGCGCTTGCTTTGCTGATTGCTGAACTGCGCTTGAATTTCGATCAGCGAGTTCTCGGCGCGCTGGATACTGCTATCCAGCTCCCGGACGATCTGCCGCGCATCGCGCGAGGGATCCTGGACGGAGTCCGCCGCGTCGTTCAACAGGCCTTTCAACGTGCGGGAAATACTATCGAATAGCGACATCGTGCCTCTCCATCTCATAAAGTCATCGCCGCCAACATATCACAGCTGGGCATGGGCGGCGCATGGCCCGGCTGCGGCATCCCGTCATCGGGGTAAAAACGGTTACCGGACATTTCAGAAACCCGCTTCCAAGTCCCGCCCAGGCGCGGCGTGAAGGGGCAGGCCGGAAAACTATTACAAAAAATCGGGGCGGTATTGCGACATTTCAAGCCCGAAGCGGCACGGTTTCTTTACAATGCGGCTTGGCATCGGTTAGCGACGCGCTGTTTTTCGTCGCCGCCATGCTGTCGTGCTTGCAAATAGCTTTCAGTTTTTGCGCTGCCGAGGGAGGCGGATTACCGCCCGTCGGCCCAGCGCATGCAGCCGACTACGCGCGCCGCGGCGCGACCACCGTCCGCGACTGTCGCGACGGCCGCCTCCGGCGCAGGGGAATCGACTTACCGCTTCTACATGGCCTCCACGCGACAACCCAATACTCCCGGCAAAGACCCGAAACCATCCCGCTCCCTGGCTTCCCGGTTGATCCTGGCATTCTTCGGTTTAATCGGCGGTTTGATCGTGATCGGCGCATTGATCGTCGGTTACGCCTTGATCGTGATGACGCCGAATTTGCCGTCCCTCGAGGCGTTGACCGATTATCGGCCGAAAGTGCCGTTGCGGATCTACACGGCGGATCACGTGCTGATCGGTGAGTTCGGCGAGGAACGGCGCCGCCTCGTGCGCTTTGCCGATATTCCACCGGTGATGAAAGATGCCGTGCTGGCGATCGAGGACTACCGGTTCTACGAACACGGCGGCGTCGATTTCATCGGCATCCTGCGCGCGGGCGTGAGCGACATCATGCATGGCGGCGCCTCGCAGGGTGCGAGCACGATCACGATGCAGGTGGCGCGCAATTTCTTCCTGTCGAGCGAGAAGACCTACACGCGCAAGATCTATGAAATGCTGTTGGCATACAAGATCGAAGCGGCGCTGTCGAAGGATCAGATTCTCGAGCTGTACATGAACCAGATTTATCTGGGACAGCGGGCCTATGGCTTCGCCAGCGCGGCGCGGGTCTATTTTGGGAAAGACCTGAAGGACATCACGCTGGCGCAGGCGGCGATGCTGGCCGGCTTGCCGAAGGCGCCGTCCGCCTACAATCCGGTGGTGAATCCGAAGCGCGCCAAGATCCGCCAGGAATACATCCTGAAGCGGATGCTGGATCTGCGCTATATCACGCAGGACCAGTACAACGCTGCGATTCAGGAAAACATCCACACGCATGAAGGGCCGTTGAACCAGTTCAGCGTGCATGCCGAGTATGTCGCCGAAATGGTCCGGCAGATGATGTATGCGCAGTACAAGGACGACGCCTACACGCGCGGCTTGAACGTGGTGACCACGATCAATTCGGGCGATCAGGAAACGGCGTATCGGGCCCTGCGCAAGGGCATCATGGATTACGAGAAGCGGCACGGCTATCGCGGCCCCGAGGCTTTCATCGATTTGCCGGCCAGCCCGGACGATCGGGACCAGGCGGTGGAAGACGCGTTGCTGGACCATCCGGACGATGGCGATATCGTCTCGGCGATCGTCGTGAAGACGTCGGCGAAGGAAGTGGTCGCGCAACGGCTGAATGGCCAGACGATCACGGTGAGCGGCGCCGGACTGCGCTTCGCGGCGGCCTCGCTAAGCCCGCGCGCGCAGCCGGCCAAGCAATTGCGTCCGGGTGCGGTGATTCGCTTGATCCAGGATATTCCGACTAAGGATCCGAGCGATACCGACGCGGGCTGGGACATTACCCAGTTGCCGCAGGTGGAGGGCGCGCTGGTGGCGCTACGCCCGAAGGATGGCGCGGTGACGGCGCTCGTGGGGGGTTTCGACTTTAACAAGAACAAGTTCAACCACGTGACGCAGGCATGGCGTCAGCCGGGTTCGACGTTCAAGCCCTTCATCTATTCGGCGTCGCTGGAAAAGGGTCTGGGACCGGCAACGGTCATCAACGATGCGCCGCTGTACTTCAGCGCGCAGCAGACCGGCGGGCAGCCGTGGGAACCGCACGACGACGATCAGCCCGAAGGGCCGATGACGATGCGCGCAGCGTTGGACAAGTCGAAGAATCTGGTGTCGATCCGCATCCTGAATTACATCGGCACCCACTACGCACAGGATTTCATCACGCGTTTCGGCTTCGATCCGGCGAAGAATCCGCCCTATCTGCCGATGGCGCTGGGTGCGGGCCAGGTCACGCCCTTGCAGTTGGTGAATGGGTACACGGTATTTGCAAACGGCGGTTACCGCGTCAATCCCTATCTGGTCTCGGAAATCAGCGATGCAAACGGCAATATCCTGTCGCGTGCGCAACCGCTGGTGGCCGGCGAGAATGCGCCGCGCGTCATCGATGCGCGCAATGCCTATCTGATCAACAGCCTGCTCCACGACGTGGCGACACGCGGTACCGGTGCGGCGACGAACAAGATGGGACGCAACGATCTGCAGGGCAAGACCGGTACGACCAACGACGCGCATGATGGCTGGTTCGCCGGCTATCAACAGTCGCAGGTCGCCGTGGCCTGGCTCGGCTATGACCAGCCGCGCTCGCTGGGCAGCCGGGAATTCGGCGCGCAGTTGGCCCTGCCGGTCTGGATGAACTATATGACCGAAGTGCTGAAGGGCGTGCCGCAGGTCTCGATGCCGATGCCGCAAGGTATTACGTCGATCAATGGCGAAATCTATTCGGATGCCTTCACGCCGGGGAACGGCTTTGTGCAGGGCATCGGTCTCGACGACAACAGCGCCGGCGCGGTTCCGGGCGGCCTGCCCGGTGCGACGCAGGTGGCGCCGACCGTCGATTCCACCGAACGGCAACGCGTGATGGACATGTTCACGCAACATTGAGGCGGCGGCATTCGGCAAGCGATCGCGAGGGCAGACAATGGGTGCATCCAGGGAATTTTCGACATCGACACCGACGCCGCCGGAAGGCGCGCGCGGCCGTCCCTTCGTCGGTCCGCTGACGGCGATCAGTTTCAGCCACATGCTCAACGACATGATCCAGTCGTTGATTCTGGCGATCTACCCCTTGCTCAAGTCGGGCTTTCACCTGAGCTTTTCGCAGATCGGGGTGATCACGCTGACCTATCAATTGGCCGCCTCGCTGCTGCAGCCGTTGATCGGCGCCTATACCGATAAACGGCCGCAACCGCACTCGACGGCCATCGGCATGATGTTCACGTTGTGTGGGCTGCTCTTGCTCTCGGTGGCGCCCAGCTATCCGGTATTGCTGCTGGCGGCCGCATTGGTGGGCATCGGCTCGTCGATCTTCCATCCCGAGTCGTCGCGCATCGCACGGCTGGCGTCGAATGGCCAGCATGGGCTTGCACAGTCGGTATTCCAGGTGGGCGGCAGTCTTGGTACCGCGATGGGTCCGCTATTGGCGGCCGCCGTGGTCTTGCCGTACGGACGCGGTAGCGTCGCCTGGTTTGCGCTGGTGGCCTTGCTGGCGATCTATGTGCTCTGGCGCATCGGTCATTGGTATCGCGTGCAGGCCGCGCTCGCGCCCAAGCGCAAACGTGCGCTGAATACGGCCGCCGCCGCGTTGAGCAAACGACGCGTCGGGGCCGCGGTGGCCGTGCTGGTCGCGCTGGTGACGTCGAAATATCTGTATCTCAGCAGCCTGAACAGCTATTACACCTTTTATCTGATCACGAAGTTTCATCTGAGCGTGCAGCAGTCGCAGCTGTATTTGTTCGCCTTCTTGTTCTCGGTGGCGGTGGGCACCTTGGTCGGCGGACCGATTGGCGACCGCATCGGCCGGAAATACGTGATCTGGGTGTCGATCCTGGGGGCGGCGCCGTTCACCTTGCTGTTGCCGTACGCCAATCTGTATTGGAGCGGTGTGCTGACGGTGATCATCGGCTTGGTGCTGTCGTCGGCGTTCTCGGCGATCGTCGTCTATGGTCAGGAGCTGCTGCCGGGGCGCGTCGGCATGGTGGCAGGCCTGTTTTTCGGTCTGGCCTTCGGTCTCGGCGGCGTTGGCGCGGCGGTGCTCGGCCATGTCGCCGATGCGACCGGCATCGAATTCGTCTATCGCGT
Source organism: Robbsia sp. KACC 23696 (assembly GCF_039852015.1). Lineage (NCBI taxonomy): Bacteria > Pseudomonadati > Pseudomonadota > Betaproteobacteria > Burkholderiales > Burkholderiaceae > Robbsia > Robbsia sp. KACC 23696. Next base: position 2,068,261 of record NZ_CP156626.1, on the reverse strand, counting down.
CTGCGCCTTCCTGCCCTTGCTCGGCTTGCTGACGGTGTTCCTGCCGAATATCGAGACGCCGCGCCGCGCGACGTAGCGGGTCGTCTTTCCCGTTTCAGTGCGCCGGATGCGCCGGGCGGCGGCCGGTGCTGCAGGGCAGCGCCTCGCCCTGCGGCAGCGACGGGCCGTGTCCGTGGTGGTGGCTGTGATTGTGGCCATGTCCGTGGCCATGCCCATGCCCGTCGTCGCCGCCGTTTGCATCGAGCGGCGGAAGCTCGGCCATCAAGTCGTCGACACAGGTATCGGGCTCCATTTGCACGGTGGTATGCGCGACGCGGAATTTCTCCCGCAGTCGGGCACCGATCGCCGGCGGCAACTGGAGCGGGTCCGTGCCGGCCGCGGCGCGCGCATGAAGCGTCACCATCGCGCTTTCAGCGGTCAGACACCACGCATGAATATGGTGAACATCGGCCAGTCCCGGAATGCTGGCCATCAGGTCTAGGCGCACGACATCAGGATCGACGCCGGGCGGCGACGCTTCGAGCAGGATGGTTGCTGCGCTGCGCGTGACCGACCAGGCGCTTTTCGCGATCAGCAACGAGACGAGAATCGACAGGATCGGATCGATCGGCGAGAAGCCGGTCCACATGATCACCAGCGCGGCAACGATCGCCACGACCGACGAAACGAGATCGCCGAGCACATGCAGCCAAGCGGACCGCATATTCAGATTCTCGCGGCTGCCGCCATGCAGAATGGCGAAGGCGATGATATTCGAGAGCAGGCCACTGACCGCGACGAAGAACATCGTCGTGCCGAGAATGGGCTGCGGCTCGGCGAACCGACGCACAGCTTCGATGATGACGCCGGCTGAAATCACCAGCAATGTCAGACCATTGACGAAGGCCACCAGCACTTCCAGTCGACGATAGCCGTACGACAATCGCGTGTTGGGCGGCCGACGGCCGATGCGCAAGGCGACCCAGCTCATGCCGAGCGCCACGACATCGGACGCCATATGGGCGGCATCGGCGATCAGCGCCAGCGATCCCGAGATCAGGCCGCCCGCCACCTCGACGACCATGAATACGGCAATGACCAACAAGGCCCACGCCAGTCGCGTCTCATTCGTCGAACCATGGGCATGCGCATGGCCTGCGGCGTGCGAGTGCCCGGCGTGGTCGTGCGAATGGGCTGGGTGCTCGGTTGCGTGATCAGACTCGTCTGGGTGGTCGTGTGGCATATTCGTCTGGCGGAAGGTGTTAAGATTGACCTTAACACATTAACATATGAATAGGTATTCACATATGTGGGACGTCGTAGCCCAATTGTTTCGCTTGCTGGGCGATACGAGTCGCCTGCGGATTGTCGCGGCTTGTCTCGATGCGCCGGTGTGCGTGTCCGATATCGCCGCGGCGACGGCGCTATCGCCGTCCCTGGTCAGTCATCATCTGCGGTTGCTGCGCGGAGCGGGTGTCGTCAGAGGCGAGCGGCGCGGCAAGCAGATCTTCTATTGCGCGGCCGATGAGCACGTTCGCCGGATGATTCGCGACATGCATGTGCACGCGGTGGATTGCGCGCCGCGGCTGCAGGATGCGTCACTCGAAACGGAAGGCGACATGGCGCGGGACGTCGTCGAGGACGCTTTGCCTGTTGCTGAGCTGGATAAGCAGTCCTAGCGTTACGTCGGCAAGCCGAAGCGCGGCGGCAGCGCGGCGGCGATCTGCTTCAAGACGCGTTGTGCCGTGCCCGCATCGCGTCCCAATCGCAGCAGCGAGCCGAGTTGGGCCGGTTGCCGTAGCAAGGCGCCGATGACTGGCAGGACGACGGTACGGCCGTCGGCGGTCAGGCCGGCCAGGGCTGCCGGTGGCAAGGAATGATCGGCGCGATCGAGAACGACGCGGCAGATCAGAAAGGGGAGGCCCCATTCCGCGGCCAGCGCCGCCAGCGCATGCGATTCCATATCGACAGCGGCCGCACCGGTGCGGGCAAAGCACGCGGCTTTTTCGTCGGCGCTCGAGACGGCGGTGTCCGAGCCCGCGATCAAGGTTTGATGCACGCGCACCGTCGCCGCGGTCCCGCTTTGCAATGCCGCCGCCAGTGCGGTGCGCCATCGCGTATCGGTGGGCTGTTGCGTCCCGGAAGGATCGGCGACGCCGGTGGCCAGCAAGCAATCGCCTGGCCGCAGCGCGGGATCGAGGGCGCCGGCCGTGCCGAAGCTCACGAGTCCCATGACGCGAGGCGCCAGGTGGGCGAGCCGTCCGTCCGCGTCGCGCGCGGCAGGGCCCATCGCGACGCGGACATCGATACCGTGACCGCCGCGTAGCGCATCGGCTTCCAATACCATGCCGGCCACGACCAGCACCGGTTTCCTTGCGTCGGAATCGATTGCGCCGCTGCCGCTGCCGTCAGCGGTCATAGCCCGTATGTGACGTGACGCTGTCCGTCACGCTTCAGGTTGCGATACCGCGCCAGCGCCCAGAGCGGGAAATATTTCGAATAGCCGTGATAGCGCAGATAGAACACCCGCGGGAAACCGGTGGCCGTGAAAAGCGGCTCGTTCCAGAAACCATCGCTGCCTTGCTGCGCGATCAGATAGGCCACGCCGCGTGCGACGCGCGGATCGTCGACGACACCGGCCGACATCAGGCCGAGCACGGCCCAGGCCGTCTGCGACGCGGTCGACGGCGCACGCCGATAGCCATCGTAGTGCAGACGGTAACTGTCGCCGTCTTCGCCCCAGCCGCCGTCTTCGTTCTGGATCGAGAACAGCCAGTCCACCGACTGGCGGATCAACGGCGATTGATGGGCGTCGATGCCGACGCCGTTCAATGCGCACAGCGCCGCCCAGGTGCCATAGATGTAATTCATGCCCCAGCGGCCGTACCAGCTGCCGTCCGGTTCCTGATGCATCAGAATGTAGTCGGTGGCCCGCGCGACGGTCGGGTCGTCGCGGCTGGCGCCCAACTGCGTCAGCATCGACAGGCAGCGTGCCGAGACGTCGACGGTCGGCGGGTCCAGCAAGGCGCCGTGGTCGGCGAACGGGATATTGTTCAGGTATTCGTGCGTGTTCTCGGGCTCGAACGCGCCCCAGCCGCCGTCGCTGCTCTGCATGCCGACGACCCATTCCCGCGCCCGGGCAATCGCCTTGGTATAATCCGCGCGGTCCGACAGCCGATCCATCATTAGCGCGACCACCGCGGTATCGTCGACATCCGGGTAGTAATCGTTCCGATACTGGAAGGCCCAGCCGCCCGGACGCACCATCGGCCGCCGCGCCGACCAGTCGCCGACGACATCGAGAATCTGCAGCGGCCGCAGCCACTCGGCACCGCGCGCGGCGGCGTCGATGGCCGTCGGCGTGCCGGATTCGAGCAGCGCATGCGCCGCGAGGGATGTGTCCCACACCGGCGACAGGCAAGGCTGGCAATACGCCTCGCCGTCGTCCGCCGCATCGACCACCAGCAGCTTGTCGACCGAGCGTCGCGCGATCGCCCGCTGCGGATGCTCGGGCCCGTAACCGAGTACGTCGTACATCATCACGGAATTGACCATGGCCGGGAAAATCGCGCCCAGCCCGTCCTCGTCGTTCAAGTGCGATGCGACGAATTCGGTCGCGACCTCCGTCGCGCGTGCCCGCAGACCTTTCGGGAACAACCAGTCGGTCTTGCGCAGTACCGCATCGATCGCGCGGAACGTACGGAACCAGCCGGCGTGTTGGTGCGGCGCGCGATCATTGAGACCGACATTGACGGCCGGGTCCGTGAACAGCTCGTCCAGACGGACGCCGCGCAGATTGCGCGCGCGGGGGCGACGTTGTTGCAGGACCAGCAGCGGAACGATGACGGTGCGGGCCCAGTACGACACTTTCGACAAGTGGAAGGGGAACCACATCGGCAGCAGCGTGATCTCGATCGGCATCATCGGCACCGCGCGCCAGGACACCACGCCGTAAAGGGCGAGCAGAATCCGGGTGAAGACGTTGACCTTGGCAATACCGCCGGCGGCGAGAATCGCTTCGCGCGCACGCCGCATATGCGGCGCATCTACCGGGTCGCCGATCATTTTCAGCGCGAAATACCCCTTGACGCTGGCGCTGATATCGAGCGCGCCGTCATGGAACAGCGGCCAGCCGCCGTGATCGCCCTGAATTCGCCGCAGATAACGTCCGATTTTCGCTTCCAGCGTCAGGTCCGGCGTCTCGCCGAGATAGTGCACCATGAGCACGTACTCGGCCGGAATCGTCGCATCGGCTTCCAGTTCGTAGAGCCAATGGCCGTCACTGCGCTGATCAGACAGCAGGCGCGTGGTCGCCGCGTCGACCGCGCGTTCCAGCGCGTCGAACGAGGGCGCGTTATCCGCGAGCGATGCGGACGCGGGGACGGGCGCGCCGGTCGTCGTGGCCGGTGCGGGCGCGCGAGCGCTGGGCGTCGCCGTATTGCCGCCAGTCTGTGTTTGCCCGTCCGCCTGCTTCAGCGCTTGAGTGAGGGCTTGGTTCTCCAAGGGCGTCGTATCCATCCTTCTCCGATCTCTCTCCGGTCCTGCTGCTATCTGCCTTGGCGCCGCGATCTCATTGCAGAGAGGACGTCATTCTTCGGCTAACACGGATAGCGCAGACAGCGTCGCGATTGTCGCGGGCAGGCCGGCGTGCGTCCAGTCTCCAGCAAGAAACAGATTATTCCATTGGGCCCGCTATCCCGGATATAAAGCATCCTGCTGGGGATGCGCGGGCCGTGCGGGCACATCGTGCCATAGATCGCGCGGCGCTGCTTCAAGCCATAGTCTCGAAAAAAAAGCGCCGACGATAGTGAATCCAATACAACAGTCGCGCCCGATATACGGCGGGAAAACCGTATCGCGGCCGGGTGCGGCCGATCCGCTCACCGACTTACGATAAGCCGTGGCGCAATAATAGCCAGACCAGTCGCCAGCGCGGCAGGCGCACCCGACGACGCGGGGCGGCCCATCCTTGCTGCACGGTCCGCGCGAAGATCGCGTGGTAGACCGCATACATCAGTCGCGGCGCCTTGACGGCGCGGCGCGGGGCGACGCGCATCAGTGCGTGCGCCGCCTGATAGTGTATTTGCGCCTGTCGCGCAAGCCAGGCGCCGGCCTTCGGCAGCCCCGGCGCCGCCAGCAGGGCTGTGATCGCCGCATCGCGTTCCGGTGTCGTGCGCAACGGCGCGTCGGGCCGCGCGGCGGCGACCGCGGCGTTTGCGACGGCGCTGGCGCCGCCGTCCATGTGATCCGTGATCGGATAAGGCATCGGGCCCGCAGCCGCGACCCAATCGGGCGCGGCGGTATTTGCCTGATCGAAGAGCGTCGGATCGATGCCGCCTTCGAGGAGCGCCTCGCGCGGCAGATAGAGCCGGTGGATCGATGCGTCTTCGTCCAGATCGCGCAGGATATTGGTGAACTGCAAGGCGCGGCCGAGATGATGGGCCAAGGCAATGCCTTGCGCCCGGTCCAGGCCGAAGACCTGCGTCGACAAACGCCCCACCGCGCTGGCGACACGGTCGCAATACAAGTCGAGGACAGCGAAAGATGGCGCCTGAATGTCGGCGTCGAGGTCCATCTGCATCCCGTCGATCACGGCGATGAAGTCTTCCTTGTGCAGCGCGAACTGCCGGGTCGCGGTGCGCAAGCCGGCCGGCACGAGCGCCGCGGCATCGGGCGTGCCCGCGGGCGCATTACGCGGCGTGTCGGGGAACAATGCGTCGATACGGGCGCGCCAGAGGTCGAGTCCCGCGCGGCGCGCGTCCCAGGGGCCTTCGTCATCGGCGAGATCGTCCACCGCCCGACAGAAGCGGTAGATCTCGTACATCGCGTCGCGTTGCTCGCGCGGCAACACCCGCATCGCCATATAGAACGAGCTGCGGCGCGCCTTGGCCACGGCATCGTCCGGGGTGGTGTCCATCGAGGGAAGGGGTTCCGCGCTTGCCAACCGGCTGCTCCAAATTCAGTAAGGGGCTCGGCGTCGGCCGCCGGCACGGCTGCGATTATACCCAGGCGCGGCGTTCCCGCGCACGCTCCTGAACAGCAGACGTGTCAGATAAGACGATGCACTGGACGCACGGGGGCAAATCGGGCAGGAAAACGGGGGGAGCGGCGAGGCGAGGGTTGGTGGCGAATCGATGCGGGATGTCCCGGAGCCGTGGCGGTCGGCGGCACGGCGGCGCGCAAGGGGCGCCTGGCCGTGCCGCGCGCGCGGCCTGCTGCATCGGCGGGGTAAATCAGGAGTAACGGCGCCCGCGTACAGACCAACGGTCGAAGTCCCCCATATCGAGCGCGTCCGATGCATCGAGGTATTCCGCAAACGCCGTTTCGGGATCGTCGGCATCGTCCCAGTCGGCCGGTTCGGCACGCAGATCGCGCAGGGACAAACTGTCCATTCGCGAAATCTGGCAATCCAGCTGCGCATCGAATGCACGGCTTTCACCTGGAATCAGGTCGTCGTCTGGCTGGGGTAGAAGGAAATTCAGCGCGAAGTGATGCGATGCGGACATGGCGACTCCAAACGGATAACGATTCTCGGTCGAGTCGTCCTCCAGCCGCCAGAGCGAATCTGGCCAACGACGACTCACGGCGCAACGATGATCATAGTGGGACGGCTGCAAGGGGGCCGAGCGTCGGAGCCGACGTCGGGGATTTGAGTGTAGGCGATCCCGTAGAGATCGCAAGGGCATTTTGTGCCTGGTTGAGTGGTCATTTCTCCGTCTAGCGATGCTGAGACGGGAGGATCCATTCGTAGATGGCCTTGGCGACGCCATCGTCGTCATTGCTGGCCGTGACGACATTGGCGCGCTGCTGGATCGTCTTCTCCGATTGCCCCATGGCGATGGCAAAACCGGCGACGTCGAACATCGGCAGATCGTTCGACATATCGCCGAGTACCGCCAATTCGTCGAGCCCGATGCCGAGGTGTCGCGCGATGGCGTGGGCGGCCGTGCCTTTATGCGCGTCCGGATGCGTGATGTCGAGATAGTATTTCTGCGAGCGCACGGTGTTCAGCTTGCCGGAGAAGGCCTTGGCGATTTCGTGCTCGATGCGCGCCAGACCGTCGAAGTCGGCGGACGCGGCCAGAATTTTATCGACCGAGGCGAAATCGTGATCGGTGAAGGCATCGACGACGGTCGGGCCGTAACCCAGCGTGCGCGTTTCCACATCGACATAGGCGGCATTGGGATCGGTGATACGCCACTCGCCTTCCGTGAAAATCCATGGCGACAGGCCGCGACTCTGCAGATCCGTGACGACCTCACGCGCAACGGCGGGCGGCAGGCGCAGTGCATCGAGCACGCGCTGATCGGGCGCAATGATATTGCCGCCGTTAAAGGCCGCGATCGGCGCGAAGGCGGGGGCGGCGTCGGCGGTGTCGGCGGCGCCGTGTGCCGCCTGCGTGTCGGCACCGTCGACGGCTTCCCCGAGGTGGAGGGCGTTCACCAGATCCGACAGCGCGCGGGGTGGTCGGGCGCTTGCGATCGAAAACGCGATGCCGGCGCGACGCAATGCGGTGACGGCGTCGATCACCGCCGGGCTCAATGATTTATCCGATCGGACCAGCGTGCCGTCGATGTCGGAGAGAACGGCGCGGATCGGCCGAGGGGGAAGCGAAGGGCGTGTCATCGATGTGTTTCCTGGATAGGCGTAGCGGGGGTATATCGGCCCCCGCTTTTTTTAATATGCGTGTAGGTCTTGATGCGTCAGACGGCGACGTCACGCCACAAGGCCGCGCCGCCCTCGATGCCTGCGTCGTTCGATACGATCGTCACTTCTTGCGGCAAGGGAAACGCGATGCGCTGCGCATTGCCGCCACCGATATAGAGATGATCGAAATGCAGCAGGGAATCGAGGATCGCGAGGGTGCGCTGCACATGGCGATTCCAGCGTTTCTTGCCGATTTTCTTGCGGGCCGCGTCGCCGACATAGTCGTTGTACGATTTGCGGCCGCGAATCGGATGGTGCGCGAGTTCGAGGTGGGGCATCAGCACGCCGTCGCGGAACAACGCCGACCCCGCGCCGGTGCCGAGCGTCAGCACGAACTCCAGCCCCTCGCCGCGTATCACGGCCAGCCCCTGCATTTCGGCATCGTTGATGACTTGGACCGGGCGGACCGGCGCATTGGTCTGTTTTGCGAGGGCGGCCGCAACCGCTTGTCCAAGCGCGAAACCACGCCAGGCGGTGTCCTCGGTGGGGACACCGTGCTTGTCGGTCGTGTCGGCCGCTTTCCGCGCAGAGCCGGCGTCCTCCGCACTGTCCTTATCGTGCTTTTTTGCCTTGTTCGCGTGTTGCATGATCCCGGCGGCGAACGGATCGTCCGGATCCACGTGATCGAAGTGCGGCGCAGTGAGCACCTTGCCGTCGCGGACGACGCCGGGAAATCCGATCGACAGAAAGTCGAAGTCGCCAAGCGGGCCGCACAGCTCCAGCAACGCGTCGATCATGCGCTCAGGCGAACACGGGTAGGGCGTATCGATGCGTTGGCGCTCACTGGTCATCTTCCCGTCTACATTGAGCAGCGCGGCTTTCAGGCCGGTGCCGCCGATATCGATGGCGAGGATCCGCGCCGTCTTGCTTGCGTGTTGCCGATGCGTGGTCCGCGGCTCGCGCGTCGCCGCGTTCCCACCACTCGCGAGAGCGCTGTCATGGATCACTGCATTGCGCTTGCGCGCCGCACTGCCGGGCCGCGCATCGGGTGCGATGTGGGATTCGGAATCGGGTGCGACGTTTTTACGCACGGCGGTGCCAGCGCGCGGGGAAACCGATTTTGTGCTTTGTTTACCGGGGTTTGGCTTGGCTTCGGTCGTTTTCCGCGGCATGGGGGCTCCTTCTAAATGGCTAATCAATATTGACGTTTGTCAATCGCTGTTTATACTGAAGCTGTCTCCTCCACCTCCTCCTTGGTGGATTCAAACCCGGCCCCTTGTGGACCGGGTTTTTTTTCGTCCGTCGCCTGGGTTGGGCGGCGACACCGACGTCTCGACAGCGTATCGCGCTACTTTATTGTCACGCGTTTGACGCAAGTGGGTTTAACCGCGCGGATGTCGATTGCGGTGTCGAAGGCCGGGGGTAGAATGGCGTCATCATCGTCATCGGGTATCGGGTCAGTATGACATCCAGCCTTGATTTCAGTACGCTGTTCGACGCGTCGCCGGCGCCCTGCGCGGTGCTGGATCTCGCGTTGCGCACGGTCGCGGTCAATCGCGCCTATCTGGCGGCGATGGCCTGCGAGCGGGAAGATATCGTCGGCCAGTATTGGTTCGACGCCTTTCCCGACTACACCGGCGCATTGGATGTCGCCGCGCCGATCACGGCCACCATCGCCTCCGTCTCTGCCTCCGCCGCCGCATTGATACGCGATTCCGTACACCGTGCGCGCGCCACCGGTCTGGCCGATACGTTGCCTTGCGTGCGTTATCCGATTCGCGCGCGGCGTCCCGTGGAAAAGGCGAGGGCCTCGCACGCGGGTGAGGAGGCGGGTGAGCGCGCGGTCGCGGGCCCGCTGCTCGATCGGTACTGGCGCATCACCCACACGCCGGTGTCCGGTGCCGACGGCACGTCGGCGCATGTGCTGCAACATTGCACCGACGTGACGCAGGCGCAGTGGCCGGGTCCCGCGCTCGATGCCGGGCGCACGCAAATCATCGAAGCGTTGCAGCGCGATCGGACGGATCTGGAAGGCTTGGTCCGCGAATCGGTACAGGCGTTACGCGACAGTGAGTCCGAGCGCCGACAGACGGAAGCGGCGCTTGCCCAGGCGCAGAAGATGGAGGCGGTGGGCAAGTTGACCGGCGGCGTCGCCCACGACTTCAATAACGTGCTGCAGATCATCAGTGGCAATGTGCAACTGGCCGATCGCGATCTGAAGGCGGTGCGCGATAGCCTGCCTGCGCCGAGAGACGCGCGAACGGCGTTGGCCGCGCGCGTGAGTGCGGCGCACACGCGGTTGGAAACGGCGCTGGAAGCGGTCGCGCGCGGTGCGAAACTGGCCTCGCAGCTATTGGCGTTCGCGCGGCGACAACCATTGCAGCCTCGTGTTGTCGAACCGCGTGCACTATGCTTGCCGATGGTCGATATGATGCGCCGTTTGTTGGGCGAAACCATTCGCGTCGAGACGCTGATCGCGGATGGATTGCAGCCGGCATGGGTGGATGCCAACCAGTTGGAAAACGTGCTGCTGAATCTGGCGGTCAATGCGCGCGACGCGATGGATGGCGAGGGCATCTTGACGATCCGGGTCGAGAACGCGGTGATCGATAGCGCTTTCGCCAGTCTGCATCCGGGATTGCGTCCCGGCGAATATGTGATGTTCGCGTTGATGGACGACGGCTGCGGGATGCCCCCCGACGTGCTGGATCGCGTGTTCGAACCGTTCTATACGACGAAGCCGCCGGGTCAGGGCACGGGCCTCGGTCTGAGCATGGCTTACGGCTTTGCGAAACAGAGCAACGGGCATATTTATATCGATAGCGTCGTCGGCAAGGGGACAGCGGTGCGGCTGTATTTGCCGCGCGCGGCGCAGGACGTCGTGCGGCCAGACGTCCCGTCTTCCGCCGCTGCGCAGAAGGGGGCGAGCGTCGATCCAGACACGGACGACGCGACCTGCGATGCCGACGACGGAAGCGAGGTTGCCGATGTAGCCAGGGTCGCCGATACTGCCGAACGCTTCGCCGGCAGCGGTACGATTCTGGTAGCGGAAGACGACAGCGATGTCCGTGCGACCGTGGTGGCCTTGATCGAGGGTTTGGGCTATTCGGTACTCGCCTGCGACAGTGGCGAGGCGGCAGTCGATGTGTTGCAGCGTCCGGCCGGTGCCAACGTCGTCCTGCTGTTCAGCGACGTCGTGATGCCGGGGCCGCTACGCGGTGCGGCGCTGTTGTCCGCCGTACGCGCGGTGCGACCGGGTTTGCCGGTGATGTTCACGTCGGGGTATACCGACGAGGAGCTGGCGCACGGCGGCCGCCTCGATCCGACGGTGTGCCTGCTGGCCAAGCCCTATGATCAGGCGCATCTCGCGCGCACGCTCCACGCGATGCTGGACGGCGTCACGCGGCACGGCGCGCTGTCTGCAAGCGCGCGGTCCCCGCTTTCGGCCAAGCAAGCGGTGCAGGACCTCGCGCAGGAGATCGAGCACGACATTGAGCACGACGTTGAGCACGACAAGGCTGCCCGTTTGCCGTCGGTGCCGAGCGTCGGGTCGTTGCGCTCGGCGCGGGCCGGCTTGTCGATCTTGCTGGTGGAGGACGATGCCAATGCACGGGAGGCCAGCGCCGCCTTGCTGGAGGCCTTGGGGCATTGCGTGCGTAGCGTCGACAGTGGCGAGCACGCCATCCTCGCTCTGTCGGGATGGGATCCCGATCTGCTCGTGACGGATTTGAATCTGCCGGGCATGTCCGGCGCCGAACTGGCGCGCCGGGTCGATCTGCCTGTGGTGGTGATCAGCGGCATGGCCTTGAAAGCGGGCGGCACGATCGGCGTTCGCGCGCACGGTCAGCCAAGCACGCCATCGGCATCAGATGACGTTGGCGGCACCGACGACGGCTTGCCGGCGCATGTCGTGCCCTTGTGCAAGCCATTCGATCTGGACGCCTTGACCGAGGCGATCGACGCCGCGCTGTCGTGCCACGAGGTGCCGGAGCACGAGGCGGCCGCGCCACGCGTTCCGGTGCGGCAACCCGCGCGGTCAGGCACGCGGCGCCATGACCGCGCGCTCAACCCTCGTCATTCGCCGCGGGGTCGTGCGGGGCATGCCTGACTTCCGGGGCCAATTGCGCGAAGATCCATGACGATGCGGCGGTAATGATGCCGACGCAGGCAAATGTCCAATGAAAGGCCGGCAATGAGCCGCGTGCGTCGGCGCCGCCGTGCGCCAGCGATTGGAAGGTATCGAGCAAGGCCCCGCCGATGGTGACGCCGAGGCTCATCGCGAGCATTTGCACCATTGAAAACAGGCCGTTGCCGCTACTGGCGCCGCCTCGCGCAAGATCCTTCAGCGTCAAGGTATTCATGGCGGTGAACTGCAATGAATTGACGGCGCCGAAGAAGGCCAGCTGCACCAGCAGCAGGCCCATCGGCCAGCTCGGCGTGACAAAGCCGAAGCTGGCCATCGCCAGGCCGACCGCGGCGGTATTGCTGATCAGCACGGTGCGATAACCGAAGCGCACGATCAGCGGGGATGCGAGGCGCTTTGCGCCCATGCCGGCGGCGGCCACCGGCAGCATCATCAGGCCGGCGTGGAACGGTTCGTATCCGAGGCTGACCTGCAACATCAGCGGGATGAGGTAGGGCATCGCGCCCGTTCCGATCCGGCAGAACAAATTGCCGAGCAAGCCGACGCTGTACGAGTGGATCTTGAACAGATCCAATGGAAACAGCGGAAAGGGCGCGCGCGTGGCGTGCAAGCCGTAGGCGGTCAAGGTCGCGAAGCTGACGACCAGGAGCACCAACACCGTCGCATGCTGGAGCCCGAGGTCCGTCAGGCCATCCAGTGACAGCGATAGCGTCACCATGCCCACCGCGAGCAGCAGATAGCCGTTCAGATCGAAGCGTTTTACCGGCGCGCGCGAGTCGATCATATAAAAGTAGGTGGCGGCGATGCCGACCAGCCCCACCGGCACATTGATCAAAAAGATCCAATGCCACGAGGCGAATGAGACGAGCCAGCCGCCCAGCGTGGGGCCGATCAGTGGACCGATCAATCCTGGGACCGCGACAAAGCTCATGGCTCGGAGAAACTGATCGCCCGGTACCGTACGCAGCAGCGCGAGTCGACCGACCGGCATCAGCATCGCGCCGCCCAAGCCTTGAACGATGCGCGCCCAGACCAGCATGTCCAAGGAGCTGGACGCGGCGCAGCCGATGGAGCCGAACATGAAGAGGGAGATCGCGGTCATGAACACGCGTGTGGTGCCGAATTTGTCGGCGAGCCAACCGGTTGCCGGAATCAACATCGCCATCGTCAAGGCGTAGGCGATCACCACCGATTGCATCCGCAGCGGGCTTTCCCCGAGTGAGCGCGCCATCGAGGGCAGTGCCGTGTTGACGATCGTCGTGTCGAGGGTCTGCATGAAGAAGCCGACGGCCACGATCCACAACATGATTGACGACGTGCGTGGTCGGTAAGGCAACGGCTTCGACATCGGTACGATTCCTTGGTGAATCTACGGCATTGCATCCCGGGGGCGCGCAACCATTGCTTCGTCGAGATGCGGGCTGCTGCGCCGCGTCCCGACGTTCGGCTTACGCTCTTTGGAATTATAGCGAATTACCCTGCGCGGGATGGCGCCACGTTTTGAGCGCGCCGCGTTGGGTAAATCGCTGGTGCGGCCAAGCATTCGATCGCACCATTTTAACGCCGCATTTTTCGCGTAAATAGAGAAAAACTGGGGATTACCCTTATTGGTTTTTTTAATATAACTTAAGAGAGTTCAAGCCCGTCTGTTTTCATGGCTTTGCCCGCGCATTAGCCGTGATCGATTTTCTGTCGAAATCCCTGTTTCAACGGTGATCGGGTGCTTCGAGCCTCTCGCATTTGCTTGACGTGCGCCGTTTCGCGGCGTTATTGTCGGGTGCCCAAAACCCGTATTAAGTGTGTATTGACAGTCTGAAGTGGTGAAGCGGCGTTCTCGCGTCGTCAAGCGGCTGGTCGCGTGACCGGGCGCCCTCTCAGCGGATGCACGCGGACGGTGTAACGGTATGCCGGGCACTATTTTAAGAAAACAGATCGGCGCGTGTCCGGCGGAGATGCCTTCGCGGATGCGTGACGCGAATATCAAGCGAGACAACAAGACAAATGAATCCTATCGGTGAGTCAGCTCATTCACGCCCCGGGGGCGGGATCGTAGAGGAACAGGCGCATCCCGAACCGATTGTCGATACGCCGCCGCAGAAATACGGCGCGCTCAGATGGCTGTTGGTGCTTCCTTATATCGCGTTGTTGTGGGTGCCGTTTTATAACCACGCCATGCCGTCCTTTGCCGGCTTCCCGTTCTTCTACTGGTATCAATTTTTGTGGGTACCGTTGACGTCGCTATTGATCTACATCGTGTACAAGGTGATGCGCTGATGAATGTCGAGATCAATCCTATCGCCGTCGGCGTTTTCGTCGGGTTCTTTCTGCTGGTCACCGTGATCGGCTTTTTGGCATCGCGCTGGAAAGCTGGAGATCTGACGCAGTTGCACGAGTGGGGCTTGGGCGGCCGACAGTTCGGCGCCGTGATTACGTGGTTTCTGGTCGGCGGTGATTTCTACACCGCCTACACGGTGATCGCCGTGCCGGCGCTGGTGTATTCGGTGGGGGCCTACGGCTTTTTCGCCTTGCCGTACACGATCATCGTCTATCCCTTCGTTTTCCTCGTCATGCCGAAGCTGTGGAAGGTCTGCCATCGCTACAACCACATCACGGCGGCCGATTTTATTCAGGGCCATTACGGCGGGAAATGGTTTGCCGCGGCCGTGGCCGTGACCGGCATTCTGGCGACGATGCCGTATATCGCGCTGCAGCTGGTCGGCATGCAGGTGGTGATCGAAGGCCTGGGTGTGCATGGCGAAATGCCCTTGATCGTGGCCTTCGTTATCCTCGCGGTCTATACCTACGCCAGTGGCTTGCGCGCGCCGGCGATGATCGCCTTCGTGAAGGACATCATGATCTATATCGTCGTGATCGCGGCGGTGTGGATCATCCCGAGCAAGCTCGGCGGCTATGGCGCGGTCTTCTCCGCCGCTGGCGACGCGTTCGCGGCGAAGGGCGGGGCAACCGGCCTGACGCTGAAGCCGTCGCAATTTACCGCCTACGCCAGTGTCGCACTGGGCTCGGCAATGGCGGCCTTCATGTATCCACACACGATGACCGGTATCCTGAGCTCCAGCTCCGAGAAGTCGATCAAGACGAATGCGGTCTTTCTGCCGGCCTACACCTTGTTGCTGGGTCTGATCGCGCTGCTGGGTTATATGGCCATCGCCGCCGACATCAAAGTCACGTCGGCGACGCAAGTGGTGCCGGCGCTGTTCGCCAAGGTCTTTCCGGCGTGGTTTGTCGGCTTTGCCGCGGCCGCTATCGCGATCAGCGCCTTGGTGCCGGCGGCGATCATGTCGATCGGTGCCGCCAATCTGTTCACGCGCAATTTGTGGCGTCCGCTGGTGAGTCCGAATATGACTCCGCAGGCAGAGTCGCAGAGCGCGAAACTGTTTTCGCTGTTCGTCAAGTTTGGGGCGCTGGTGTTCATCTTGTTCGTGCCGACGAAATTCGCGATCGATCTACAATTGCTCGGCGGTGTGTGGATCCTGCAGATTTTCCCGGCCGTGGTGTTCACCTTGTTCACCTCGCGGTTGAAACTGCCGGCGCTGTTCTTGGGTTGGACGGCGGGTATGGTCGTCGGTACCGGGCTGGCGTTGCAACAAGGCATCAAGCCGCTGTACACGGTGGCGATTGGTGGCGCGTCCTATCCGATCTATATCGGCTTGCTGGCGCTGGTGGTGAATGTCGCCATTACCCTGGTGCTGTCGCTGCTGCTGAAAAGTGGCCGGCCGGTGACACCTGCGGTGGCGTGATCGTTGTTTTGCACGACAGCACGACTGCGCTAGCAGCGCGGTCGTGCGTCCGGGCAGCGCATTCGGTTTTTTTGCCCCTATCGCTTGAACGCACGCGATACGATATACAGCGTTTCCCGCAGCGGCATATTGCTCAGCGGGACACGTTGAAGTATTGGCTCACCGAAGGATAGAAGTCCGAGAACGGTGCATAGTCATCGTGCCGTTCGCCCATCCACTTCCCGCAGGCAGCGGGGCCGCCTTCGGCAACCGACTTAGCCGCTTGGCGTAATACCGCACTTTTCGGTCGGCAGACGACATCGCGCTGACACCACCCGGCGCTGTAAAACCCCTGGCTATAGCGGCGCTTCTGCGCAGCCCGGAGCGTTTCCGCGCCGTTTGCACGGATATCGAAATGGCCGACCCAGCCGATATCCAGCCGTTTCCAGTTTATCCGGGCAGCGTCAATGCGGGGATCCGGGACCGCAATGCCCTAACCATCTGCATCGGCGTGCTCAGGGCAGACGCGTCGGTGTCATGCCGCGTTTTTTCTGCGATATCGTGCGACGGTTTGTCGACGGGGACCAGCGGCGCCGCATGCTTGTCGATAGGACAAACGAAGTATACCCGTCCCGTCTGCGTGTCCGGTGAAGCGTTGATGGCTACTTCGCTTCCCAGTCTGTCGACCGGGCCGTCGGATCTCGCAGCCGGCTGCGCGTGGATCGGCGCGAGCAGAAAGACCGACATAAGAGGTCTAATAAATGCACGATGTTTCATGGGTAAATATTCGTTTAATTAACGTAATAATCCTAATTAAGAATTTAAAAAATAACAGTGGGTGAAGGGAACTGTTTGTATTCGGTACGTCTCGAAAACGCCTTTCGGCCAGCCGTGGGTGTTCGTAACGGCCGGCCGAATGTCCTATCAGTCAAGTAGTCCGAAGTAATGTGAAACAGAAGGATAGAAATCGGAAAACGGCGCGTAGTAATCGATTTTGCGCGCGAATGAGGCGCCGCAGTGCGACCAGCCGCCGTTCAGGGTGCCACGCAGCGCCACACCCTCCGCGTCGGCGGTGAAGATGCCCGATCCTGACGAACCGTCCTCGGTGGCGCCCGCGTCATCGGCCATGCCCCACTGAACGGTGATTCTGGCGCGTTCCCGTTCGGGATGATAGAGCCCGATGTCGGCGATCGTGCCGATGGCATGTTTCTTCGCATCGCCGGCGGGGTGATGTATCGCTGTGATCGGTTCGCCCCGTTTCAGCGGCTTCGCGCTCCACCCTTGATAGTGTGCGCCCGCGGGCGGCGCGTGATTGAGCGAGAGCAGGGCCATGTCCAAAAGCGGATGCGCCGATAACAGCGTGGCGCCGCCGCCGAGTTGCGTGACGCGTTGGTCGATCGACGCCGGTGGGCCACCGCATTGCGTGGTCTGATAGAACCAGATGGTCAGCAGGGAGTCGGCATCGCTCTGCGTCTGAATGCAATGGCGCGATGTGAGGAAGAGCGCGCGTTTAGGGACCTGTCCGTTGTTCAGCAGCGTCCCGGTACACATATATGACTTTCCGTTGGTTTCGGTATAGACCATCTTTGCGACCGCGTCGCGTGCATTGCGCAATGCCGCTGTCTGCGGCCGACAGATCACGTCGCGGTGGCATGCGCCGGCGCCATAGAACTGTTGGGCATAGCGCGCCGTTCCTGGCGCCGCGTAGCGTGTGCTGGCTAGGGCATCGGAAAAATAAGAGAGTCGCGGGACGCGAATGCGAAACGTGGCGGGGTGCACCGCGTGCGGTGCGACCACTTCGATGTGGATCGTATCGCCCGATGTCAGCGGCGTCCAATAGTTCGCGCTGTCTCTGATCTCTTTCGCACGGGTCTCGAACACGTTCTTGTCGTTCCCGGCGATACGGAAAACGATCTTTTGCGCGATCTCGTCGGATAGCGGCGTTTCACCGTCGTCGCCATGGAGCGCCAGCGATGCGCGCAGCGTTTCAGCGCCGGCCGCGCGGATAGCGAAATGACCTACCCAACCGATGTCCATCCGTTGCCACCGTATCTTGGAATAATCGAGGTCCTGCTCTGGAACAGTAATGCCTTTCCCTATTTGCAGCGGCGCGTCACGATGCGGCGCAGTGATAGGGGACGCATCGGTGGCTGCCGATATCGGATCGATGGTCGCGTCGATTTGCATAATCGGCACGTCTGTTTGATCGATCGCGCGGGCGAACACGGCGCCGCCGATATACGCCGCCGGCGGATTGTCCCGCGCAATCGCACCGCCCATGCTGAATGCATGCGCCTCGCCCGTCATGTCCGATATGTCGGCACTCGCCTGTGCCGGTATGAAAGGGGACAACAGTATTAACGCAGCAATGTGTCGATGGCGTAATGATGTTTTCATGGCTAAATATCCATTTAAAAATAATTTTTTGGAAATGAGAAAAGCCAAGGAAAATTACCATTGGAAATGTCTTATTGATATTGATTTAATAATAATTAAGACGGGTCTCTCATTGTTTGGCCGATAGATCGATATACCCGGGGTTGGGTGCGTCATATTGGAATAAGGCGGAGAAAGCGCGGCAGGCGGGCACATTCCATGCTAGCTGACAGCAACTTGCTTTCGTCGACTGCGGTGTAGCGGTGCCATTTGGCTGCGCCGTGCCATCGACGACCGTTTATTTCTCTGTGGCCGTTCCGCGCACGAAGCGGTGACATTCACCGCAATTCAATATGCCGCTTCCGAACAATCGTCTGCCTTTTTCGCCCGCCGGTGACAGCGATGTCCCGACTCGTCCCGATGCGTCCACTCAACGCAAGTCTGATACGTCCGATGCCCGCGGCAGCGCGTCCGCGCGGCCGAGTCGCGATATCAGACTGACCGACAGCTATACGCTTGACCTCGACGATGCCGGTCGCGTCATCTCGTCCACTGCCGCCAACGCGCCTGGGGGACCCGCGACGACGCCCTGGATGCCGCCCCGGCGTATGCCCGATTGGCCGCCGGGCCAGCCCAGCGCGACATCGGAAAGCGCCAAATATGCGATGCGTCAACGCTGGCTCGCGCTGCGAGACCATCCAAGATTACATGGCAACGCTGAAAAATTTACGCGTCTGATGGTCGTCGACGACAATCTCGATGTCCGCTACGCGATGCACGAATGCCTGAGCGCCGAGGGCTATGACGTCTCGGTCGCCAGCGATGGAATGAGCGCGCTGGCCTTGGCGAAGATGACCTTGCCCGAGGCCATCCTGCTCGATATCGGCATGCCGGCGCTGGACGGCTTTTCCACTGCGCGGGCATTCCGTCGCATGACGGCCTTCCTGCATACGCCGATTGTCGCGATCACGGGTTTTTTCGACACCGAGCATATCAACGACGCCCGTTCGGCCGGCTTTGATTTTTATTTCCAGAAGCCGGTGGATATCGATGCGCTGCTCGCGCTGTTGCGGGGCGACCCCGTCTGAGGCGCCCGGACCTCCGGTCCAGTGCGGATGAAAGGGGCGGATGCGCCTGTCCGTGGCGCCCGGCAGCGGTGCCGGGTGGTGGGGTCGGCGCCAGTTCTGGCACGGCGCCCGCCGCTCTGGCAAAATGACTGACATCGGCGCCCATTTCGCGCATCCCCTTGCGGCTGACTCCACGTCCCTGACGTCCCTTGAACGCCCCCTCCGAATCCGCGATCAGCTCGCGAGACCAAGCTGATACGACGCGTGACGTCCTGGCTGCGGAAACCGAGCCGGTCATCGAGCCGGACCGCAACTTTCGCGGCATCCGGATGGCGTTTCTCACGCTGCTGATTGCCGCGATGGTCCTGCCGTTGATGTATGTCGGCGTGGCGGCGGTCATCGACCTGAACCAGCGCCGGGATGAGGCGCGGGCGACAACCAGCCGTGTGGCGCGCATCGCCGAAGAGCATGCGATCAAGGTATTCGACCTGAACGAGAGTCTCGACGAGCGCATTCTGGATCTGCTCGGCGAGACGTCCGATGCGTCGATTACCCGTCAAGGTCGCGCGCTGCAGCAGCGCCTCGCCAAATTGGGTGGCGGCTATCCGCAGGTTGCCGCCATCGGCGTGCTAAATGGCACTGGGCGCATGTTGGTGAACAGTGCCGGCTATCCGCCGGCGACAAGCGACTTCCGCGATCGATTGGACTATTCCGCGATCGATCAGGCCGCCACGTTATGGGTCTCGCCGACGATGGTGGGTGCGATGACCGGCAAGCCGATCTTCTCGACCAGCTCCGCGCGTCGTGACGCCAATGGCAAGCTGACAGGCGTGGTCGCCGTCTCGCTGAAAGCCGAGTATTTCAGTGACTTCTACAAGGATCTGGTCGGTACCGATCAATCGATGACCGTCGGTCTGGCGCGGATCGACGGTGTCGTGCTGGTGCGCTATCCGTCCGGTCTGCCGGCCGGCGCGCCGCGCGACGGCAGTGGTGTCGGTCACTTGAACCGACCCTTCCATGCGCTGTCCGCCTTGCTGCGCGGCCTGGGGGCCGACGAGAACGGTCACAGCAGCTATGACGATAACGACAGCACCACGAGCGGCGAAGTGACGCTGAGCGCAGACGGCGACCAGAGCGTGATCTCGTATCGCCGCGTTGCCGGTTATCCGGTGTACGTGTTCTCCAGCTATCCGACATCGGCATTGATTTCTGCCTGGTTGTCCCATGTGGGACTGCTGGCGGCGGGCGTGTTCGTGCCATGCCTGGTGCTGTGGACCGTGATCCTGATCGCTTTGCTGCGGCTGCGAACCGAGGAACGTGCCTGGCTTTCCTGGCGGTCGGAGTCCGTTACGCGTCGTTCGGTCGAAGCGGCGTTCCGGCAGGCGCGGCGCACGGAAGCGCTGGGCAATCTGGTCGGCAGCGTCGCGCACGACTTCAATAATCTGCTGATGACGATGTCGTCGAATGCCCAGGTGCTGCGTCGGCGCGGCGTACCGCCGCCGTCGGCGCCGGACGATACCCGTGCCGGGGAAAGCAGCCCGGAGTTGGCCGCGATCGAGCGGGCGATTCGCAACGGCAAACAATTGACAAGGCAATTATTGGGCGTTGCGCGTAAGCAGCCGCAACGCATCGAGACGTTGGTGCTGCAGACCTGGCTTGCCCATGCCACGCCGCTGTTGAACGGCGCGCTGCACGCGGAAGTGCGTCTGGTGTTGCAGATCGCCCCCGATGTCTGGCCGATCGATGTCGATGCCGGCGAGTTGGAATTGGCGTTGTTGAACGTTACGGCGAACGCGCGCGATGCGATGGCCTACCCGGCGGGCGGCACGCCCCGGCCCGGCAGCACGATGACCATCGAGGTCGAGAATATGCGCTTCAGCACGAGCCAGTCGTACGGCCATGCGGGCGACTATGTGCGGATTTCGGTTGCCGATACCGGTGTCGGCATGCCGGCCGACGTCCTGCGACGGGCGTTCGAACCGCTGTACACGACCAAGCCGCAAGGCATGGGGACCGGATTGGGCTTGCCGCAGGTGGCGAGCTTCTGCGAACAGGCCGGAGGGACGGCCACGATCGAAAGCGAGATAGGACGGGGCACGATCGTACGCTTCTATCTGCCGCGCTCCCAAGCGCGCGCTCCATCAGCGGCGCCGCATCAGACGCAGGCAGTGTCCGATGTGGCGGCCGAGGGCGGTCCGCCGGCTGCCGATACGCCCGCGCCGATGCGCGCACCGGTCGCGCCGACCGTGCATGAGTCGGTCGATCGGACGCCTTCGACGGCGGCGTCCGGTGTCGCGTCCTGGCGCGCCATGGCGGCGCCGGCGTCTTCTGCTGCATCGTCGAAGTCCGGGGCGAAAGGCGCGCAGGGCGTGCCGTCCGAGACGGCAACCGGCCAGGAACGGGGCATTGCCATCCTGCTGGTCGAGGACAATCCGGAAGTGGCGGCCGGGACCGAGGCATTGCTCGATGTCATGGGGCACCGCGTCCAATGGGTCGACAATGCCGACACCGCCTTGACCTTGCTGATGGCCGTGCGCGATAGCGCGGCAGACGGCTTCGATATGGTGCTGTCGGACATCCACATGCCGGGCACGATGAATGGCATCGATCTGGCGCTGACGCTGCGCGACGTGCTGCCGGTGCTGCCGATCGTGCTCGTGACCGGCTATGCGTCGGAGATCGAACGCGCCAAGCAGGCCGAGATCCCGGTGCTGGCCAAGCCGTTCGATGTCGAGGTGCTGGAATCCTTGATCCAGGATGTCGCGGAGCGACCGCTGGCGGGGCTGCGTGCCTGACAAACCGCCGCGAAAAGTTGTCGGCCGTGGCGGGCGCACGCGGCGGCCACGGCCCGAACTTCCAGGGCGCAAATCTATACGTTCGCTCGAACGCATTTTTTGTGCTAATCCTTAAGTTCGCGTTCCGAAAGCCGTTATCCGATGAAAGGGCGCCCTGTCAGGGCGCCGATGATGACGCAAATTCCCGAATACGTCGGCGATGGACGCCAGCGCTGCCGCAGGGCGCGAATCGCGCTTCCGGAGTCGTGCCTTGCCTTCTGGCGGGGCACGTGCTCCCTTGCTCAATCGCCGGCACCGTCTTTCGGATCTGCGTGGCGGTCCTAGAGGTTTGTCATGCTCGTTGGCAGTTACGACACGCTGCTTGTCTTGTTCTCGGTGCTTGTCGCCATGCTGGCATCGTACACTGCACTCGACCTCGTCGGGCGCATCAGCACGGCCGGCAAAAACGCCGCGCAATGGTGGCTCGTCGGCGGTGCCGGCGCGATGGGTTTCGGCGTCTGGTCGATGCATTTCATCGGCATGCTCGCCTTCTCCCTGCCGCATATCGAGATGGGATTCGACGCCCACTTGACGCTGCTGTCGCTCCTTATCGCTTTCTCCGCGTCCCTGTTCGCGTTGTGGCTCGCCAGCCGCGCGCGAATGGGGTGGTCGACCATGACGGCCGGCGCCTTGCTGATGGGCGGCGGGATTGCCGCCATGCATTACACCGGCATTGCGGCGATGAAGATGACGCCAGGCATCGTCTGGCGCCCGAACCTGGTGGCGCTCTCGGTCGTGATTGCCGTGGTGGCATCGGGCGCGGGGCTGCAACTGGCGTTCCGCCTGCGCGGCATCGGTCAGCATGTGCGCTATTACCGGATCGGTGCGGCGGTCGTGATGGGGCTGGCGATCGTCTGCATGCATTACGTCGGTATGCTGGCGGCGGAATTCCCCATCGGTTCGGTGTGCGGTGCGGCACGCGCCGGTTTCAATTCGAACGCGCTGGCGCTGCCGATCCTGGTGGTGACCGTCGCGGTGCTGGCCGTTGCACTGATCACGTCGATCCTCGATATGCGGCTCGAAATCAACACGGCGATGCTGTCGTCGTCGCTGGCCGAAGCGAATCAGGAGCTTTCGCGTCTGGCATTGCACGATACGCTGACGCGGCTGCCGAATCGCCTGCTGTTGATGGATCGCCTGGAGCAGGCGATCGAGAGCGCCACGGCCGCGCGCGGAAAATTCACGGTGATGTTCCTCGATCTCGATGGCTTCAAGGCCGTCAACGATACGTTCGGCCATCACCTCGGCGACCAGTTGCTGGTGCAGGTGTCCGAGCGGATCCGCCAACACGTCCATGCCGAGGATACCTGCGCGCGGCTCGGCGGCGACGAGTTCGTGCTGCTTGCAAAAGTGGCTGGCGCAGCCGACGCGGCCACGATCGCCGAACGTCTGGTCAATGTGCTGGAAGATCCCTTTGTCGTCTCCGGGCATCATCTGACGGTGTCGGCGAGTATCGGCATCGCGCTGTATCCGGGCGATGGCGTGGTACCGGCCGATCTCGTGAAGAGCGCGGATATCGCGATGTATCACGCGAAATCGGCGGGGCGCAATCAAGCCTGTTTCTTCGAAGGCTCGATGCATACCGATAACGCCAGCCATCTCACTTTGTTGCACGACTTGCGGCTGGCGCGCAAGCGCAATGAATTCGTCCTGCATTATCAGCCCAAGTTCCGCGCGCCGAACGGACCGATGATCGGCGCCGAGGCTTTGTTGCGCTGGGACCATCCGACGCGGGGCCGCATCGCACCGGACGAATTCATTCCGCTCGCCGAACGCAGCGGGCTGATCATCGGCATCGGCGAATGGGTCCTCGACGAGGCGTGCCGGCAATTGTCGGAATGGCAGCGCAACGCGAAGACCGATGCCGGTCGCGAGTTGACGATGGCCGTGAACATCTCGACGGCGCAGTTCAACCATCCGCGCTTTATCGAGATGATCACCCAGTCGATCGACAAGCACGGCATCGAACCGCGCACGTTGACGCTGGAGATCACCGAGTCGACGGCAATGCAAGACGTCGAGGCGAATCTGGCGATTCTGAACCAGCTCAACGACCTCGGCGTGCGCATCTCGATCGACGATTTCGGCACTGGCTATTCGAGCCTGCTGTACTTGAAACGGATGCCGGCGAGCGAGTTGAAGATCGATCGCGGCTTCGTGATGAATCTCGAAAACAGCAGCGAAGACGCGGCGATCGTGTCCGCCATCGTCGCGCTGGGCGATACGCTGAAATTGAATATCGTTGCCGAGGGCGTGGAGACGGACGAGCAGCAAGCGCTGCTGACGCGTCTGGGCTGCGATCTGCTCCAAGGCTTCCTGTTAGGCAAGCCGATGGAAGCGGCGGGTTTCGCTGAATTGATCTGAGCCGGACGCGTCAGCGTAATGGCACATCGGCGCGTCTGCGAGACACGCCGATGTCTGGGTTTCGGACGCACGATTCGCCACGTGCGCGGCGGGAATACCGGGCGGGGTAGGCCAAGGCTGGCATAATGCCGCTGTTTTTCGCCTCGGATGAAACCCCGTTGATCACTGCATTGCTGTCTGTTCCCTCCCTGTCCTCGATTGCCTCCCGCCGCTTTTCGCGCGGCGATGGGATGCGTCGCCTGTCCCGATTTCCCTCGTTTGTTGCCGCATGCTTCGGCGCGCTGGTGGTGTTGGCCGCTTACGTGCCGGCCGCCCGGGCCGCGCCAAGCGCCTGTCCCGCATTCTTCGTGGCCGGACAGGCGCCCGATGTGTTGCGCATGGAGCAGGTGTCGCGTTCGCACATGCTGTGTTTCCGCTTCTATTCGACGATGGCATCCGGGATCACGCGTACCCCTTTGTGGTCTGCCGAGCGATTGACGCGTGACAGCGTGGCCGCGTCCCAGGCGCAGAAGCGCCACGATGCCTTTCATACCGAGATGGCGGTCGTCGCCGACGATCGCGCCGAGTTGGCCGATTATCGTGGCGCCGGTTTCGATCGCGGTCATATGTCGCCGAGCGCCGATATGCCCGATGCCGCGGCGCAGGAGGAGAGTTTCTCGCTGGCAAATATGGTGCCGCAGGACGCGGAGAATAATCGGCACTTGTGGCAGGGGATCGAAATCAGCACGCGGGCGATGGCCAAATCCAGCGGCGAGTTGTATGTCGTCAGCGGGCCGGCCTTTATCGGGACGCCGACCTGGGTGCATTCCCGTGTCGCCGTGCCGAGTTATCTGTGGAAGGCTATTTACGATCCCAAGCGCGGCGCCGCCGCCTATCTGACGGCGAACCGCGACGGCGATGCGTACGCCGTGGTGTCGATTGCGATGCTCCAGCGGATTACCGGCATCGATCCATTTCCCGGCCTGTCCGAGGACGTGAAGGCGCAGGCGATCTCGCTGCAGCCGCCGCGGCCGAGTGGCCAGCGCATGAAGACGGGGCCGGTGACGCCGGCCGCGCTGGGCCTGGTGTTTCCCGCCGATGGCGGGGCCGCGCAGACGACCTTGTCGCCGCCGCAGCCGAACGGCAAGCTCGCGCAGCGCGAGGCGCGCAGCGAGGCAGCGCCCGCATCCTCTACACCGTCGGCCACCCAGGCCGCGCTGGCAGCGGCGGCCGTCGCCGCCGTCGTGCATCCGCGTCATCGCGCCGACACGCCGCGTGCGCATCGGGCGGAGAAACGCCGCGCGAGGCAAGCCGCGAAGCAAGCGGAAAGCGCGCGATCGAGCGCCCCGTCAGCCGCGCATCGTGCGGCGACGCCGAGCGCCGCCGCACCGGTGAAGCCGGCGCAGGCCCCACGTCAGGAGGGCGTCTATGGCTTTGGCTATCAACTCGGCAAGACCTTGAAACGGCTGGGCAGCGATATCGGCGGGC
This sequence comes from Robbsia sp. KACC 23696, assembly GCF_039852015.1. Taxonomy (NCBI): domain Bacteria; kingdom Pseudomonadati; phylum Pseudomonadota; class Betaproteobacteria; order Burkholderiales; family Burkholderiaceae; genus Robbsia; species Robbsia sp. KACC 23696. The sequence continues at coordinate 2,042,646 of NZ_CP156626.1, read as the reverse complement.
AGGGGAAGTAGACGGGGGGCAGGCGGTCGCTGGGCGCTCGGCAGGATCGGACGCGCCGGCCGTCGTGCGGGGTCGCGCCCGCGTGCGCGCTTGCCGACCCATGCCCTTGCGCTATGGATCGGTAATTTTGGTCTATTTTACCGTATGGGAGGATCTTGGTATTTTCGGAGGGCTGGCCCGGAACCGACCTGACGAGTGATAGATGAATCTTTTGATCCACGATGCCGTGCTCCTCGCCGGTGATGCCGCGCGCACGATCAGCGACCACACGTCGATCGCCATCGAGGGCAATCGTATCGTCGGCATCGGCGGGGCGGATGCGATGGCGCAGCAGTATGCGCATCTGCCGATATTCGAGGCGCGTGGTTTGGCGGTGATGCCCGGCTTCGTCAATGCGCATACGCACACCGTGCTGATGGCGTTGCGCGGTACCGTGGAAGACTGGTCCGGCGATGCCATCTATCGCTACATGACGCCGATCTCGTACGCGATGACGCCTGAAGAACGCGCGGTCATCGTGCAGTTGGGCTGCCTCGAAGCCATCCGCAGCGGCACGACGACACTGGTCGATCCCTTCCGCTTCGTTTCCGGCTATGTCGATGCGATGGCGGCAACCGGCCTGCGCGTCTGGGTGTCGGAAGCGTGCGCCGATATCGATACCCGGCGCATCCGACATGGCGACTACAGCGTCGATACCGAATTCGGTGCACGATTCTTCGAACGCGCCGAGGCCTTGATTGCGCAATACCACGGCAGCCATGGCGATCGCGTGCGGTGCCAGGTGGCGGCCCATGCGCCCGACAATTGTTCTCCGGCGATGCTGCATCGCTTGAAGGCGCTGGCGGACAAGCACGGGCTCACGCGCACGATCCATCTCTCGCAAAGCCCGCTCGAAGTGGCCTCGATGCACGCGCGCCATGGGCTGACGTCCACCGAATATCTGGCGCGTGAAGGCTTTCTCGGCGCGGATTTGATCGCCGCCCACTGGACGTTCTGCACTCGGGCCGACATCGCTTTATTGGCAGAGCACGGCGTACAGATGGCGCACACGCCGGCCAGTATCTCGCGACGCGGCATGCACAAGGCGTTATTGGGCCCGATTCGGGAAGCGGGCGTCAGCGTCGCCTTCGGTACCGACAATATGAGCGAAGACATGTTCGCGGCGATGGCGTTCGGCTCGATTGCCTGGCGCACCGGGCGCGGCCGCGAGGGGGGCCCGGAAGCGGAGGGCGGCGTGACGCCGACGCCCGACGATATCATCGAAGCGGCCACGCTGGCCGGCGCGCGCTCGGTGGGCGCGGCGCACGAGATCGGTTCGATCGAAGTCGGCAAAAAGGCCGACCTGACCCTGATCGATCTGAACACGGTCGCGATGCGGCCGTTGATCCGCCTGCAATCGAACCTGGTCCATTACGGCCATCCCGGCGTCGTGCACTCCGTCATCGTCGATGGCGCCTTCGTGATGCGCGATCGCATGGTCTTGACGCTGGACGAACCGGCGCTGCTGCGCGAGGCGGAAGTCGTCACCCGTCGCGTATGGCAGCGGATGTTCGAACAGAATCCGGATATCCGGAAACCCAGCACGGAACTTCCCTGGCTCGATGCCTGATTTCCGGCGCATGCACCAATCTTGCCCGACCTTGTCCTGCGATCGCTCCGACGCTGTCTTCACGCGCCGGCGCGGCGAATCGCCGGCTTTCTTTTCCCACCCGACCAAGCACTCATCGATGAAAAAGATCCTCGCGGCACTCTTGTCCTCCGTCTGTCTTGCCGGCATCGCGCATTCCGCACAGGCTGCCGAGGCGATCAAGGCAGGAACGTATCCGAGCTATCCGCCGCTGGACATGCGCGACCCGGCAAGCAATACCTTGACCGGCTTCGATATCGAATTGGGCGAGGCGCTGTCGAAGAAGATGGGGCGGCCGTTCTCCTGGGTCGAAACCAACTATTCCGAGCTGATCGCGGCGACCAAGACCGGGCGCGTCGATATCTTCTTTAACGGCATGTTCGATACGCCCGAGCGCGAACAGGAAATCGGTTTCGTCGATTATTTGCGCTCCGGTTCCCAGTTCGTCACCTTAGCGTCGAGCCCGAACAAGACGGCGATCTCGATGTGCGGCAAGCGCATCGGCATCAGCCGGATGACGAGCGCACCGGCCGTGCTGGCACGGTGGAATACATCCGATTGCGCAAAGCAGGGCTTGCCTGCTGCCATTTACGTGCCGGCGGAAAACAGCATCGATGCACGGATGCAGATGAAACAGGGGCGTGTCGATGCGGTCATGATGGATAGCCTGACCGTGCCGTATGTCATCGCGCAGGATGCATCGCTGGCGATGATCGGGACACCGATCGAATATACGGCGATGGGCATCGGCGTGGCGAAAAACGAAATGGCGCTGGGCAAGGACGTCGCCGTGGCGCTGCAATCGTTGATCGATGACGGTACGGTCGGCAAGCTGATGGCCAAATGGAATTTGCCGGCGACCAGTGCGCTGAACAAAGTGACGATCAACAATCAGCCTGTACCATAAATCGCCGGTCGGGCTTGCCCTTCAGCGCGCGGCGCCGACCGCGGGTTGGTCCTGCGCCAGAATGGCCTTGACCGTCGAGAAGAACGAGCGTGCCGCGTGCGAGAGCGGCTCGGCGCGGGCATAAACTGCTTCGGCACGCATCGTGAGCTTGCCCGCCAGCGGCCGCACATCGAGGTGCGCACGCAGGTTGTCATCGATGCAGAACGGATCGACGATGGCGACACCAATGCCTTGCATCGCTAACTGGCACGCGCTGATCGTCGAGCGGACTTCGATCTCGGGCGTGGGTCGCGGCGTGCCGCCGAATGCCTTGTCGACGATCATGCCCATCGGCGTGTCGTAGGGATAGTCGATCCACGGCGCATGCCGGATCGATTCCAGGGTGACTTCCTCGATGCCGGCGAAATGGCCCTTCGGCGCAACGACCATCAGCGGTACTTCGGCCAGCGGCTCGGCCTCGAGGTTCGGATGCGTAACGCCGAACATCGAGATGCCGAGATAGTTCGTCCCATAAAGGAGCCGCGGAATCAGATTGTTGTGCGTCAGCGGTTCGAAATGAATCGGCAGTTCGGGATAGATGCGTTTGAAGCGCGCGATGGCCCGCGGAATGATGTGGACGCCCAGGCTCGGGCTGCAGACGATATTCACTTTCCCGCTACGCCCTTCTTGCAAGGCGCGGATCAGATCGTCCACGCGCTGGATCCCGGCATAGGCGGATTCGACTTCCTCGAAGATGCGCTTGGCCTCCGGCGTGGGCGACAAGCGCCCCCGTACGCGCTCGAACAGCAGAAAGCCGACACGCTCCTCCGTCAATTGCAGCACGCGGCTAACGGATGGCTGCGCAATCGTTAACATCCGTGCCGCCTCGCTGACCGAGCCGGTGACCATGATCGCGCGGAAGATTTCCAACTGTCGAAGACTGATCGCCAAGCGGCGCGAATCGATCGGTGTCTGTGTCATTCCCGGCTCGTTGGAGAGGGCGGCCATAGATGTCATCTATGGTTTGCGTATTTTGACCTATTTTACGCATAAACAATAAATTGCTATCGTGGGTCCGACTGCTGTTCCACCTCAACGATAGGTCGGGTATGACGCATTCACGCAAAATGGGTTTGGCGGTTGCGCAAATGGGGCCGCTCCATCTCGCCGATAGTCGGGGCGCGGCGGTCGCGCGCTTGATGGAAATGATGCGCGAAGCCAAGAGTCGAAACGCCGATCTGGTCGTGTTCCCGGAGCTGGCGCTGACGACGTTTTTTCCGCGCTATTGGATGAGTGAGGAGGCGGCCTGCGACGCCTATTTCGAGCGCGCGATGCCGAATGCGGAGACGCAGCCGCTGTTCGATCTGGCGCGGGAATTGCAAATCGGCTTTTATCTGGGATATGCGGAGCTGACGCCCGAGGGACGACGTTTCAACACGGCGATCCTCGTGGACAAAGGCGCGCGCATCGTGCAGAAATATCGCAAGATCCATTTGCCGGGTCACAGCGATCACAAGGTCGATGCGCCATTCCAGCATCTCGAAAAGAAATTCTTCGAAGTGGGCGACCTGGGCTTTACCGTCGCGGACGCCATGGGTGCGACTATCGGGATGTGCATCTGCAATGACCGACGCTGGCCGGAAAGTTGGCGCTCGCTGTCCTTGCAGGGCGCGGAACTCGGTTTGGTGGGATACAACACGCCGTCCTGGAATATTCATTGGAAGGAGCCGGTGCATCTGCGGATGCATACGCATCTGATCGCCTTGCAGGCGTCCGCGTATCAAAACGCGATGTGGATCGGCGCGGCGGCGAAATGTGGTGCGGAAGACGGTTTTCATATGATCGGCGGGTCGGTCATCGTCGCGCCTTCCGGTGAAATTGCAGCGCAGTCCTCGACCGAGGAAGACGAAGTCATCTTCGCCAATATCGACTTGGCGCTCGGCGACACCTTCCGTGAGCATGTATTCAATTTCGCGAAGCATCGCCGCCCCGAACACTACACGCTGATCACCGAACGTACCGGCGCCGGCCCTGCCGTAAAGGGGCCGGAATAAGGCCTCGGCCTGCTCAAGACAGGACGTACCGATATGAATGCAGCGAAGACGGCCAGGGCCGCGATGCCGGTGCCGGCAGACAAGGCACCCGACGAAGCGGGCATCGGATTCATCGATATCTCGCAATTCCAGCATGTGAAGCGTCGTTATTACGGGCGGTATATCGCATCGGCGCTGATCCTGGCGATATTGCTGTGGATCGGCATCGCCTTCGCGCGTGGGCAGATCGACTGGCCGACGGTCTTGACGTTCCTGACGGCGAAGTCGATTTTGACCGGCTTTGCAAATACGATCGTGATGACGATCCTGGCGATGGCGCTGGGCATCGTGCTAGGGGTGATCGTCGCCGTCATGCGTCTGTCGACGAATCCGATCGCCCGCAGCGTGGCCCATGGCTATGTGTGGTTCTTCCGCGGCACGCCGGTCATCCTGCAATTGCTGCTCTGGTTCAATCTGGCCTTGGTTTTTCCGCATCTGGGCATCCCCGGCCTGTTCGAATTCAAGACCGTCGACGTGATGACGCCCTTCCTCGCGGCGTTGCTCGGGCTCGGGATCAATCAAGGCGCCTACACGTCGGAAGTGGTTCGCGCCGGATTGCTGTCCGTCGACCACGGCCAGTACGAAGCCGCCAAGGCGATCGGCATGCCGCGCTTGCAGGCGCTGCGCCGCATCATCCTGCCGCAGGCCTTGCGCGTGATCGTGCCGCCGATCGGCAACGAATTGATCGGCATGGCAAAGGCCACATCGTTAGCCAGCGTCATTCAATACGCTGAAATGCTGCATAACGCCGAGAACATCTATTACGCCAATGCGCGCGTCATCGAATTACTGATCGTGGCCGGGGTCTGGTATCTGGTGATCGTGTCGGTGTTGTCGGTGCTGCAATCACGCCTCGAAGTACGACTCGCGCGTGGCGCGGGGCGTCCTGCGGCACGGCAGTAAGGCAGGGGGAGAGCATGTCGACGATCGTCAGAGCAGTAGCGGTGGAAAAGCACTATGGGACATTCAAGGCGCTAAAGGGCATCGATCTGAATGTCATGCGCGGGGATGTGATTGCGATCATCGGACCGTCCGGATCGGGGAAAAGTACCTTTCTGCGCTGTATCAATCAGCTGGAAGTGATCGACGGCGGCGCGCTGTGGGTCAACGACGAACTGGTCGGCTATCGTCGCGTGGATCGGAAACTTTATCCGTTGTCCGAATCGCAGATTGCCCGGCAACGGCTGGCGACCGGCATGGTGTTTCAGCGTTTCAACCTCTTTCCGCATATGACCGCGTTGGAGAACGTGACGGAGGGGCCGATCCAGGTCTTGAAGCGCAAACGCGCGGAGGCGGTAGAAGAGGGGCGGGCCTTGCTGGAACGCGTCGGCCTTGGTCATAAGTGTCATGCGTTTCCGGTCGAGCTTTCCGGGGGACAGCAGCAGCGCGTGGCGATCGCGCGCGCGCTCGCGATGCATCCCAAGTTGATGCTGTTCGATGAGCCAACCTCCGCGCTCGATCCTGAACTGGTGGGAGAGGTGCTGGCCGTCATGCGCGATCTCGCGCACACGGGTATGACGATGATCGTGGTCACGCACGAACTGGGCTTTGCGCGGGAAGTCGCCAATCGTGTCGTCTTCATGGATCAAGGCGCCATCGTCGAGACGGGCACGCCGGATCAGGTTCTGGGCGCGCCACAACATCCCAGAACGCAAGGTTTTATCTCGGCGGTGCTCGCGTAAGTCGAAACAGAATCTGCGGCGGCGCGGACCGTGGGCCCTATTTGCTGCGGAAACGCGCGGTCAAATCAGTTTCTTCGACGCTTTTTGAGTCGTTATGCTCTCAGAGCGCTATCGACGCAATAACCAAGGAGCTTCGAGATGAAACGTGCCGCGCTGGCTGCCCTGATGTCCGTGACGATCGCTTTGGCTGCCAGTATGACGGCACATGCGCAAACGGTCGTGAACGTCGGCTCGACGCCGACGGGGAGCCCCTTCACCTTCCTGGATACGAAGACTAATCAGATCGAAGGCATCATGGTCGACATCGCCAATGCCGTCGCGAAAGACGCCGGGTTTCAGGTCAAGATCGAGCCGATGCAGTTCTCCGCGTTGATCGGCTCGTTGACGTCCAAGCGCATCGATATGATCTCGGCGGCCATGTTCATCACGCCGGCACGCAAGGAAGTCGTCGATTTTTCGGTGCCGGTCTATAGCTATGGCGAAGGCGTCGTCGTGCCGACTGCCGACAAGACCGCCTACACGAGCTTGGCGGATCTGAAGGGCAAGCGTATCGGCGTTCAGGTGGGCACGGCATTTGTCGCGCCGCTGCAGAAGAGCGGTTTGTTCTCCGAAGTGCGGCTGTACGACACGACCGCCGATCTGATGCGCGACGTCAATGCAGGGCGTATCGATGTCGGCATGCTCGATGCTCCGATCGCCGGCTATGCGCTGTCGCAGGGTCGCTTCCCGAATCTGCGGATGGTGACGTCGTATAAGCCGACGATCGTCGGCAGTCTCGGCTTTGCAACGAATAAAGACAATCCGGCCTTGCTGGCCCGCATCGATGCGGCCGTGACGAAGCTGAAGGCCGACGGCACGATTGCCGCGATTTTAAAGAAGTGGGGCATGGACAGCTAAGATGAGTGTCTTTCTGCAGCGCGCGTGGGAATACCTGCCGATCTTGCTCCAAGGGGCGAAGTTGACGATCGTCGTCACCTTGGGCTCGCTGGTGCTGTCGACGCTGCTGGGCCTCGTGTGGGCCGCCATGCGCGTCTCGGGGATCGCGCTGCTGTCGCGGATCAGCGCCTGCATCATCAATGTCTTGCGTGGCGTTCCGATCCTGGTGCTGCTGTTCTTTGTGTATTTCGTCTTGCCGGATTACGGTATCGCGATCTCTGCGGTGCAGGCGGCCATCCTCGGCCTCGGTATCGCGTATTCCGCCTATCAGGCCGAGAATTTCCGCGCCGGCATCGAGGCGATCGATCCGGGGCAAACGGAAGCGGCGCTGGCGATGGGGATGGGCTGGATGCTGACGATGCGGCGTGCGATCCTGCCGCAAGCGATCAAGGTCGTGATGCCTTCCTACGGCAATGTGATGATCATGCTATTAAAGGATTCGTCGCAGGCCTCGACGATCACCGTCGCCGAGCTGGCGATGCAAGGTCGACTCATCGCCACGTCGACGTTTCAGAATACGACCGTGTTCACCTTGGTCGCGTTGATGTATCTCGTGATGTGCGTGCCCTTGATCCTGATCGTGCGCCATTACGAAAAGCGAGCAAAGCGATGATCGAGATCCGCGGATTGTGTAAATCGTACGGCGAACATCGGGTCCTGAACGGCATCGATGCCTCGATCGAAAAAGGCGAAGTGGTTTGCATCGTCGGCCCGTCGGGATCGGGCAAATCGACGATCCTGCGCTGCATCAACGGACTCGAGAAGCACAATGCCGGCGAGATTCTGATCGATGGCAAGGCGGTGCAGCCGGGCCATCGTTCCATTCGAGAGATTCGCGGCGAAGTGGCGATGGTGTTCCAGCGCTTCAATCTGTTCCCGCATCGCACCGTGCTGGAGAACGTGACCGAAGGGCCGCGCTTCGTCAAACGCGAGGACAAGGCCGCGACGATCGCGCATGCGATGTCGCTGTTGGAAAGCGTCGGCATGCAGCATAAGGCTAGCGCCTATCCGCCGGCGCTGTCCGGCGGGCAACAGCAACGCGTCGCTATCGCGCGCGCCTTGTCGATGCGTCCCAAGGCGATTCTTTTCGATGAGCCGACATCGGCGCTCGATCCCGAGTTGGTCGGCGATGTCCTCGACGTGATGCGTACGCTCGCCGAAACGGGCATGACGATGGTCGTCGTCACGCACGAGATGCAGTTCGCGCGCGAAGTGGCCGACCGTGTGCTGTTCATCGATGGCGGCGTCATCGTCGAGCAAGGACCGTCCGCCGAGGTACTGGGCCGTCCGCAACATCCGCGCACGCAAGACTTCCTGCGTCGCGTGCTTCGTCCTTCTTAAGGCGCATCATGGTTCGACCGTACTACCCTTTGTCGCACAGCCTATGGGCGGCGACGGCCGGCGCGGCACCCGAGACGCACGTCCTGCAGGCGTCGCTGCGTGCCGACGTGGCGATCGTCGGCGCCGGGTTTTGCGGGCTGAGCACAGCCTTGCATCTTGCCGAAGCGGGCGCGCGCGTCGTCGTGCTCGATGCGCGGGAGATTGGGTTCGGGGGCTCCGGGCGCAATGGCGGCCAGGTGATTCCAGGGATCAAATACGACCCGAGCGAGATCGTCGCGAAGTTCGGGGCGGAACAAGGTCAAAAGGTGATCGATTTCGTCGGCGGTACGGCGGACACCGTTTTCGACCTGATCGAAAAGTACGCGATGGACGTGCCGCACGTTCGCCGCGGCTGGATCCAAGGCGCGCATACCGCCGCGGCCTTGCAACTTGCCGAGCGGCGCGTGCGTGACTGGCGTGCCCAGGGAGTGGCGGCCCGCATGCTCGACAAGACCGCCGTATCGGCCTTGTTGGGAACCGATGCCTACCTGGGCGGCTGGCTGGATCCGCGCGGCGGCGGCATTCAACCGCTCAGCTTCGCCTATGGCCTCGCGAAAGCGGCGCAACAGCGTGGCGTGTCGATTCACACGGGCTCGGCGGTAACATCGCTCGCGCCCGAACGGGGTGGCTGGACGCTGAAAACGGCGGCCGGTTCCGAGGTGTGCGCCGAGCAAGTGGTGTTGGCGACCAATGGCTATACCGATGGTTTATGGCCGCATCTGCAAAAAACCATTATCGATGCCAATTCCTTCCAGATCGCGACCGAACCGTTGCCGCCGGCGATTCGATCGACGATCTTGCCGGAGGGACAGGTGTCGTCCGATGCGCGCAACCTGCTGCTGTATTTCCGTCTGGACCACGCGGGTCGATTGCTGATGGGCGGGCGCGGTACGTTTGCCGAGCCGGATCCGCGCGCGCCGCGCAGTTGGGCGCATCTCGATAACGTGGTGCGCAAGCTGTTCCCGCAAACCGAGGGCGTCGCGATCGCGCATCGATGGTGCGGGCATGTCGCGATCACGCAGGATTTCCTGCCGCATATCCATACGCCGGCGCCGGGCTTGACGATCGATATCGGTTGCCAAGGGCGGGGCGTCGGTTTGCAAACGCGCATGGGGCAGGCGCTGGCCGAGTCGATTCTGACGCGCAACCCCGCCGTCTTGCCGTTCGCGCCCACGCCCATTCGGCCCTTTCCGTTTCATGCGCTGCGGCGTGTCTATCTGGCGGCCGCGGTGGCGTGGTATCGCTTGACCGACGGTGGCGTGCGCTGAGGGCGCGATTCAGTCCTGCGAATTGATCACGACTTTGTCGAGCGCGTGTTCCTGCAAGCCCCATTTGGCGAGGATCGCCTTGTAGCTGCCATCGGCGACCATCGACGTGAAGGCCTTGACCAAGGCATCGCGCAGCGCGGTATTCGTTTTCAAGACCGCGATGCCGGTGTACTGATCGAGAAACGGCTTGCCGATACCGACATAGGCATTGTTCTCGATGCTGTTCTGATAAGGCAAGGTTTCGCCGCCTTGCACGCCCGCATCGAGCCGCCCTTGCTTCAGCTGCAGTCGGGCATCGGCCGAGCCGTCGGTGCCGACCACGGTGATGGCGGGTTTGCCCGCCGCTTCGCAATGGGCGCTGCTCCAGGCCTGGATGTTGGCCGGAAACGTGGTGCGACGGCTGGAACCGACACGCTTGCCGCACAACGATGCCATCGACGGGAGGCTCGCGCTATTCGCTTTCAGCGTGTAGAACTGCGGACCGGTTTTGATATAGTCGACAAAGTCGGCCGTATCGCGTCGTGCCGGCACGTCGGTCATGCCGGACAGAATCATGTCGACACGCGCCGTCTGCAAGGCACTCATCATCGTATCGAAACTCGTCTCCTGCCAGGCGATTTTCACGCCCATGCGTTTGGCGAGCGCATCCCCCAGATCGATGTCGACGCCGCGCAAATCGCTGGTCGCCGGATCCTTGAATTCGAAAGGCGGATAATTTGGTACCACCGCGACGTTGACCGTTGCCGGTACGCCTGCCGCCTGGGCGGATGACAGCATCGCCGCGATCAATGAGAGTCCGGCAAAGGCTGACGAAATGATGTGACGGTTACGGCGCATAATCCCTCTGGGGTGTGTCAGCTGCGGTAGTCGTGGGAGCGCGAAGCGATCAGACGCAAGGCGGCCTTCCATGAGAGTAGCATCGCCGAAATTTCGCCGGGCGATTCGAATTGCTGCGCCGTTCTCTCGCAAACGGCGGCGCTCGGGATACGCAGCGGCGTATTGCCGGCCAGGGCGGCAATCTGGATTTTGCAGGCATTTTCGAGATAGAACGCCAGGCTGAACGCTTCGGCAACGGTGGAGGCGCCCACCAGAACGCCATGATTGCGCAGCATCATCGTTTTATGCCTGCCCAGGTCGGCCACCAGGCGCGCGCGCTCGTCTTCGTCGAGTGCGATCCCTTCATAGTCGTGATAGGCGATGCGCTGGTAGAAGCGCAAGGCGTGCTGGCTGATCGGAAGCAGACCGGCCTCTTGCGCGGAGACGCCGCATCCCGCGGCGCTATGCGTGTGGATCACCCAGTGCATATCGTCGCGTGCCGCATGCACGGCGGAATGAATGACGAAGCCGGCGACATTGACGCGCTGGGCATCGACGTCCAGGTCGGTTTCGACGACCTGTCCGTTCGCATCGATTTTCACCAGATCCGATGCTTTCATTTCATCGAACAGCAGACCGTAGCGGTTGATCAGGAAATGTCCCGGACTGCCGGGAACGCGCGCGGTGATGTGCGTTTCGATCAGATCGGTCATGCCGAAATGGGCGATCAATCGATATAAGGCTGCCAGATCGCAGCGCGTCTCCCATTCGGCCTCGGCGTAGCGGTGTTGCACGGGATGATTCACTGGGAGACGACTCCGTCGTTGATGTCGATCGCGTCGGCGCCGCGTTTCGTGCCGGTCGCGTAATGTTATTGCGCCGCGGGATCGGCGGCTTCACAAGCAGTAAAATGCGCGGCGATTTTCTCGCCGGTCGCGATCCAGACGTCGCCGTATTCCTGCGCCCCTTGTAAAAACTCACGCAGGATCTTGATGCGCATCGCGCGTCCGCTGACCTGCGGGTGGAGCACGGTGGTGATCAAGCCGCCCCAGGCGCGCGTTTCTTCCAGTTCGTCATTCCAGATCGAGAGGACGTGTTCTCGCGGAAACATCGAGCGCGGGCTGTAACGATGCGTCAGCCCATACATCCAGTCGTCGAAGGTCATCGTGGCCGGCAGTTCGATCACGCCCTTGTTGCCGTCTTCGAGCACATGGCGGTAGGGGCGCACGTCGTCGCGCCAGGAACTGGAATACAGGAAGCCGCGCTCCTTCAACAAGACACGAAGTTCCTCGCAACTTTCGCCTGACGGTGCGCGATAGCCTTTGGGCACGACGCCCAGCCGCCGTTTCAATGTTTCCAGGCCACGGTCGACTTCTTCGACGATATGCGGCGACCCCGGGTCCGGCATCAGATGATCGAAACCGTGATGCGCGATTTCATGGCCGTCTTTGACGATCGCCTCCGCCATCGCGGGATGCGCTTCGACCGACCAACCGGTAATGAAGAACGTCGCCTTCAGTTCCAGATCTCGAAATAATTCGAGCATCTTCGGGACGCCGACGCGCGCCTCGTAGCCGCCGTATGACATCGTCACCAGCCGCTCGTAGTGCTTCGGATCCTTTGCGGTCCAGGCCGATTCGGCATCGACGTCGACCGCCAGAAAAAGCGCGCTCTGGGATCGGCCATTCGCGGTGTCGGGCCAGGGATAGAGGGGCGCCGGGGGCGCCATATTGGCGGCGCGAAGCGGGACGCGATGCATGGTGGTCATCCAGGTAAGGAAGGCGCGACGGTCGAGGCCGGTATCGGGAGCGGGAGCGGGAACGGGCTGACGTGTTTCGCCGCCGATCGAAAGACGATACCAACCTTCGGCCCATTGATGAAATAGGCCAAAATAGACCTTCCATAGCGAGAAGGCATGGATGGCCGTTGTGCCGTTGTGCCGTCGCGACCCGATCGCATGCAAATGGGCCGCGCATCAACCATGCGTCTGCGCTATGGCCGGGTAAATTTGGCCTATACGAGGCAGGCCCCGGCATCGGCTATGCTGTGTTTTTCTATCGCAGCGAACAGGCTGCCACAGCGGATCAGGCCGATATGACATTTTCGCTTCTCGGACATTGCCGCCGCACCGGCGAATTTGGCGCGGTCGTGACCACGTCGAGCCCCTGCGTCGGCGCGCGTGTGCCATTCCTTTCCGCGGGACTGGGCGGGGTATTGACGCAACATCGGACAGACCCGCGACTCGGGCCGCGCGGGCTCGACTTGATGCGCTCCGGGTGTTCGAGTACCGAGGCGATTGCCGCGCTGGTGGCTTCATCGCCTGCGCATGAATGGCGACAGATGGCGGCGATCGACGCGCAGGGCAGGACGGCGAGTTTCACCGGAGCCAGTAATCGTCCTGTCGTCGCCGAGGCCCATGGTGACGGATGCGTGGCGATCGGCAATATCCTGCATCAAGCGGGCGTGGTGCAGGCGATGATCGACGCGTTTGGCGGGAGCGACGAAAAGTGTCTGGCGCAGCGACTGATGGCGGCACTGGAAGCCGGGGAGGCGGCCGGCGGCGAGGGCCGCCCGCTTCAGTCCGCCGCGCTGGTGGTCGTCGCGGCCGACCCGTTTCCGTGGTTGGATCTGCGCATCGATCTATCGGATTCCCCGTTGCCGGATCTGCGGCGGCTTTTGGAGACGTTTCTGCCGAGCGCGGGGCTGTATCGTACGCGGGCGTTGACGCCGGAACTGCTGTAGCGATGCAGTATCCGTCGCGGACGGCTTAGCGATCGATCAAGCCACCATCTGGTTCATGGAAGGGGTAAGGGCCATCGTATGTCGCGAGATAGCTCAGATGCGAGACCAGGCCGCCGCCGAGGCCGCTGCGGGGATCGGCGGGCAGCCCTGGCGCCGGTTGCCAGCGATGAATGACCGCCGTCGGCGGTTCCATCGTGAAGGCCGACGGTGCGTCGTCGCGTAAGTCCAGGCAGACCTGATGCGCGGTGGACCCGGCGGTGGAAACGATGGTGCCGCCGAATCGTGCGTGGATCTCCCGATGCAAATGCCCGGCGATGATGCGCTCGACATTGGGATGGCGCGCGACGATTTCGGCAAGTCGCGCGCTGCTCGCCGCGTCGAGCAGCGCTTCATCCATATGGCCGATGCCGGTGGCGAACGGCGGATGATGCAAAGCCACGACCACCGGCAAGCCGCGCGCGTCTTCCAAGGCCGCTTCGAACCAGTCGAGGCGTTGCGCGCACAGAAAGCCGCCGCTGCGCCCCGGTTCGAGCGTATCGAGCGCGATCAGCCGCACCGGCGAGCATGTCGGTTTGCCATCGCTGCCGTCGTTGCCGCCGATATCGGCGGTGTATTGCACGAACGCGCCGCCCTCGCGCAGATAGGGCGCATCGAACACGGCGCGCAGTCCCTCCCGGCCGTCGTGATTGCCGACCAGCATATAGATCGGCATCGGTAAAGGCGCGAGCAGCGCCTGCAGATGCATATATTCCTCGACGCTCCCTTTATCGACGAGATCGCCGGTCACCACCACCGCCGCCGGCGCCGGGTCCAACGACAGCACGTGCGCCACGGCTTGTCGCAAATAAACGGCCGTATCGACTTTCCGATAGGCCAGCACGCCCGGTGCGCGAATATGCAAATCAGTCAGTTGTACGAAGTAGAAGGGCGCGTGCGCGGGCAGACGCGGATCGTGCGAGGGGGCGGCGGAAGCCACGCCTTGCTGCGCGGCGTTGGCGGTGACGTCATGCGTCGTGGTCTGTTGCATCGTCATCACGAGGGTTCCTTTTCCAATACCATTAATGCGTTTTCGTGCAGGCGCAGCGAGACCCGCTCGCCTTGCGTCAAGGCCGTGCGTCCGGGGACGTCCAAGGTCAGCGGCGTCGCGTGCGCCCCGCCATCGGCCGGGCCTTGCGTGTCGGCCGCGTCGCGCGCGTCGGACACCGCATCGAGAATCAGCCGTGTCCGGTCGCCGAGAAAGGTGATGCTGCGCACCGTACCGTGGAGGTCGGCGTCGTCGGCAAAGCAAAGGGAGGCGTCTTCCGGACGAAAGAAGGCTTCGTGCATGCGTTCCGACGCCGCGGGTGCGCCGCCGGCGAGGGGCAGGCGTGCACGCCCCACCTGCAGATGACCGTCGCGCACGAGACCGCCGACGCGGTTCATCGTGCCGACGAATTCGGCCACGTGTCGGCTGGCCGGGCGATAGTAGATCTCACGCGGCGTGTCGACCTGTTCGACCCGTCCGGCACTCATCACGACGATGCGATCGCCCAAGGCCATCGCCTCGCCTTGGTCATGGGTGACATAGACCGTCGTCACGCCGAGCGTGCGCAGCAACTGGTTCATCTCGGTGCGCAAGATGTCGCGTAGTCGCGCGTCCAGCGCCGTGAGCGGTTCGTCCAGCAACAGCACGCGCGGTTGCGGCGCCAGTGCCCGTGCCAGCGCGACGCGCTGGCGTTGGCCGCCGGACAGCGCGTCGATGCGTTTTTCGGCGTGCGCGCCGAGTTCCATCAGGTGCAGCAGACGGTCCACGCGCGCGCGAATGCGATCGCGCGTCAGCGCTTGGCCGTCGAGGTCCGGCGCGCCACGCGACTGCTGTACACGCAAGCCATAGCCGACATTGTCGCGGACCGACATGTTCGGAAACAGCGCATAACTTTGGAAGACCATGCCGACCTGGCGTTTCTCGATGGGCAAGGCGGTGACGTCCTCCCCGTCGAACAGCACGCGGCCCCCCGCATCGGGACGTTCCAGTCCGGCGATCATGCGCAAGGTCGTGGTCTTGCCGCAACCGGACGGTCCCAGCAACACGAGCGTTTCGCCGGCCGCGATGTGGAGATCCAGCGGTGCGAGCACCTGCTGACCATGAAAGGTCTTGGCGCAACGCGACAAGGTGATGGCGACGCGGGGCAGCGCGATCGATGGGATGCCTGCGCGTGCGGCGCGGGAGGGGATGGCGGAGTCGGACATGAGAGCAGCGTTCATCAGGGAAGGTCCCGCGCGATGCGCGCGGCGCGTGTCTTGGCGCGCTTGGCGACGGCGTCGGGTGCGAACCACTGGATTGCGAGGAGGAGCGGCATCGCGAGAATCAGGAAAACCAAGGTGTAGGCGCTGCCGATCTCGATGCGCATCGATGCATAGGTGTCGGCGAGTCCGACCGGCAGCGTTTTCGTATCCGGCGTATGCAGCATCCAGGTCAGATTGAATTCGCCCAGCGACAAGGTGACGACCGCGACCGCACCGGCGACGATGCCGGGCTGGATATTCGGTAGCACGACGGTGAAGAAGCGCCGCAGGAAGCCGGCGCCTAGGCTGGCGGCGCCTTCCTCCAAGGTGCGAATGTCCGCGCTGGCGCAAATGGCCGCGACCGACCGCGTCATGAAGGGCAAGGTAAAGATCACATGACCGACGACGATGAAGGCATAGCTTTGACGGAAGGCGCCGAAGCCGCCGTAAAGCGATAACAAGGCCAGCGCCGAGGCCAATCCCGGGAGGGCGACCGGCAGGATCAGCAATTCGTCGACCCAGCGGGCCAGGCGGTGGCTGCTGCGCGACAGCGCATAGGCGGCCGGTACGCCGATCACGATCGTAATCGCCAAGGTGGCGAGCGCCACGTACAGCGAGGCGAAAATCGACCCGGCATACAGATCCCATACCTGAGCGACCCAGCGCAGCGTCAATCCGCTGGACAAGCCGCGAAAGTAGTTGACAGTGACGCCCGCGAGCATCGACATGATCACCGGCACGATCAGAAACAGGACGATGCACGCCGTCACGATGCCCTGCACGATGGTGCCGATGCGTGCCGCGTCCAGTCCGCGACGCTGGCGGCCACTCGGCCGCGCCGCATTGTGCGGCGCATTCCGGGGCGCATTCGCGCTATTTTCGAGATGGGTATCGTTCATGCTGCCACCGCGACATTGGCGGCGCCGAAGCGCCGCGAGAGGGCCAGCGTCAGCCAGGTGATGACGCCGAGCATGATGGACAAGGCGGCGGCGCCGGCCATGTCGGCGTTCAAGGTGAAGGCGGTGTAGATCGTCATCGGCAGGACATCGATATCGGTGCCGAGCGTGAACGCGGTACCGAAAGCGCCCATCGACGTGGCGAAGCACAGCGCGCCGCTGGCGACCAATACCGGCTGCAAGGCCGGCAACAAGACGTCACGCGCCACTTGCCACGGCGATGCGCCCAGTGCGCGTGCCGCTTCGACCAGCGAAGGGTCCAGTTTGCTGGCCGCGGCGACCACCGATATCAAGACGCGCGGGATGGAGAAATAGAGATAGGCGAGAAAGAGCCCACCCATCGAATACGCGAAGATCCACTTGTCGCCGGTCAAGCGCAGCGAGAGCGCGCCGATCAGTCCCTGGCGGCCGGCGAGCATGATGACGAGAAAGCCTACCACGACCCCCGGGAAAATCAGGGGGAAGCCGAGCAACGCCATCAGCAGCGACTTCAGCGGAAACGTACGACGTGCGAGGAACAGGCCCGATACCGTCGCGAGCACGAGGCTGACCGCGGTGACCGCGAGCGACAGCACGACCGTGTTCAATAGGCTGCGCATATAGTTCGCATTGCTGAGGATGGCCCAATATGCGGTCAGCGGATGGCCGTCCGCGCTGATACGCAGCAGCAAGACGACCGGCAGCAGCCAGAACGCCGCGAAGAAGGTGAGGGCCGGCGCGAGCAGGGCGCCGCGCAAAGGGAGGGGAAAAGTGGACTCTGACATGTCGCTCGGCTTAATGCGCGATTTTCAAATACGCCTGACCGAAGGCCTGTTGCTGGGCCGCCAGCGCGCGGTAGTCGACGGTCTGCGCCCGTGCGTAGTCGCTGGCCGGCAGAAAGCGGGCGGCGATCTCCTTCGGCATCGGCACATTGCGTACCGGGCGCAGGTAGGCGGCGGCCCACTTCGCCTGACCAGCGTCCGAGAGGACGAAGTCCAGTACTTTCTTGCCGTTGGCCTCGTGCGGCGCGCCGGCCGTCAGGCCCATGACATAGGGAACCGAGATCGTGCCTTCTTTCGGGATGACGAAGGCGACGTTGGCCTGGTCCTTGTAACGGGCGCGATAGGCGTCGAAGTCGTAATCGATCAGGATCGGGATTTCACCGGAGAGGACGCGGGCATAGGCGGTCTGCTTCGGCACGATCGGCGCATTCGCTTGCAGCCGCTTGAACCAGTCCAGCCCCGGTTGGAAGTTAGCGAGCGATCCGCCCAGTGCCTGATTGACGGCGATCGCGCCGGCATAGCCGACGAAGGCGCTCGACGGATCGAGATAGCCGACCATGCCCTTGTATTCCGGCTTCAGCAAATCGGCCCAGGACTGCGGCACCGGCTTGCCGTCCAGCGCATCCTTGTTCACCATCAGACCGATGGTGCCCGAGTGAATGGCGAACCACGTGCCTTGCGGATCTTTCTCGTCGGCGGGAATCTCATCCCAATGCGGCGGTTTGTAGGCGGCCAACAGGCCCTTGTCCTTTGCCTGAAAGGCGGAGGAGATACCGAGATAGACGACGTCGTTCACGGGGCTCTTGTGCTCCGCCATCATCTGCGCGATGGCCTGCCCCGAGTTCTTGTCGTCGAACGGCACGCGGATGCCGGTGGCCGCTTTGATCGCGGCGATCTGACCGGCCCAATCGGCCCACTCGGGCGGACAGTTGTAGCAGATGGCGGTCTGTTCGCCCTGGGCGTGCGCGCTGCCGCTGGCGGCACCGAACAGCGTCAGCGCGGTGATGGCGCCGGCGACGGCCCGCAAGGCCAGACGTCGTGCGTGGCGGGACGCCGAACGCGGCCGACCGGCGATGATCGTGCGAGCGATGGACGAAAGGGAGGGCATCATCACGTCGGTTTTCTCTTGTGGTTGAATGAATGAAGCGGGTTGCGTGACAGGGGCGAGGCGGAACCCAAGGTCCCGCCGAGACGGATTTCATGCGCCAGGCGTTCATGGACTGCATCGAAACGGGACGCCGCGGCGTCGCCGGAAGCCGGCGCATCGGGATCGATGCGGGCGGCCTCTGGCTTCGTGCGCGCACCGCGAATCGCATCGCGCAGGGACGCCCACGCGCGCCGTCCGATCTCACGGTTCGGGACGCAGACGCTGGCCAGGCGCGGCATCAGCAGCTTGCCGAGCGTCAAGCCATCGAAACCGACCACCGACATATCGCGCGGCACGAGCAGCCCCTGGCTTTCGAGCGACGTCACGGCGACAAGCGCGAGGCGATCGTTGCTGCAGAACAAGCCGGTGGTGCCGGTGGCGGCGAGCGCATCGAAGACCGCGTCCGACAGATGATCGGAAAGGAAGTCGATCTCGATAACCGGCTCCGCGGACAGCCCCGCCGCTTGCATGGCCGCTTCGTACCCGGCAACGCGTTGTCGCGCCCGATCGGACGCGCTCAGCGTGCCGGCCAGCATCCGAATTCGGGTATGGCCGCGCGCGATCATTTCGCCCACCGCTTCGCGCGCCGCACTGAAATTGTCGACGGCGACGCTGCGCCTTTGGCTGTGCGCCGGCGCATCGTTATGCGCGAGTACATAGGGCAGGCCCGCGCGGTCGAGGGCGTCGAGCGCTTCGTTCGCATCGGCATCGGCGACGGTGACGATCAGCCCGTCGACACGATGCGCGCGCAGCGTATCGATGGCGGCGCGTTCGCGATCGGTCTGATATTCGGTGGTCATCAGCATGAGCCGATACCCGGCGGCCGAAGCCAATTCGTCGATGCCCTGGACCGTCTCGCCGAACACCGGATTCGCAATCGTCGGCACCACGACGCCGATGACCTGGCTGTGCTCCGCGCGCAGCATTCGCCCGAGCGCACTCGGACGATAATCGCTGGCCTCGATGGCCGCGCGCACCGCGGCCAAGGTGACGGGATCGACCTTGTCAGGCGTATTCAAAGCGCGTGACACGGTGGCGATCGAGCAGCGGGCCAGCAACGCGACATCCTTGATCGTGCTGCTCATGCGCCGGGACGATGCGTCCTTGGTGGGCGGTGTGGCTTGCGGCGTCGCGGACGCACGGGGTGGGGACACGGGTTTTCTCAAAAAGGCCGGTTGATCGTTTCGTGCCGCGATCGAATGATCGGTCCGCGGCGCGTCTCGTTTTTTGTTCGCGACGAGGTGCATCGTGGAAACGTTTACACGACGCTTATTCTGCATCGGCTCGATGACGCTTTCGTGACGCGTGCGCTTCGCCGCTGTCCGTTTTAAGCCGCACTTCATGACAGGCAGATGACGCGGGTGCGACTGTCAAATGACTGACACATGACATCGATAAGATGCGATACCACGGTCGTATCCCGCGCCGTCGCTGTCAGCAGAGACAAGAAGCAAAGATGATCGCCACGATTGCCGCCCTGATCCGCCGGGATGCGTTGCGCTCGGTGTTTCAACCGATCGTGTCGCTGAAAACCGGGGAAGTGGTTGCGCACGAAGCGTTCGCGCGTGTCGCGCGGGCCGCCTCCGGCGCGCATGCCGTCATCCCGCCCGCAGGCACCGCTGCGGCAGCCCCGAAAATCCCCACCGCCCTCACTGCGCCAACCGTCCCCGCTGCCGCATGGTCGCTCTCTAGTGCGTTGGCCGATCTGCCGACCGATAGCGCCGGACGGCTTTTCGAGATGGCGGAGCGCGAAGGCTGTCGCGTGTTCCTGGAGCGTGCGGCGGCGTGCCGCGCGGTGGAGCGCTATCGTTCGCTGGGGTGGGGTGCGGCCGCCGATTCGAACGTCGCCTCGAACAGTGCGAACGCCTTGCTTTTCGTCAATCTCAGCGCCGATGCGCTGCGGCAACTCGCCCGGCACCGCCGGGCGGTGTTCGATATTCTGGCCCGTTGCGGCATCGTTCCGGAGCGCCTGGTTTTCGAGTTGACCGAACGCAACACGCTGGGCTCGGTGGATTCGCTGGCGCTGGCCTGCCGCGCGATCCGCGAAACCGGGGCACGCATCGCGCTGGACGATTACGGCACCGGGCATGCAACGCTGAGCCTGTGGGTCGCGCTGGAACCGGAATTCCTGAAAATCGATGCCTCGCTGGTGCGGGGCAGCGGCACGCATCCGCTGCGTTTCGAGGCCTTGCGTTCGGTGCACCGGCTCGCGCAAAAAGCCGGCACGACGGTGATCGCCGAAGGGATCGAGACGGCGGACGACCTGATCGTCTGTCGCGATCTCGGTATCGAGATGGGGCAGGGGTTTGCCTTGGCCCGGCCGGCGCCGCAGCCGCCGCGCGAGATCGCCTCGGTGGCGATGCAGGTGCTACGTAACCGCGCGATCACGGTGTTTCCCGACATGGCGACGCGCGCCACCGCGCGGGCGACCGCGGGGCAATTGCTCCGCGATGCCCCGAGCGTGGGCCCGCAAACGCGCAATGACGAAGTCTTCGCGCTGTTCAGCGCCCATCCGGATCTGCACGCGATCCCGGTCGTGGAAGACAGTACGCCGCTCGCGTTAATCAATCGACGTCATTTCGTCGATGCCTACGCCGTACCCTTTCATCGCGAGTTGTTCGGCCGCAAGCCGTGCATGACCCATGCCAATCCCACGCCGCTGATCGTGGAGGCGGACGTAGACATCGATTCGCTGGCCTTGCGGCTCAGTTCGCGCGACACCGGCTATTTGTCGGACGGCTTTATCATTGTCGAGCAGGGCGTCTATCGCGGTTTGGGGACGGCTGAAGATCTGATGCGGGCGGTGACCGATGTGCGTATCGAGGCGGCGCGCTATGCGAATCCGCTGACCCAATTGCCGGGCAATATTCCGATCGAGGCGCATATGCGCCGTCTGATCGACGGGCGCGCGCCGTTCTACGCCTGCTATTGCGACTTGAACGAGTTCAAATCCTATAACGATCAGCACGGGTATTGGCAGGGCGACGAGGTGCTGCGCTTAACGGCGGCGATCCTGTCGAACGCTTGCGACGCCCGTCGCGACTTTCTCGGTCACGTGGGCGGCGACGATTTTCTGATATTTTTCCAGAGCCTGGATTGGCGGCCGCGGCTGATGGACGCGATCGCGACGTTCAACCGGCAGGTCGTCCAGCTCTATACCGACGACGAAAGGCGGGCGGGAGGGATCGAGGCGCAGGACCGTTTCGGGCAGCGCCGCTTCCATGGTTTCGTGAAATTGGCGGCCGGAGTGATAGAAGCGCGTGCGGGGCTGTATGATATCGCGTCGCTGACGGCGCTGGCCGCGGTGGCGAAACAAGAGGCAAAACGGGATGCGTCCGGCTTTTTTCTGATACAGCCGCATCAGGCGCCGGCGCCGCCGCAGTCCCCGTTTTGGCCGCACTCGGATTCTCACCCTCTGACAGTTTGATGCCTGATGACATTTGATCCGTCGACGATGCGTTACGGAGCCGACGACAACGGTCTCGTTTGCGGTTTTCTGTTCACCGAGCACCCGCAGCAGGAAACGGCCTCGGTGCGCGCGGCGCGCGGCGACGCGAGCCAGCTGCACGCGTCCGTCAGCGCCTTGCTGCCCCCAGCCGGGCAGCCGGGCAGTCCGCTACAAGGGCCGGCCTTCCTGCATCACCACGATGCCGACGAGGAAGGGCTTGCCGCCCAGCCGATCGATGCGGCCGAGGCACTGGCCTGGCTCGCCGACTACTACGCGAGCGAGGAGTCGCAGGCGAAACCGCGTCCCGGGCCGCCGGGTAAGGATTTCGTCTGGTTGCATTTCCATCTGGCGCATACGAATAGCCGGCGCTGGATCGAGGAGCATCTGGATCTGCCCGAGGCGTTTTTCGAGGCGTTGCAGGAAGGCTCCCGTTCGACCCGGATCGAACAGCAGGACGGTTCCCTGCTGGCGGTGGTCAACGATGTCACGTTCAGCTTCGAACAAAAGCCGACCGAGATCGCGACGCTCTGGGTCTACACGCATCGCCGGATGATGGTGACGCTGCGCGTCAAGCCGCTGCGCTCGGTGGACCGCCTGCGGGCCAGCGTGATGGCGGGCGAACGGTTTCGCACGCCTGCCGAGCTGCTGGTGCATCTGCTGCGCGACCAGGCCGACCTGATGGCGAAGATCGTCCGCGACACCAGCGCCGATGTCGATGGCATCGAGGATCAACTGCTGTCCCAGCGGCCGTTTTCCTTCCGGCAGGATCTGGGGGGATTGCGTCGGATTCTGGTGCGGCTGCAGCGAACCCTCGCGCCCGAACCCGGCTCGCTGTTCCGACTGCTGGCACGGCCGCCCGGTTGGTTGCAACACGAGGACGTGCAGGATCTGCGCGAATCGACCGAAGAGTTCTCGCTGGTGCTCGGCGATCTGGCCGGCTTGATCGAGCGGATTCGTTTGATTCAAGAAGACATTTCGGTGCGCCGGGACGAGCAGAGCAACCGCACCCTGTTCACCCTTACGATGGTGACGGTCCTCGCACTGCCGATCAATATCGTCGCCGGGTTTTTTGGGATGAATGTGGGCGGCATACCGTTGTCGGAAAATAAACACGGTTTCTGGCTGTTGGTGCTGTTGGTGGCCACCTTCACCGCCGTGGGCGGCTACTGGGCATTCCGCCGAAACGATCGCTGAAATATTTATTTATATCGCGTGTCATGCCGTTTCATCGCGCGCTGCAACTTTTCTGCCTTCGCGCCGTCATATCAGCATCATCACTGCGCACTAGACTGGCGTCGTCCGGTCTAGGAAACTGATTCATGTTGCTGCACAAACCATTGGATGCCGTGATCCAGGATCGCCTCGAGGACGAGACGATCCGTCGGAAATTCTCGATCCGCCTCGATATGACGCTGAAGCGCAAGAAGTTGTCGTCGACGCATATCGCGCGCCAATTGGGCGTCGCGGTTCAGCATCTGCAATTCTGGCGCGCCGGCGTCACCGTGCCGACCATCCGCCAGGTCCGCCGCCTCTCGACCTTGCTTGACGTCCCGATGGATTGGCTCTGCGCCGTCGTCTGATTTGTCCGAACCTTTCGCGGCAGTTGTTTTGTCGCGCGGCGTCGCTTCGGCCATCCGATCGCTAAAACATAGATTTCGTTACGACTTTTACACGACGTTGTTTACGGTCGTTTGAAAGCCCGAATTTCTGGGCGTGGCATCGTTGTCGCTTTCGTTGGTAATAGATATATCTGCCTTTACACAAAGGTTATTTAGAGAATATAGCGTGTGTCTTCGGACGCTATCAGCTTTCCGAAGCGATCTTGTTTCAGACAGAAAACAAGCCTTGCTGCGTCAATGCCCCTATCTTGCCGCTGTGCATATCGCAAAGGCTGGCTATTATGAATAACGCGTAGAAGGTCCGCCTCGGTTCGCTCCTCGACATCGCATCGATGCGGGGCGCCGGTCCGTGCGGCGCTATGCGGCCTTCCGGGGAAGCTGCCGTGCCGGCTCCCGTTCTCTTGGCTCGTATCCAGACGGAGACGTTCGATGTCGACAACCCGCCCGATCGAGGGTGATTCATCCCGCAATGCCAATCGTGTGCTGTCATCCCGACGCACGCTTGCCGATACCTTGCGCGGCCACGATAACAATTTCGGTATTGTCCGCCTGGTTGCGGCCGTACTGGTGATGTTCGGCCATTCCTTCATCCTCCAGCCGGCTATGAGCCGCGTGGATCCGCTGCACACGCTGACGGGGCACGACTATAGCGGTAGCTTGGCCGTGTACGCGTTTTTCTTCTTGAGCGGCATTCTGATCAGCCAGAGCTGGGAGCGGCAAGACGCCTTGGGGTCTTATGCGGCATTGCGTATCGGTCGGATCTGGCCGGCTTTGATCGTCTGCGTCGGCCTGATCACCCTGGTGGCGGGGCCTTTGCTGTCGTCGCTGCCATGGTCCGCCTATCTGCACGATAAGATGACGGTTGGTTTCCTGACGCGCAATATCGTGTTGTTCTCGGGCTTGCGAACGCGTCTGCCAGGCTTGTTCGAAGACAATGTCTTCCACGGCGTCAATTCGTCGTTGTGGACTTTGCCTGTCGAGGTGATGTGTTATGTGATGGTCGCAGTGTTGGGGGTATTGACGCTGTCGCGCGGCAAGGCACGTGTGCTGATCGGCGCGGTTCTCGCGGTCGCGGTGTGGCTCGCGATGTTCCACGTGCATACGCATCTGCCGGTCATCGGCACCATCATCAAGGATCTCACCGATAAGCCGGGTGATTTTTCAGCCCATCCCGTGCCGTTCTTTATCGCCGGTTTCGTCGCGTATCACTATCGCGACAAGATTGTCTTGCGGGGTGATGTGGCGATCGTCCTGTGTATCGCGTACGCGTTCTCGCGCGGACACGCCTGGGCGAACCCCTTGCTGTATGTGACTTTTATCTACGGCCTGATGGTGTTTTCGGCCTTGCCGCAATTCAAGGCATTGCGCCCGGATTGGGACATCTCGTACGGGCTCTATATCTACGGCTTCTTTGTGCAGCAAGTGGTGGCGTCCTATTTCCCGCAGCAGGACAATCTGTTAGGTTTGCTGATCTCCCTGGCGATCACGACGATCATTGCCGCGGGGTCGTGGTTCCTGATCGAGAAGCCGGCGATTGCCCTCGTGCGCCGTTTGCTGGGGAAAAAGCGGACGACGCCGCATCCCGATGGGGTACCGGCCGCGGAAGGTGTGACGGCAGGGCGTGAGCCGCGCGTGGACGCGCGCTAGTCGGGGAAGGGGATAGATAGACGTTTGGAGTCCGTTTAGCGCGAGCGGGAAGAAAGTGATCTACCCGCTCACGCGCCGCGCACTTACGGATTGCCGAACGTTTCCGGATCCGGGCCGAGTCGGCCTGTTTGCGGCATCGATGCGATCGCTTTCATATCGGCATCGTCGAGCGTGAAATCGAAGATATCGAAGTTCGATTTGATGCGCTCGGGGTTCTTCGAGCGCGGGATCACGACGTGGCCTGCCTGGATATGCCAGCGAAGGATCACCTGCACCGGTTCCTTGCCATGCTTCTGCGCCAATTGCTTGAAGAGCGGCGCCTTCAGCAATTCGCCACCCTGGCCCAGCGGGCTCCACGCTTCCGTACGGATCTTGCGCGACTGACAGAATTCCAGCAGCGTTTGCTGGTTGAAGTCCGGATGAATCTCGATCTGATTCACCGACGGTGCAACGCCGCTATCCGCGATGATGTCGTCCAGATGCGACTGGTTGAAATTGCAAACGCCGATCGAGCGGACGCGGCCTTCTTCCTTCAGCCGCACGAAAGCGCGCCACGTGTCTTTGTACTTCAGCTGCTTCGGTGCGGCCCAATGGATTAGATAGAGATCCAGCTTTTCCAGACCGAGTCGCTTCATGCTGGCGTCGAACGCCTTCAAGGTCGAATCGTAACCCTGATCCGCATTGGCCAGCTTGGTCGTGATGAAGATCTCGTCGCGCGGCACCGATGTACGCTTCAGCGCGCGGCCGACCGCTTCTTCGTTGTTGTACATCTTCGCCGTATCGATATGCCGATAGCCGGCGTCAAAGGCGGCCAGGCAGGCAGCCTCGGTCTGCGCATCGTCGAGTTGCCAGACGCCCAGGCCGACTTGCGGAATCTGGATACCATCGTTCAACGTGAGGATGGGGGATTGCGACATGGAAAACGCTCCTTTTCGACAAACGGCTAGCGCCGGTCTCGCGGACCGGCACTAGCGGGGTGTGGATACAGGGGTATTTCCTAGCACAAAGCATGCCGCGGCCAAGCGAGACGCGGGAAGGTCGGCGGACTCTGCCAGCGCCGTGTTTGTCGCCATTTCCGCCTCGATCTTCAGGCCTGCCGGATCGAAACCCGGGAGCGCCGTGATCGCCGCGGTTTTGCGCAGGGCGACCAGCAAGGCGTCCACCGCCGGTGCCCGTTGCGCGGGCCCATTACCGGCTTCGGTACGACGGAACAGGACGCCCAGTTGCCGACTCGCGACGGGCGCGATCAGCGGGCGCCAGGTGAGGGTGGTTTGATGGATCAGCGGCATGCAGAGCTGCGGCAGCAAGCCCAGCGCGAAGCCGCTTTCGACGAAGGCTGCCAATGTCGCGATTTCACGGCAGCGTATCGCCGGTTCCGCCTGGATGCCGGCGGTCCAAAGCGCCGAAGTCTGATAGCGGCAATGACTGGTGCCCGAAACGTGCGAGGCGAAGGCACGTTCGCCAAGCGTCTGCCATTCGCAGGCCGCCGCGTGCGCTAGCGGATCGTCGGTGCGCATCACCAGGCCGAATCGGTCGGTCAGCAGCGGCTCCCACTCGAACAACGCTTCGTCGGCCGGCTTCACCGTCAAGCCGATATCGACAGTCCCTTTCAGGACGCTCGACTCCACCTCTTCTGCGGCGGCCTCGTCGATGCCGAACTGCAAGTCGGGATGCGCTGTCGCCACGCTGGTGATCGCCCCTGGCAGCAAGGCGCTGGACAGCGACGGCAGCGTGGCGATGCCGATGCGGCCCTGTTCGCCATTTAAAAAGCGCTGGAAGTGCGTCCATTCCACCTGATTGCGTTCGATCAGACGTCGCGCCACATTGACCAGCTCGCGTCCCGCGGGCGTCAGCACCGTGCCGCGCGCGTCGCGGTCGAACAGGCGGGTGCCCAACTCGTCTTCGAGCATCCGGATGGTCCGGCTCAATGTGGGCTGGGACATGTTGGCGCGAATCGCGCCCAGGATGAATCCACCGCTTTGCGCGACGTGGAGAAAGGCTTTCAGATGCTTGATATTCGGCGACATGGCTGGGCCATTCGAGATCGTTCGGCAGCGGGTAGGCGCCGGGCAGGGATCGCTTGCGTTCGATACGGAGCCTCCCCCTCGATCCACTGCGGCGCGGCGTGCGCTGTACCACATTGGAACCGGTTTTGCCGGTTCGACATATTACCGCGTGCGCAAAAAGTCCGCTCTTTCGCGGGTTCGCGCGACCCGTCCGCGCGCGCTGTGTCTATCGGTCGCAGCAGTACATCGAGGGCGCGACCGGTCCTTCATTCATTTTGTGAATCGTCGGCGACAGAAATCGCATTGGACCCTGAAAGCTTGCCCTAGCCATAATTGGCCCGTTTCGTAAGAAGCATAAGAACAAGGGGTCCCAAAAATGCAATCAGGTTTACCCAGGACGACGCAGGCGCCAGCACCGGACGCCGCCGCCTCACGCGCCGTCGCGCACGCGGCCGATGTCTCGACCGCCCGTCATTCCCCGCCCATCGATACCGCCCGCCGCTTTTTTATTGGTGGGGCATTGGCATTGGGCACGGCGCCCTGGCTGCCGATGCTGCTCGGCGGACTGTGGCAGCACAAGGCCTGGGCCGCCGATGGCGTTCCCGCCGCGTCCACGGCGCCCGCTGCCGTCATCAGCGCGGAAGCACGGGCGGCGTTTTTGCGCGTCTCCCATGCCCTCAGCGGCGACATTCCGCTGGATGCCACGCAAGCCGAGGTGTTGCTGGCGGCGCTGCAACAGCAGGACGCCGGATTCGGCGACGCCTGCGTGGCGCTCGACACCTTCCTCAAGGGCCAGCCCGCGGATCCGCTGCAGTGGCAGGCCGCGCTGGATGCGGCAAAGGCGCCGTTCGCCGCGCTGCCGCGCCGGATCCTGGGTGCCTGGTTCATCGGCGTGGTCGGCAGCGGCACGAAGGCGCGGGCGCTGACCTATGTCAGCAGCCTGATGTATCGGGTGACGGCGGATCGTTTGCGCCCGCCGAGCTACGCGTATGGCAGCTACGGCACCTGGCGCGTCGATCCGTCGACGCTCACCTTGCCGCCGATGGTCTAACCGAGGATCCCGCCGCGCGTCGGTTCCGCCTTGCGTTGCAACGCATCGCGCACCGTCCGCCGCAGGGCCCGGTGGCCTCTATCCGCATCACCAACGTACCGAAATCGAACAATAAGCAGGGCCGGCCGTCCGCGCGCTCCCTGCCTGTCCACACAGACCATGTCAAGCTCATCAAACGATACTGCCGGCCCCCGCGGTCCGGTGCCAACGAATGCCGATGTCGTCGTCATCGGCTCGGGCATTATCGGCTCGCTGTCGGCGCATAAGTTCGCCCAGGCGGGCGCGTCGGTGCTGATCCTCGAATCGGGACCGCGTATCGACCGCGCGCATATCGTCGCGAACTTCCGCAATTCGCCGCGCAAGAACGACTTCATGTCGCCTTATCCCTTCTCCGAGTGGTCGCCGCATCCGTTGTATAAGCCGGAGAAGAACAACTACATCGTGCAAAAAGGGCCCTATCCGTACGAGCCCGAATATATTCGTATCGTCGGCGGCACGACCTGGCACTGGGCGGCGCAAGCGTGGCGCGTGTTGCCGAACGATATGAAGATCAAGTCGCTCTATGGTATCGGTCGCGACTGGCCGATCGATTATGCGGCGCTCGAACCGTTTTATTACGAAGCCGAAGTCAAGATGGGCGTCTCCGGTCCGGTGGATAACGGTTCGCCGCGCAGCAAGCCGTTTCCGATGCAGCCGGTAACCGAATCCTATCTGGAGCAGCGCTTTCGCGAACGGTTGGCACCGGCCGGCATTCCGGTGGTGACCAATACCACCGCGCGCAACAGCCGGAGCTATGACGGTCGTCCGGCCTGTTGCGGCAATAACAACTGCATGCCGATCTGTCCGATCGATGCGCAATATCACGGTGGCCTGGCCGCCGATGCGGCAGAGGCGGCCGGTGCGCGTCTGGTCGAGAACGCAGTCGTTTATCGGATCGAACACGATGCCCGCGGCAAGATCGTCGCCGTGCATTACTACGATCGCAACAAGGTCTCGCATCGCGTGACCGGCAAGACGTTTATCGTCGCCGCGAATGGCATCGAAAGTCCGCGCCTGCTGCTGATGTCGGCCAGCGACAAGTTCAAGGACGGCTTGGCCAACAGCTCGGGTACGGTCGGGCGCAACTTGATGGATCACCCGAGCAATTCGCTGACCTTCGAGGCGGAGGACGAGGTCTGGGCCGGGCGCGGGCCGATGAGCCCGTCATCGATCCAGATGATGCGCGACGGCGACTTCCGCGGCGAACACGCGGCGTTCCGCGTGGATATCAGCAATTCCTCGCAAGTGCTGTCGGTGACGCAGAACCTGATCGACCAAGGCGTCTATGGTCCCGAATTGGCAAAGCAGATCCGCCATCGTGCGGCACGCCAGACCAGCTTGAAGAACGTGCTGGAAATCCTGCCGGATCCTCGCAACCGTATCTTCCTCAGTGACCAGAAGGATGCGATGGGTCTGCCGCGGCCGGCCGTCGAGTATCGGATGAGCGACTACGTCGAGAAAGG
Source organism: Robbsia sp. KACC 23696 (assembly GCF_039852015.1). NCBI lineage: Bacteria > Pseudomonadati > Pseudomonadota > Betaproteobacteria > Burkholderiales > Burkholderiaceae > Robbsia > Robbsia sp. KACC 23696. The sequence continues at coordinate 2,012,814 of NZ_CP156626.1, read as the reverse complement.
CATGCAGGCGTCGATGGACTTCTATCTGAAGATCGCGGCGCTGATGGGCGGCACCAATCTGCGCAAGTCGCCGGACGGCGTCTACAGCAATAACCAACATATCACCGGCACTTTATCGATGGGCCATGACCCGAGCGACTCGGTGTGCGATGCGTTCGGGCGCACGCACGATCACGAGAATCTGTTCCTGGCGAGCACCGGCGTCATGCCGACGGCGGCGACGGTCAACTCGACACTGACGGGCGCCGCGCTGGCGCTGCGCACCGTCGATCACATCCTGAAGGGGGCATGATGATGCGCTTCCTGATGGCCCCTTTGCGTCGCCTGGTGCCGCGCGCGCCGCTGCTGCTGGCCGCCACCTGCCTGCTCCCCGCAAGCATGGCCTTTGCGCAAACGCCGGCGGCGCCGGAAAGCGAGTCCGCGCTGATCGCGCGCGGCAGCTATCTCGCGCAGGCCGGCGACTGCATCGCCTGCCACACCGCGAAGGGCGGTACGCCGTTCGCCGGCGGATTGCCGATCGCGACGCCGCTCGGCACGATCTATTCGACGAATATCACGCCGTCGCAGCAGGATGGCATCGGTCGCTACACCGAGGCGCAGTTTGCCGCGGCCTTGCGTGAAGGCAAGCGTGCCGACGGCGCGCAGTTGTATCCGGCCATGCCCTACACCTCGTATGCGAAAGTCAGCGACGAGGACGTCCACGCGCTCTACACCTACTTCATGAAGGGGGTGCCGGCCGCCGATCATGCCGCGCCGCCGACGGCCTTGCCGTTCCCGTTCAACATTCGACTGTCGATGGCCGCGTGGAATCTGCTCTTCCTCGACGGGCATCGCTTCCAGCCGGATAGCGCGAAGAGCGCCGAATGGAATCGTGGCGCCTATCTGGTGGAAGGCCTCGCGCATTGCAGCACCTGCCATACGCCGCGGAATGCATTGATGGCGGAAAACGACAAGCTGGCGCTGGCAGGCGGGACGGTGGGCACGTGGTACGCGCCGAACATCACTTCCGATGCGCACAGCGGCATCGGCGGCTGGAGCGAAGCCGAGATCGTCTCCTACCTGAAGACCGGTGTGGCGGCGGGCAAGGCGCAGGCTGCCGGCCCGATGGCCGAAGCGATCGAACACAGTTTCCAGCACATGAGCGATGCGGACCTGCGGGCGATGGCCGTGTATCTGCAATCGGTGCCCGCCGTGCACGACGCGGCCGACACGTCGGCGCCGTATGCCTGGGGTGCGCCGACGCAGCAGCCGGACGCCGTGCGCCTGCAGCCCTGGCCAGACGACGCCAACAAGGCCAGCGGCGCGCAGCTGTATGACGCGAATTGCGCGAGCTGCCACCAGGCCAATGGCCAGGGCAGTGCCGATGGCGGCCTGCCATCGTTGTTCCACAACACGGCGCTGGGGCATGCGAGGACCGACAATCTGGTGATGGCGATCCTGCAAGGCGTGTCGCATCCCAGCAAGGAGGCGGCCACGGCGAATGGGGCGAGTGCCGCGGCGGCCGACCGTTTGATCACGACCGCCGAAGCGGCCGAGCAGGACAGCAAGGGCCTGCTGCCGGTGGACATGCCGGCCTTCGCGGATAAGCTGTCGGACACGCAAGTGGCGACGCTGACGAACTATCTGATGGCGAACTACGGGCACCCGGCCGAGCCCGTCAGTGCCGCCGATGTTGCCGTGTTGCGTTCGGGCGGCGCGCCGTCGCCGCTGCTGTCGCTGGCGCATTGGGGGTTGGGTATCGGCATCGCCATCGTGTTGCTGGTGATCCTGCTATGCGTGCTGATCGGCGTGAATCGGGGGCGCAAGCGAGGCACGCCGAAGTACTGATTCGCGCGCGCGCGTCTTGTCGAAACGAGTCGGCGTCAGACCATGACAAGGCAGGTAAAAGCCGAGCCGTTTAGCCACGGTTCGGCTTTTTTATTGCTTCTCAGGGATCAGGTTTACCCGCAGGCCGGGCCTTATTGCATGACAGCGATGCCTGCAAAAATTTAAGATAGAGGCATCGGAAGCAATTGATTTCGATGCAATTTTTTGCATCTCTCGAATCGTGCTGACCGCAGTGACGCGCTATTTCCGCCTTGCCGGGGCAGTTGACACGTTAACGTACTAGTTCGTACATTTTGCGTCATGCAGGCAATGCGGCGGGATGTCGCATCGCCTGGTCCCCACGAAAGGGCCCGATTTCAATAGCCGGGATCTTGCGTGTTCAGCAAACAGCCGATGCCCGCGCCGCGATCAAAAAGACGGCGCGCGGAAAAATTCGGCGGATTCAGCGCCGGGAACGGCCTCAGGAGAGAGCAATGCGACACCTCACCGGTGACAACCCGCAACGGGGAAGCGGGGAACCAGGGACCGATGCACAGGCCGATACGCGTGCCGTTCGACGCACGCGCGTGCGCTTCGTCGTCCTCGCCTTGCTGGCGATTGCCACGATGATCAACTACATGGACCGCACGGTCCTCGGCATTGCCGCACCGACGATGACGAAAGAGCTGGGCATCGATGCGGCGATCATGGGCCTCGTGTTCTCGGCATTCTCCTGGACCTATGCATTCTTCCAGATTCCCGGCGGCCTGTTCCTCGACCGTTTCGGTAGCCGCTTGACGTATGCGCTGTCGCTCGCGTTCTGGTCGGCTTTCACGCTAGTGCAGGGCTTCGCCTTCGGCTTGAAGTCCTTGCTGCTGGCGCGCTTTCTGTTGGGTGCCAGCGAAGCCCCGTGCTTTCCGACCAATAGCCGCGTCGTCGCGACGTGGTTCCCGCAGCAGGAGCGCGCGCGTGCCACCGGGATCTACACGGTGGGTGAATACCTGGGTCTGGCCTGTTTCGCACCGGCCTTGTTCTGGTTGATGGGCACGTGGGGCTGGCGTGCGCTGTTCATCGTCGTCGGCGCGATCGGCATCCTGTTCGCGCTGGTGTGGTGGGTAATCTATCGCGAACCGGGCGACTCGAAGACCGTCAACCGTGCCGAGCTGGATTACATCGCCGAAGGCGGTGGCCTGGAATCGAAGAGCGAGCAGCCGATGGGCTTCTCCTGGGGCCGCGTGCGTGCCTTGTTGGGCAAGCGGCAGATCGCCGGTGCCTGCCTGGGCCAGTTCGCCGGTAACACGACGCTGGTGTTCTTCCTGACTTGGTTCCCGACCTATCTGGCCACCGAGCGCCATATGGGTTGGTTGAAAGTCGGCTTCTTCGCTGTGATGCCGTTCCTGGCGGCCGCTATCGGCGTGATGCTGGGCGGGTGGATCTCCGATGCATTGCTGAAGCGCACGGGCTCGGCAAGCATCGCACGCAAGGCCCCGATCATCTTCGGCCTGCTGGCGGCCTCGACGATCATCTCGGCCAATTTCGTCAACAACGACGCCGTCGTCATCGCCATCCTGTCGTTCGCTTTCTTCGGGCAAGGCATGGTGGGACTGGGCTGGACGCTGATCTCGGACATCGCGCCGAAGAAGCTGATGGGTCTGACTGGCGGCATCTTCAATTTCTGCGCCAACCTGGCCGGCATCATCACGCCGCTGGTGATTGGCCTGATCGTGGCGAAGACCGGTTCGTTCTTTTACGCGTTGACGTATGTGGGCGCGGCAGCACTGCTGGGCGCCTTGTCGTATATTTTTATTATCGGCGATGTGCGCCGTGTCGATATCCCCTTGGACTGAGGCATCGGCCGGATCGCCGGCGCATGACATTGAAGGGGTGGAGCATTTTATGATTTCCGGAAAGACGACGTTGATCGCGCACCTCGGTTATCCGACCGAGGGTTTCAAGGCACCGCTGATCTACAATCCTTGGTTCGACAAGCAGGGCATCGACGCGGTGGTGGTGCCGATGGGCGTGGTGCCCGACGACTATCGCAGCTTCATACCGACGTTGTTCAAGTTGACCAACATCACCGGCGCGCTGGTGACGATGCCGCATAAGATCGTCACCAGCGAATTGATGGACGAGGTCACGCCTACAGCGGCGATCGCCGGTGCCTGCAACGCGATTCTCAAGCGCCCGGACGGGAGCCTGCTGGGCGACCAGTTCGACGGCGCGGGCTTCGTGCGCGGCGTGTTGCGCAAAGGCAAGGTCCTGCAGGGCGCGCGCGTGCTGGTGCTAGGCAGCGGGGGTGTCGGCTCCGCCATTGCCGCGTCGCTGGCCGGCGCGGGCGTCGCCGAGATGATGCTCTTCGATACCCAGACCCAGAGCGTCGATGCGCTGGCGGGGCGGCTGAAGCAGCACTATCCCGCTTTGCGCGTCGATGTCGGCTCACGCGATCCGCACGGCTATGACCTGATCGTCAATGCGACGCCGCTGGGCATGAAGGAAGGCGATCCGATCCCGTTCGATGTCGATCGCATCGCGCCGGAAACCTTCGTGGGTGAAGTCGTGATGACGAAGGTCTATACGCCGCTACTGCAGGCGGCGCGGGAAAAGGGCTGTCAGGTCCAGGTCGGTACCGATATGTTGTACGAGATGATCCCGGCCTATCTCGAATTCTTCGGTTTCGGCACGGCAACGCCCGAAGCGCTGCGCGAAGTGTCGCTTATCCCAAAAACCTGAGCGCCCATCTATCCGACGCGCGCACGTCGTCTTCGGCACCGCGGAGCGCGTGGCATCCGCGGCATCTGCGGCGTCGGCGATACCCGTTCCCGCAGTGCCGCGTGCGCCGAGCGTCACGCTGGCGGCGGACGGCCAGACGATCCACGTGCCCGACGGCGCGACGCTGACCGATCACGCTCGACCGGCCGACCATCGCGAATCTGCGCGCGTTGGTCAGCGAGCATGTCCATCGCGTGGCCGTGATGAATTTGCCCGCAAGCAACGTCGATATCCAGGAGGCGCCCCTTCTCACGACATCGGTGATGGCGCATTGGCTCGATGCGCCGGAGCACTGCATGACCTACCTGCGCGGGCAGGTGCGTAACAGCGCCGGCTGCACGGCCATCTACCTGACGCATGTCGCGCTGAGCAAGGCGATGAAACGCCATGCCCCGGCCTTCTTGGATTGGGACAACACCGATCAGGACAACCGCGATTACGAGGCGTAGCCGCCGCAAAGCTATCGCGCCGACTACCTGACGTTTTTCGGGGCGTTTCCAAGCGAGTCGCCCACGCGCGAACGCCTGGAAAAAGCACGCGATCATGCGCACGACGCGATGATCGATTATCGCCGCGACATCATCGCCAAGCGGGAATTGCTGCGCAGCCGATCGACCAGCCCGTCGTCGGTCGGCAAGGCACGACGCGGGGAAGGACAAGCCACCTTGCCACATAGTGGGACGGTGTCGCGCGACATAAAAGGTGCTCGCCCGAGATGCCGGGCACAAACGGCACACTGCATCGCAGCACGGAAAATCGACATGATTTATACTGCGGCACGCATGCGATCAATGGCGCGCCGCGTGCCGCACTTTACTACGCATTACTACAGTTAAGCGTGCTGGAGAACGCGCGCTTATCGCGTTTTCGACGTTTTCGGAGAATACGCCCGTGATCACCGAGAATCGATGCCACGACGTCTTACCCTCCGCCGCACCGGTGGATGGATTGGGCTGCGCACTGGATCGCCTGACCTTGAGTCGGCAACGCGACGCGGGTGCCCTTCGTTTTCATCGTAAATACGCGGGGCAGGATGTCGCCATCGAGGTCGAAACGCCGGCGGCGGATCGCGGCTTTCTGCTGGGCGTCTCCCTGCGCGGCGGCCATCGACGCCGACTCCTGCGCGGCCGGAGTGCCGCGACCCATGATTTCTCGGAAAACGCGATCTATATCCGCGATTTCGCGGATCCCTATCGCGCGGCGCTGTCGGGCGCCTTCGATTTCATGCTGGTGGAATTCAGTCACGACTGGCTGGCGCGGCTCGGCGCCGATGTCACGCGGCGCCCCGTCGGCGGTTTGCGCAATCGCACCGGCTGTCGCGACGATACGCTCGGGCATCTGATGCGCGCCATGCTGCCGGCTTTTGCCTTGCCGGACGACTCGCAGGCGCTTTTTTTGGAACAGATCGGCTTGGCGGTAGGCTGCCATCTCGTCTCGCAATACGCGGGCAGCCCTGTCACGACCCAGCCGCGCCGTGCCGTTCTGTCGGCGCCGCAGGTGGCGCGTGCGAAAGAGTTGCTGAGCGCCACCGGTGCCGGCGTCGGGGTATCGATCGAGTCGATCGCCGCCGAATGTCGGCTATCCCCGAGCTATTTCATTCGGGCGTTTCGGGGATCGATGGGGCAGACGCCGTACCAATGGCAACTGACCCAACGTATTGCGCGTGCGCAGGTGTGGCTGGCGCAGGGTGCGATGACGCTGGTCGATGTGGCCAGTGCCTGCGGATTTTCCGATCAAGCGCATTTCACGCGCGTCTTCTCCAAGGTCGTCGGCGTCTCGCCGGGCCAGTGGCGACGTCGCCATGGGATCATGTCGGAAAGTCGGCGGTGAGGGCGCGCGGATCGACGCGTCGCACGTGCGGCATCCGACGGCCATGATGCCCGCTTCGGCGCAATTTTCGACAAAACGGGTCAGTATTCGCCAAGACGGATCCATCGTGCCGGGCTAGGATGCCCCACGCGCCCGATACGCATTGCGTCCGGGCGGTGGTTATATCCGGATCATTCGAGCTTGGAGCGCTGTTTATTGAGCGAGAACATCATGCACCGATTCGATCGGCTGGACGTGTCGCTGGCACGACGCGAAGTCTATCTTGATGGCATCCCGCAGCCTATCAGCATGCGGGCGTTCGACATCCTCGAGCTGCTGATCGCGGCCGACGGAGGCATCGTGTCCAAGGATGCCATCCTGGCCGCCGTCTGGCCGCATGCGGTGGTCATCGATAACAATATTCAGGTCCATGTCTCCGCGCTGCGCAAGTTGTTGGGCAAAGCATGGATCAAAACGATTGCCGGCCGGGGTTATCGGCTGGCGGCGCCCGACAGCGTGCCCGTCGCAGTGACGGAGGCGAACCATGCCGCCGAGGCGATGCAGGGCATCGGCGCAACCGTTGGCGAGGTCGGCGCCGTGACGGTGATGGCGACGCCGATGGCGCCCGTGCCGCAGCATCCGCTGTCGCCTACCTTGCAACGCGTGGTACGGGGTCCGCTTCTGATCGGCCGCGAATCGATGCTGGCGGACCTGATGGAGCGGTTTTCGGCGGAGCCCTTCGTGACGCTGCTCGGTCCAGGGGGCGTCGGGAAGACGGCATTGGCGTTTGCATTCGCTCGGAGCTGGTGCGAGCGGACCGGGGCGCGCCTGGAGTGCCTCGACCTTGCCGACGTCGCCGACCCCGACGATGCGCGCAAGGGGGATGATCGCGACGCGCCCCACGGCGCAAACAGTATTCGGGGCAATCACCCTCGGCATTGGCCCGACACGGCAGGCCGTTCCGGGCCGGTCCTGCTGGTGCTCGAGAGTTGCGAGCGCGATATCGATGCCGCCATCGCCCTGTGTCAGCACGCGATGGCCGCCTGTCCGGAGATGCGCGTGATGGCGACGAGTCGCGAGCCGCTGGGCATGGCGGGCGAGTGTTTATGGCGTGTCGGTCCGCTTGCCGTGCCGGGCGTCCACGCTAGCGATACCGAAGCGCGACGCAGTCCCGCGGTCCAGTTGTTCATGAAACGCGGGCGCGTGCTGAGCGCACATGAAAACGATGCGGCGTTTCCGATTCAGATGGTGGCGAGCGTCTGCCGTCTGATGGATGGCTTGCCGCTGGCCATCGAACTGGCGGCGCAACGCGCCGAATTGATCGGGCTGGGTGCGCTGATGACGCAGCTCGATGCCAGCATGTTGACGTTGTCCAATGGCGTGCGCGGCGCGCCGCGCCGGCATCGTACGCTGCAGTCGATGCTGCAGTGGAGCTATGACATGCTCAGCGACTTCGAACAGGCGGTCTTTCGGCGACTATCGCTTTTCGAGCAAGCGTTCACCTTGGGGGCGGCCTGCAATGCCGTTTCCTGCAATCGGTTGAACGGCGAAGACGTGTTCCACGCACTCTACGGATTGGTCGCCAAATCCTTGGTTCGCACCGAATCGGCGCTGCCGGGCGAGGCGAGCGGTGGAGGCGTCGGCAACCGTTATGGCATGCTGCGATCGACTCGGCATTTCGCCCTCGACAAATTGATCGAGGCCGGCGAAGCCAACTGGTTGCTTCATACCAAAAACGTGCGGCTGCAAGCCAAGTTCGAATCGATCGAGCGGGCCGAGGGCGAGGCGCCGGGCACGCTGGCCGATTGGAGCGGTAGGCGCGGCACCCCGTGGGGTACGAAGCCGAGACCGGTCTCGAAGTCGGCGCGCGACGCCGGTATGTCGGCGGCATCGACGGACGCCGCATCGGGTGCGGCGCGTTTCAGCCATGACGGCGATATGCCGCTCTGGTACGCCGCGTAATGCGTATCCGCGTCCGACGCAGGGCGCACATCTTTCAGAACATTTCAGATTTTCGTCAGGACCGGGGATTCTGCACTGGTTAGGCTGTCGCTTCGGATCCCAACGATGCGATGACGTGCGCGTCGCGCGTATCGGGAGGGATCGGCCGACTTTCCTGAAGGATGGATGATGAGCGCAGTCGAACAAGTGAACCGCATAGCCGATCTGGTGGTGTACAACGGCAAGATCGCCACCCAGGACGCGCGACGTTCCTTCGTCACCGCGCTCGCCATCGCCGACGGCAAGATCGTCGCCAGCGGTAGCGAGGCGCAGGTGATGGCGTGGGCGCGTGACGATGCCCGACGGATCGATTTGAACGGCCGAACGGTCATCCCCGGCCTCAATGATTCCCATCTGCACGTCATCCGCGGCGGGCTGAATTTCAATATGGAGCTGCGCTGGGACGGCGTGCCGTCGCTGCATGACGCGCTGGCGATGTTGCGTGCGCAGGTGGCGCGCACGCCGGCGCCGCAGTGGGTGCGGGTCGTCGGTGGCTGGAACGAGTTTCAGTTTGCCGAGAAGCGCGGTCCGACGCTCGACGAGATCAATGCGATCGCGCCCGATACGCCGGTCTTTATCCTGCATCTATACGACAGCGCCTTGCTCAACGCCGCCGCCCTGCGCGCGGTCGGCTATACCAGCGAGACGCCGAATCCGCCTGGCGGCGAGATTCAACGCGACAAGCGGGGTAATCCCACCGGCATGCTGATCGCGCGTCCCAACGCCGGATTGCTCTACGCCACGCTGGCCAAGGGCCCGAAATTGCCACTCGCCGATCAGGCGAATTCGACGCGGCATTTCATGCGTGAGTTGAATCGCCTCGGCGTGACCAGCGCGATCGACGCGGGCGGCGGCTATCAGGCCTATCCGGACGACTATGCCGTCATCATGGATCTGGCGAAACGCGGCGAACTGACGATGCGCATCGCCTACAACCTCTTCACGCAAAACGCGAAGCGTGAAATCGAGGACTTCACGAAGTGGGTCAAGGCGACGCGCCCGGGCGATGGCGATGATTTTCTGAAGGTCAATGGCGCCGGGGAAATGCTGGTATTTTCCGCGGCCGATTTCGAGGACTTCCTGGAGCCTCGCCCGGATCTTCCCGACGGGATGGAGGACGAGCTGGAATCGGTGGTGCGTCTGCTGGTACAAAACCGCTGGCCTTTCCGGCTGCACGCGACCTACGACGAATCGATCGCGCGCTTCCTGGACGTATTCGAACGCGTCGACGCCGATACGCCCTTCAATGGCCTGCGCTGGTTTTTCGATCATTGCGAGACGATCACCGAACGCAATATCGATCGAATCGCCGCGCTTGGCGGCGGCATCGCCGTGCAGCATCGGATGGCCTATCAAGGCGAGTATTTCATTTCCCGTTACGGCGCCGAAGCCGCCGCACATACGCCCCCCATTCGCAAGATGCTGGCGGCCGGTCTGCCGGTGGGCGCCGGGACCGATGCGACGCGTGTGGCGAGCTTCAATCCCTTCGTTTCGCTGTTCTGGATGGTGTCGGGCCGCACGGTCGGCGGCACGCAGATGTATGCGGTACGCGATCGTCTGGACCGGATGGAAGCGTTGCGGCGCTACACGGTCGGCAGCGCCTGGTTTTCAAACGATGAAACCAAGAAGGGGGCCTTGGTGGTCGGGCAGTACGCCGACTTCGCGGTATTGAGCGACGACTATTTTTCGATCGACGAAGACGACATCAAACACCTGACGTCGAACTTGACCGTGGTCAATGGACGGATCGTCTATGCCGACGGCGATTTCGAGACATTGGCGCCGCCGGCTTTGCCGGTGAGTCCGTCCTGGTCGCCGGTGGCGGAATTCGGCGGCTATGCGCGGTATCGGCCGCTCGCCTCGCAAGCACGTGCGGCGACGGATCCGTCCTGCAGCGATGCCTGCGTGAAGCTTTGCGGCGTGCACCAGCACGCGCACGCCTTTGCATGGCGCAGCAATGTTCCCATCGGCGACGCCAATGGATTCTGGGGTGCGTTGGGCTGCAGTTGCTTTGCATTCTGAGATGAGCGAACCCCAGGCCGCGGCGGCATAAAGGAGTGACGGTGGGCACGAATCACCATAGTCTCGAAATAGCACGTTTGCGTGCCGCCGCGAGTGCGAATATCGACGATGCACGTCTGTGGCGTTGGTACGCGGATTTGATGGAGGATGGCCGCATCCGCAGCACGCGCATCGGTACCGTGTGGCGCATCACCATCGATGACGGCTGTCTGGTCGAAGACGTGTCTTTCGACTGCGCGGTGCGTCGCGCGGTGGAGGCGTGGAGCGGGATCGCGCAGGCCCCCGTGACGCTGCGTCGACGCAAGCGGCGTGGACGCGACAGCGAGCTTGCGCTGCAGGCTGTCGCACTCTGAGCCAGGCATTGGATCGTGGCGCCGCCGCGATGCGAGGTTTTGGGGTGTTGTGGGGTGGGGTGCCTTGCCGGACGAGGTCGGCGAGGTGTGCTCAGGCCGTCGTGTCCGTTCCGAGATCCGGTCCTTCGGCGCTATCGAAGCCATGGACGCGGAGAAGATCGTGATACTGGCGCAGGCCACGCGTGGCACCCGGGCCGAGCTTTTGCGCCAGACAGACCATCAGCGCTTCTATTACCACGAGATGCGCGAGATAGGCCTCCGTGCCTACGCGCATGACCGCATCCTCCGGCACCGAGACCAACAACGGCAAATCCGCGATCTTTGCCAAGGGGGTGCCGGGCTGCGTCAGCGCGACGACGATCGCGCCTTGCGCGCGCGCGAATTTGGCCGCTTCCAAGGTATGCGGCATGCGCCCGACGTGTGAAATCACGAACGCCACGCCGCCGGGCCCGAGGTCGTTCGCGGAAACCAGTTGCTGATGGAAGTCGAATATCGCATTCGCCGGGCGTCCCAGTCGGAACAGGCGACTTTGCAATTCCTGCGCCATGAAGGTGGAGGTGGCGCCGACGGAGTAGCAATCGATGCGATGCGCCGTCGCCAGATGCTCGACCACGCGTTCGATCATGGCGATATCGATCAGGCGATTCAGGTCCGTCAGCGACGATACCGCCGCATGAATGATCTTGCTGACGACCTGCCGCGTGCCGTCTTCGGGCAGCACGCTACGATGCAGGTAGGAGCCGGTGACCGCCAGATCCTGCGCCAGTGCCAGCATGAACTCCCTGACCGAGGCATACCCGAAGACGCGGCATGTGCGAACGACGGTCGGCATCGACACGCCGGCTTGCAGCGCCAGTTGCTCTACCGTCGCACCGACGGCGGCGCGAGGCGCGTCCAGAACACATCGGGCGACTCGTTGTTGCGCATCGGGCAGATCGGACAGGCGGTCATGCAGCTTTTTGAGTAGATCGGTCATCAAAAACACAGTTGCGCGGCACGGCCTCGGCGCTTGTCGGCGACGCGGTCGTGCCTTGCCGTTTCTCAAAAAACAGCGACGGCGGAGGCCTATTTTATCGCGTGGTCCGGCCGCAGTGAGGCAAAGATCGTCGCCAGCACACTGACCGCGGCAATCACCGAGACGTAGATCAAGACCGGCCACACCGCACCGCCCGCCGAGGCGACCAGGGCCACGCAGATCATCGGGGCGAAGCCGCCACCGAAGACGTTGGACAGTTGATACCCGAGCCCCACGCCTGTCGTGCGCGCCGCGACGTCGAACATCTCCGTCAGCATCGTCTGGAACGTTGCCTGCATCGCCACGCCCGGTATGACGAAACCGATGACCATGCCGAGCCAGATCAGCATGGGCTCTTTGGTTTGGTAGAGCAGCAGGACCGGATAGACGAAGACGGCGAGGGCGATGGCCGCGGCGATATACAGCGTGCGCCGGCCGATGCGATCGGACAGCGCGCCCCAGGCCGGTGCCATGAAGATCTGCAGTATGCCGACGATGAAGGTGCCGATGAAACCGACTTGCGGCGACACGCCTTGCTTGACGACGAGCGACAGGCCGAAGGTCAGGATGACGTAGCCGGCAATGCTTTGTACGAGGCCCATCAGAATCCCGAGCACGACGTTCTTCGGGTGCTTGACGATCGCCTCGAACAGCGGCGCACGGCGCTTCTGCTGTCCACGCTGCGTCTCGCGCTGTCGTTGTTTGAACTCGTCCGATTCCTCGATACGCGACCGAAGCACCGTGGCGATGAGCACCAGCACGAGCGAGAACAGAAACGGCAGCCGCCATCCCCAATCCAGGAACCACGTTTGATTGCGTGCGAGCAAGGCCATCAGGCCGGCCGAGAGGACATTCGCGATGCCGGCGCCGACGATCAGCAGGGAGCCGTAGAAGCCGCGCTTGCCGGGCGGCGCATGCTCGACGATCAGTGTCGCGGCGCCGCCCATCTCGCCACCGACGAATAGGCCTTGAAAGCTGCGACATACGATCAGTAGCAACGGCGACAGGGCGCCCCAGTGTTGCGCGGACGGGATCAGGCCGATCGCGGCGGTTGCAAGCCCCATGCCGATCACGGTGATCATCAGCGCGGCTTTACGGCCGACACGGTCGCCGATATGCCCGAACACGATGCCGCCCAACGGGCGCAGCAAAAAGCCGACGGCAAACGAGGCGAACGACGCCAGCTGCGCCATCGTCACGTCATGGCCCGGGAAAAACACTTTCGGGAAAATCGTGGCCGCCGCCAGGCCATACAGGTAGTAATCGTAATATTCGATCAGCGTTCCGACCGATGCGCCGTAGGCGGCGCGCTTGCGCGCAAGCGATTCCGTCCCGTTATTCACTGCCGTTGCATGAGATTGCATCACCTCTCCCTAGGTAATAACATTACATCGCATGCGGCATTCTAGGCGGACAAAAAAGACGCAAGCGGCGTATTTCGGGATGAGAGTGTAAATTTATTACATGCCGGGCGGGATGCGTGTTTATGCGTCGTGCCCGACATCGGCATCGTCGAAGGCCGTCCGAATCGCCTCGATGATCGCCTCGCCAAGGCCGGCCGATTCGATGATCGGGAATTCCTTGCTCAGCTTATGCGAGACACGCCATTGATTATCGCGGACGCCGCGAATGATGCGATCGATATCGGTATTCGGGCCATCGAGGATGTCCTTTACCGCCGTTCGCGCGTTATCCCAGTCACGCATCAGCTTGGCTTCCTGACGCATTTCGGTACGGATCGTGCGATCGATCAAATCGGCAAGGTATTCGGTATGTGCGCTGAGGTCCGGATAACGCCAGGCAAAGCGGGCGTCCGCATAGGCGGTGAAATCCAGACTCGACAGGACGCCGTCGGGATAACGTTGGTGCGCGCCGAACGAGGCGAATTGCCCGTAGCGCTGCATCAGCGGTTTCGACAATGTTTCCAATACTTGATCGTAAGCGGCAACGTATTGCGCACGGCTGGTGATCGCCGCCGAGACCGGCAATACGAAAGGACGCGGTACCGCGCCGTCGCGGCGCAGGATATCGTTGATCAAGAAGCGATGAATCCGGCCGTTGCCGTCGACAAATGGGTGAATATAGACAAAAGCGAAGGCCAGCACCGCGGCGCGTGCGATCGCCGAGGCGCCTATCGTCGTCGCCAGAAACGCTTCCAAGCCATCCAGCATGCCGTCGACGTCGTCCCAGTGCGGCGCGATGTAATGAATGACATCGCGGAAATGCTCGGTGGCGCCGACGAAGACCGGCGACTGGCGTATGCCGAAGCGGGTGATCGTCGTCCGATCGCCGATAACCTCGCGTTGCAGTTCGGCCAGCGTCTCGCGGTCGAGCGGCCGATCATAGAGGCCGATCCGTGTCTCCATCACCTCGGCGAAGCGTTTGATGCGGTCGCGACGATCCTGTTCGTGCTCGATCTGGAAGCTGGCGCGGCTTTCCTTCAACGTCAGCCAGACGGCACTGCGCCGAAGAATGTCCACGCCATATTCGGCCTGCAGCGCATCGAGCTGCGCCGCGATATCGTACGTTTCGGCTGCGATGACGGCCTTCGTGCGCCGGACCGTCGCGCAAAATGCACGCGTGCCGGGCACATTGTCGCGGATATGCCAACGTTTATTGTTCGTCGGGGTCGTGCCGACGATATAGTGTTTAGGATCGAGTGCCTCGACATAGGCGCCGCCCGTCACCGGCGGCACACCTTCCAGGGTGGTTCCGGTGAGCCATTCGTAGAGAAAGCCGGCGCGGCGGGCATATTGACCGGTACGCTCGGCCATGACCCAGTCGATTAGTTCGGCGACCGGCAGGACGTCGAAAAGCCGCGCGAGCAATTCGAGAAACACCCCTTCATGCTTCAGCGCGAAGGTGAGGTGTCCGGCCAGCGTATCGGCCGGCTTCATGGCGGCGGTGTAGGTTTCGCGAACGGTCCCGTCGTGCAGCGTCGTCCGACGCGTCGGTCCGATGTCGCTCTCGATGGGGTAGGGCTGGATGGCATCCACGCCGTAGTGGCGACTCAACCATCGATAGCCGATCATATTTTCCATCGAGGCACCGAAATTTCGTTAATACGGGTGTAAAAACGTTCTGATTTTACCCCTTTCCGTAAAAAACGTTAATGCGGTGCCGCAATCTCGACCGGATTATCGCGAAGTGCTGGCGTTCAGGCCGGCTGCATGCCGTGTGCCGCCTTCAGTTCGGCGAGCGCCGGCGAGGCCAGAAAAGCCAGGAATGCGCTTGCCGATGTCCGGTCGGTCGCCGTGGTCGCGATCCCGGCGCAGAACGTCGTCACTGCTTGAATCGGGGCGGGCAGCAGGCCGACGATGGTGATGCCTTCGACAGACTGAAGCTCGCTCAACTGCTGGAAGCCGAGGTCCACCTCGCCGTCGGCGATCAGCGATCCGACGGGAATGCCTGGCCGTGCTTGCACGATGCGCGGTCGATTCGGCGCGGGCGCGACGTCGTCTTCGGTCAGCCCCCACTCTGCCAGCACGCGGCGTATATGGACGCCGCTGGGGCCCGTCGAATAGCCGACGCTCCGGGCCTGCAGCACGGCGCTGCGGACGTCCGCGGCCGTGGCGATGCGCGGAACATCGCGCCCTGACTTGACGGCCAGAGCGATCGACGAATGCACCACGTCGACAACGCTGTCCGGGACGATCTTCTTTGCGTCGACAAGACGGGCGATCGCATCCGAGGCCAGAACGACGATATCGAACGCTTCGTCGGCATCGACGCGCTTTGCCGCATCGACGCCGCCGATGGACGCGATCGATACCGTCGTCTGCGTCTCGCGTTCGTATTGCGCGGTGACCGCCGACAACAGTGCGCGCGTCGCCATCGAGGAGATGCCTGTCAGCGCACGGCCGTGTCGCGGTTCAGTCGACATAGCGCAGTCCGGCTTTGGCGAGCGGTTCGCGCATGCTGTACATATCGAGACCGAGTACGCCCGAGGCGAGCTTACGACGTTTCTCTTCCTCGTTCGCCTCGCGTGCCGTGGCCTTGTCCAGCACCGATGCCGCGAGGGCGGCCGGTACGACGACCACGCCGTCGTCGTCCGCTACGACGACATCGCCCGGATGGACAAGGGCGCCGGCGCACACCACGGGGATGTTCACCGAGCCCAATGTGGCCTTGACGGTGCCCTTGGACGAAACGGCTTTGCTCCAGACCGGAAAGCCCATCTCGGTTAGCGTGGCGATGTCGCGCACGCCGCCGTCGATGACCAGTCCGCGTGCACCGCGCGCCTGGAAGCTGGTGGCCAACAGATCGCCGAAGAAGCCATCGGTCGACGCCGCCGTGCAAGCGGCGATCACCAGGTCACCGGGCTGAATCTGTTCGGCGGCGACGTGCAGCATCCAGTTGTCGCCCGGCTGCAGCAGCACCGTGACGGCGGTGCCCGAGACGCTGGCGCCGCGGTAGATGGGCCGCATATAGGGCTGCAGCAAGCCGACGCGGCCCATTGCTTCATGGACCGTGGCGCTGCCGAGCTTGCCCAATTGGTCCGCCGTTGCGCGATCGGTACGCACGATGTTGCGATAGACCACTCCGAGTTCATACATATCAGTGCCCCTTGCTTTCCAAAATGGCATTCAGGCGCGGATAGACGCGACGCGCATTGCCTTCGTAGATCTTGTGACGGGTCGCGGCATCGATATTTAATGCCTCGATATAGCGCTTCGTATCGTCGTAGTAATGGCCGGTTTCCGGATCGATGCCGCGCACGGCGCCGATCATCTCGCTTGCAAACAGGATGTTGTCGGTCGGGATGACGGTGGTCAGCAAATCGATGCCTGGCTGGTGATAGACGCAGGTATCGAAAAAGATGTTCTTCAGCAAATGATCCTTCAGCAAAGGCTTTTTCATTTCCTGCGCCAGCCCGCGGAAGCGGCCCCAGTGATAGGGAACGGCGCCGCCGCCATGCGGGATGACGAACTTCAAGGACGGGAAGTCCTTGAACAGGTCCGACGTCAGGCATTGCATGAAGGCCGTCGTGTCGGCATTGAGATAGTGCGCGCCGGTGGTGTGGAAGCAGTGGTTGCAACTGGTGCTGACGTGAATCATCGCCGGGATGTCGTGCTCGACCATCTTCTCGTAGATCGGATACCAGTAGCGATCCGACAGCGGAGGGGAGGTCCAATGACCGCCGGACGGGTCCGGATTCAGATTGATCGCGACATTGCCGAACTGCGTCACGCACTTGTCGATTTCAGCGATACAACTGGCCGTGTCCACGCCCGGGCTTTGCGGCAGCATTGCGGCGGGCACGAAGTTATCCGGAAACAACTGACTCACGCGATAGCACAACTCGTTGCAGATCGCCGCCCAGGTGCTGGAGACGTTGACGTCGCCGATGTGGTGGGCCATGAAGCTCGCGCGTGGGCTGAAGATGGTCAGATCCAGTCCGCGTTCCTTCATGATCCGCAGTTGATTCGTTTCGATCGACTCGCGTAGCTCGTCGTCGCTGATCTTCAGCTCGGAAGGCTTGGGCATCTCGGAAGGGCTGTTGATACCGGCGATCTGCCGGTTGCGCCACGTTTCGAGCGCTTTCGGCGCCGTCGTATAGTGGCCATGGATATCGATGATCATGGTGTTTCCTTTGCCGAAATGCGATCTCTAAGGGTTTGTCATCCCGATGCTGCAACGGTGATCGGCTGGCTGGCGCCGAGCCCGATCCTCTGTGACGCACGTTACGGGATTCAGGCGAAGGAGGGGAAGTAAGGGTTAACCATGTTCGCATGGACATAAGCGCAATTGAAGCAGCGGAGAGCGGCGGACAACAGGCCCATTCGATGCGTACAGCCCAGTAAATACGGCATTCTGAGATGACATGACCGTTTTCGGGATGAGAATTCGAGCGCTCGGGCCACCGCATCGGCGATAAGTAAAAAGTATGGGACGCTAAGAAGATCGCAAAGCGACGGCAATCTCATAAATTGGCGTGGTTTATTCTTTTATGCAACTAACAGACGGATACCGAACCAAACCAGATCAACCCCAATGCTAAGATCACACCACAGGGCGCAATCAGCCTGCATAGGATGGGAGTCAAGATGGGTAAAACCAAAACGATCGGATGCATCGCCGCATTTGCCACGGTCGCGATATTGTCGAGCGGCGCGTCCGCCGCCGAGCGAAATACCAAAGTAACGGGACGCTATCAGATCATCGCCGTCTCGACCGGCGGCGCCTTCAGTAGCGAGTGCCTGGACGACGGGGCGAGGGCGCTGACGGACAAAGTGAACGATGCGTTGAGCAAAGGTGCCAACCCAATTGGCGGGGTGAGTATCGCCGTCAATCCCACTACGAACACTTGCATGCACGCGCAGGCCGTTTTGTGGCCGGAGAATCGCGAATAAGTATCGCCGGCGTCAGCGGCGGAACGGCTATCGGCGCGTTTCCGTCGCGCGTTAGAAACATGACGTAACAGATCAAGACCCACGGACGCCGTCAAAGCCCTACACTGCGTACATCGACGCGGAAGGGGCGGGTGTGGCATTTAGCCGTCCAAAACGCCTGTCATACCGCTTCTCTGGCATCTTCCCGCGCGAAAGGCGGAGAAATATCGGGAAATATCAGAATCCCTTAATATTTCTGCCGAATTGACGTTATACGATAGAACGTTGATAAGCGTGTCCGCGTTACGAAATGGTCCAATTTCCCATACATTTATGGTACGTGGACCCGTATAAAACAGTATGTGCAGTCGACAACGTGGGTAGACGCTGTGAAGCAATTTTGGTTTTCCGTGAGCGTTTTTGTGCTCCGTCTGACAGCCGCCTTACCTTACCGCTTGGTCGGCCAGTTTGGTTGTCTCCTCGGCGCCTTGCTGTACCGCATTCCGAGTAGGCGCAAGCGGATCGTATTGATCAATCTCCAGCTCTGTTTTCCGACGCAGACACTGCTCGAGCGCGATCGCCTGGGTAGCCTGCATTTTCAGCAAGTGATTCGAAGCTATCTGGAACGGGGCGTGCAGTGGTTCGGCAGCGCCGCCAAGCTCGATCGGCTGATGCAAGTGGAAAGTCGCATCGATCTGGCGACTATCGCCGACACGCCGACTATTTTCATGGGGTTTCACTTCGTCGGCATCGAGGCGGGCTGCATCTATTACTCGACGAAATTTCCCGTGGCCTCGCTTTACACGCATATGTCCGATAAGGAGATGTGCGAATTGGCGCGGCAAAAGCGTGGGCGATTCGGTGCAAAGATGATCGAGCGCAGCGTCAGCGCCAAAGACAGTCTGCGGATGCTGAAGCGTGGCGTGCCGGTGATGCTGGCAGCCGATATGGACCATGGCGTGCAAGGATCCGTATTCGCACCGTTTTTCGGCGTACCGGCTTGTACGCTCACGTCGGTGTCACGCATGGCGAAGCTGGGCAAGGCGCAAGTCGTGCCGTTCGTCACCGAAGTGCTGCCGGATTTTCAGGGCTACAAACTGACGGTTTTCGAGCCGCTGGCCAATTATCCGTCGAATGACGAAGCAGAAGACGCCGCGGTCATGAATCGCTTTCTGGAAACGCAGGTGTCGCGGCTGCCTGATCAATATTATTGGGTTCACCGTCGTTTCAAACATCGTCCGGTCGGCGAGGCGATGGTGTATTGATCGAGGCGGATCAGCGCCCCAGCCAGTGCTTGATCGAATCGACCATCGCCTTCGTCGAGATGCCATAGCGATCATGCAGGGTCGGCAACGCCCCTGCATCGAGAAAGGCGTCTGGAAGCGCTATCTGTTTATAGACACAGGACACGCCGGCTGTCAGCAGGGCCATCGCCACGCCTTCTCCCAGGCCGCCGATTACAGTGTGGTTCTCCGCAACCACGACGATCCTGCCGCCGCGCTTCGCTTCGCGGATGATCTTTTCTGTATCGAGAGGCTTGATCGTCGGAACATGCAATACGGCGACGCCGACATTGTCCGCTTCGAGCGCCTTCGCCGTTTCCAACGCCCGCATCGTCATGATGCCTGAGGCGATCACCAGTACGTCCGCGCCGTCTCGCAATAATTTGGCCTTGCCCAACTCGAACTGGTAGTCGTATTCGTCCAATACGGCGGGGACGTTGCCGCGCAGCAGCCGCGCGTAGACAGGCCCCTTGTGCGCGGCAATGGCGGGCACCATTTGCGCAATGTCGAGCGCATCGCATGGATCGATGACCGTCATGTTCGGCATTGCGCGCATCATGGCCAGATCCTCCGCAGCCTGGTGGCTTGGCCCATAGCCGGTGGTCAGCCCCGGCAGCGCGCAGACGATTTTTACGTCGAGATGGTCCTCGGCAATCGCCTGGTGAATGAAGTCATAAGCGCGTCGCGTCGCAAAAACCGCGTAGGTCGTGACGAACGGTTGTGCGCCTTCATGCGCCAGTCCCGCCGCGGCCCCCATTAGTAATTGCTCTGCCATCCCCATCTGGTAGAAACGATCGGGAAACGCTTTGGCAAAAATATGCAGATCGGTGTATTTTCCCAGGTCCGCCGTCATCCCGATGACATCGGACGTCTTTCTGGCAAGCTCCACCAGCGCATGACCGAACGGCGCGGAACGTGTCGCCTGCCCGTCACCGGCGATCGAGGCGATCATCGCCGAGGTTTTCAGGCGTGGTTTTTTTTCCATGATCGAACTCATGCTTTGCTCCCCGCGTACGTTTCATCGAGTGCGTCCAAGGCAAGCTGCCACTCGTCTGCCTCGACGCGAATAAAGTGGTTCTTTTCCCGCGCTTCCAAGAAAGGGACGCCACACCCCATCTTTGTGTCGCAAATAATGATGCGCGGCTTGGCCTCTTTCGTGCTGCGTGCGTTGTCGAATGCCTCCTGCACCGCGTCGATGTCGTTGCCGTCTATCCGTTGCACGTGCCAGCCAAAGGCTTCGAGTTTGGGTAGCAAGGGTTCAAAAGCCATGATCTGCGTCGACGGCCCGTCCGCCTGCTGATTATTGACGTCGATGATCGCGATCAGATTGTCGAGTTTCCAATGCGCCGCCGACATCAATCCTTCCCAGATCGCGCCTTCGTCGAGTTCGCCGTCCGAGAAAAGCGTGTACACGAAAGACCGGGATCCTTTCCGCTTGAGGCCGAGACAGCGACCGACTGCAATCGTCAGCCCTTGTCCGAGCGAGCCGCCGGACATCTCCATGCCGGGCGTATAACTGGCCATGCCGGACATCGGCAGCCGACTGTCATCGCTGCCATAGGTTTCGAGCTCCTCCGGCGGGAGGACACCGGCTTCGAATAAGGCGGCGTACAGCGCGATCGCATAATGGCCATTGGATAAAAGGAAACGATCGCGGCCCTCCCAGTCGGGATCGGCGGGTCGGTAGCGCATCGCACCGAAATACGCGACCGCTAGGACGTCGGCAATGTCGAGCGCTTGGCCGATATAGCCTTGACCTTGGACCTCTCCCATCAGCAGGGCATTGCGCCGGATGCGATAAGCGCGTTCGGCAAGCGTCAGATCTTCGATGACGGGCGTGCTCATAAAACTATCTCCAAAAAAACCGGGCTTAACGATTGACCGACTTGGCGGGCACAAAAAACACCAGGACCGCGCCGATCACGACGGCGGCAGCGATGAAAACGAGGCCCGCCGTCGGATTTCCGGTCACGTCGTTGAGCCAACCCACGATAGCGGGAGAAAAGAAACCGGCTAAGTTAGCGATGCAATTGACGGCGGCGATCCCGGCTGCCGCAGATACGCCACCAAGCAGGGCGGTGGGCAATGCCCAGAACAGCGACGAGGACGACAGGATGCCGGCAGCGGCAATGCTTAGAAAAGCAATCGATGCGCCGACGCTGCTCAATAAGGGTAGGCTTGCGAAACCGACCGCCGATATAAACATCGGTATTGCCAGGTGCAGCCGGCGTTCCTTCATGCGGTCGGCACTCCCACCCACGAGGGGCAAGGCGACGATCGCGCAGAGGTAGGGAATTGCGGTTAGGATGCCGACCCAGAGCGGGTCCATTACACCTGTGCGTCGCACGATCGTAGGCAGCCAGAACGTCAACCCATACTGTCCCAGCACCACGCAGAAGTAGATTGTCGCCATTAGCCACAGTCGTCGGTCTGCGGCGAATTGCCGGATCGAGGCATGCTCCGTCGTCTGTGTGCGATCCTTTTCGACATTGCGCGCGAGAAAGGTCTTTTCCTCGTCGTCGAGCCATTTCGCACTAGTGATACCGTTATCGAGATACAGCACGATTGCGATCCCGAGCACCAGTGAGGGGATCGCTTCGAGCATGAAAAGCCATTTCCAGCCAGCCAGGCCATGCGCCTGATGGAGGGTGTGCATGATCGCACCCGACAGCGGGCCGCCGATGATGCCCGCGAGCGGAATCGCCATAAAGAACAGTGACAGGGCTTTCGCACGTCGGGCGGCCGGAAACCAATATGTCAGATAGAGAATGATGCCCGGCGCGAAGCCGGCTTCGGCAACGCCAAGTAGGAAGCGCAGTGCATAAAAAACGATAGGGGACTTCACAAAGACGAAGCTCGCCGACAGGACTGCCCAGGTCAGCATGATCCGAGCAAGCCAGTTACGTGCGCCTACCTTATGCAGAATCAGATTGCTGGGAACCTCGAACAGGAAGTAACCGAGAAAAAAGATCCCGGCACCCATGCCATACACGGTTTCGGAAAATTTCAGGTCGCTCAGCATCTGCAGCTTGGCAAACCCGACATTGACGCGGTCGAGGTACGCGCCGAGATAGCACAGCATCAAAAATGGGATGAGTCTGCGCGCCACCTTGCGGTAAGTCTTGGCTTCGAACGCCATCGCATCGCAATGGATGGGCGCTTCGGCGCCGAACGGCGGCGCCGTGATTTTTGATCGCATGGCTGTCTCCTGCCGACGCGCCGAGCATGGCGCAAAGCGCGTCATTTTTTTCCGGGTCATCGAATCGGGCGTCGAGTGTCGCTTGTTTCCGTTACGCCCAATCGTGTTGTCGTCTTGGTTTCTCGCGACATCCGACCTTAATGAATAAGCATGCCGCCGTTGACGTCGAGTGTGATGCCTGTCAGATAGGTCGACAGGTCGCTTGCGAGAAACAGGCAGGCATTGGCGATGTCGTTCGCTTCGCCGAGGCGTCCGAGCGGAATGCCCTTGACGATGTCCGCGCGCATTTCCGGTGTCAGTTTGCCGCCGGTGATATCCGTTTGAATCAGGCCCGGCGTGATGCTATTGACGCGGATATGATCGGGGCCCAATTCGCGCGCCATCGCTTTGGCAAGGCCAAGGACACCTGCCTTCGCTGCACTGTAATGTGGGCCGCCGAAAATGCCGCCACCGCGCTGGGCGGAGACCGACGACATGCAGACGATACTGCCATGCTGTTGTCGCTTCATCTGCGGGATAACCGCTTGTGACATATAAAGCGTGCCGAGCAGACTCACGCCGACGACTGCGTCAAAGTTTTCTCGTGCAATCTCCATCGTCTTGATCGGTTGCGTGATGCCGGCATTGTTGACGAGTACGTCGATGCGCCCATAACGATCGATTACGGCGTTGGCCGCGGTGAAGCATGCCGCCTGATCGGTGACATCGCATGCCATCCCATAATGCCCATCGCCGAGATCGAGGGCGGCACGCTCGGCGTCCTGCTGGTTCAGATCGAGGATGGCGATGCGTGCGCCCTGCGCCGCCATGGCCTTTGCTGTCGCCTTGCCGATGCCGCGTGCCGACGCTGCTCCGGTGATAACGACCACCTGATTGTCGAGCAACATGATGCCGCCTCCATGAGTGTTTTTGGTATGGGCAGTGTCGCTGTGTCGGAAGGGCGAATCAACCGCGTTTCTTTCAGGCGTGGCTGATAAATTTTCAGAAGTTCGGGCTTACCCTAGTGCGTTCGCGCGGCTTTTCTCCAGCTCCCGATCGATCCACGATAGAAACCTCGAGACCCGCGACAGTTCGGCGTTTGGACTCGGGTATACCAGATGATGGGCGCCCACTTCCACCGCGTAGCGGGTATCGAAAACGGGCACGAGCAAACCTTCCGCGATCTTGGAAGAGGCGACCATCAGGCTTTCCAGTGCGATGCCGAGCCCGAGCGCTGCCGTTTCGATGGAAAGGTAGGAGCGATCGAAGGAAAAATCGAATGTCTTCTGCGCTGCCGAGACGCCGACCCGTCCGAACCATTGGCGCCACTGCACGAGTGGCGTCTCAGAATTGATCAGACGATGTGTCAGCAGATCCTCGGGGTTCGTCACAGGATGACGCGCGAGATAGGCGGGCGAGGCGAGAGGCGCGATGGTTTCACCGCGGATCGTTTTTACGTCGACGTTGCTCCACTCGCCATAACCATGGCGAATATCGATGTCATACATCCCATTCGTGAAAGACACATTTTCGTAAGAGCAGGCGAGATTGAGTTGGATGTCGCCGTTGATTTCCTGGAACGACGTGAGACGCGGAACCAGCCACATCAGGCCGAACGTCGGGCTGGAGTGCACGCGCAGGATGTCGACTTCGTCGCGACGCGATGCGCGTTCGGTGGCGCGGCTCAAGTCCGCCAGCGATCCGCTGACGTCCGACAGATATCGCTCGCCAGTGAGCGTCAGAATCAGGCCGCGGCCGGTGCGCTGAAACAGCGGCTGTCCGATGATCGATTCGAGATTGCTCAGCTGGTGGCTGACGGCCGATGCCGTCAAGCCCATTTCTTCAGCGGCCCGGTTGACGCTCTTCGTGCGAGCGATACATTCGAAAGCCATGATCGCTTTTAACGGTGGAATGCGCATAGTCCTTTGTGTTATCCGTTCACCGCTTCGGCAGCAAACCCGTCGAAATCCAGGGTACGATGGCGACGATCGATAATCCCGCCGCCAAGGCGCCCATGTAAGGCCAGATGCGCCGCAGACCGTGATTCGGATCGACCTTGCCGAACGAGCACGCAGCATAGTATCCCACGCCGAAAGACGGTGCGAACAGGCTTGTCAAAGCCAAGTTCAAATGTCCGCCGCACCCCCAAACCAGACATTACTAAAAAGCCTTTACAGTTTTTGTCAAAGTTAAGTTGAAATGTCGTACCTAGAAATAAGTTGAAATGTCGTACTTCAGTGTTTTATCGTCGGTTTCGTTGTTGCTCTTTTCATCGACTTTAAGACGATTTGCTCAGCAACTTTTGTTTGACTTTCCTTGCTCTGCGCAACGTTTTCGATCGCCTTATTGAAGTCGTCACGGTTGATCTCCCGTTGTTTCTTCAGGCCCGGCAAAGTGTGCTTTGGGTTTACTAGCTCACCTCGATGCGTCCTTGATGGTGATGCAATGATGCGTCGATTATCACGCTGCGCTTGCAGGGTCTGAGCGATTTGCAGCACATGTCCAAGCCGTTTGTTCTCCACAATGGCTCCCTGATCGACGTTCGATAAACGGTCGTAACGCGTGTGCGTAAGAGGGCGTCCATGGGACTGTATTTCGACCTCGCCATCCGGGAATTCAAAAACATCAATGTAGGTATGAATCAGCGTCCGATTCGCTGGCGTGTCTTCCAATAAATACATCACGCGATCGTACTGCACAGTCAGTGTTTGCGTCACTTTGCGCAATACGCGCACCGTCAAAATCGATGACAATATTTCATCGTTTCGCACCGAACGATGTGCGTCGTGATCACTTTTGGGCGGCTTGCCGAATCGTCGGTTATAGTCTGCGATGAAGGAGGGCGCATACGCGTTGGCTGCCTCCTTTGTGCTGATTTCTCGCAACCTGAGTTCCTTGACCAATCGATCCTGCAAGGTCAAGTTTGCGCGTTCTACTCGGCCTTTTGCCTGGCTACTATTCGCGCACCATGTGTCGATATTAAGCTCGAAGCAAGCACGACCAAACTGCGTTATGCCTTTGCCAAAGCTCTTTTCCTCATTGCTATTGCCATTGATGCGAAACACCGAAAATTTATCACTGTACAGCGCCATCGGTTTGCCATGGTTGTCCAGGTATTGGCGCAACGCCTCGAAATAGCTAAACGTCGACTCTGTCTGCGTGAAGTGCAAGGTCATCAATCGGCTTGTCGCATCATCGATAAATACGAGTAATACGCACGACGCCGCGCGTTCCTCAAACCACCGATGATCGCTGCCATCAATTTGGATTAACTCGCCCACACACGCGCGTCGATTGCGCGGCTGATGAATCTTCGGTGGACGGAGCTTGCGAGGAACCCAGAAGCCGGCAGCAGTCATTAACCGACGAACGGTAGCCACCGACAGATCAAAGCCGTGCGCCTCGCGTAGCTTCTCACAAGCGAAGGTCGGGCCGAAGTCAAGATAGCGTTTGGCAACCAAACCCAAAACACGTTCCGCCAGGCCCGGTGGCAATTGATGATTACTCGCGTGGGCACGCTTGCGAGAGATTAAACCCGCCGGACCTTCATCGCGATAACGTCGACACAGACGTTCCACCTGGCGCACGCTGAGCTTGAGTTGCTCAGCCGCTCGCCATGGCATCAACAAGCCGTCTATGACGGCTTGGATGATCTTGATTCGTCCAAGTTCGCGCATGCTCATGGTAATAGATCCAGAGTTATCCATGGCGCGCTCGCAACTAAGGTCGGTGGACGCTTAGCTTGCGCCCAAAACGAGCTCAGTGCGACATTTCAATTGATCGCAAGCACGACATTACTATTGAACGCTAACAAATTTTTTGGTGGATAATTTGTGTTATGTTAAATTGTATTTGTGTGCGGTTTTCTCTGCCTTTGTGTTGCGCCATCGTGTAGCGCGATCGCGATATGACATCAGGCCGACGTCTTTCGTTGCATGACGCGCGCAAGACTTTCTTTCGATGTATCCGAGCGAAACAACGGCCCGAGTCGCGCCTGTGTGCTAAAGGCCTCGGCCTATTGTCCATCCGCGAGAAGATGCGGTTCCACATCGATGGGATGACCATGCGGGGTTGCTAAGGCGGCCCGTCGCCATGCTTCTTGACGACTCGCCAACTCCGTTCCTGTTACAAGATTTCTCTCATTGACGATGCCTTCGAGCGCGGCGAGCCACCGTTCGAAATACGCTTTGCCCTGCTCTTCCGGCTCACAGGCAAAACGCGCCACCCATTCCGGCCAGCTGAAATAGCCGGCTTCACTCAAACTCACCGCCATTGAAAATACCTGTGCCTGCCAAGGCTCCGCGAACACGGCGTCCGCGTGGTCATCGCTTGCGAGCAGGTCACGTAAGGCATGCTTGGATTGCTCAGTGTTTTTCAAGATAAGACTCCCAAGCGTCGATGGAAACGGTAGACGACGGATCGGCCGCCGCGCCCCATAGCTCGCTTCCAGTGAGCGTCACCGTGTAAAGCCACTGCGGACTGTCGCCTTCCTTCGCCGCGGCGGCGTCCGGGAAGACAAAGAAACCGATGACGCGTTCGATCACACCGCGCCGGGCGCGTGCATACCGCGGCAAACGGGTGTGCCCCAGAGGATGATCATTGCGCGTCAGCACCGTATCACCCACTTTGAAATCGGCTGCTTTGCTAGGCGGGCGATCATAGGGTGTGCCCGTTGCCAGCATCTTCACGATGCGCTCGGGCGATACTGCGACGATCGGCAAACGTGGGTCGATACTCGCGCCGGCCGCTATCTCCGCTTCCGTCACCAAACCCTCTTGCAGCATGAGCTTGGTCAAGGCTTTGAGCCAAATGTCGTAATAGGGAGATTGTAGATAGTCGACAGGATGGAGCGTTTCCCTCGCATGGCGGGCTTCATCGATGCTCCAGCGCCCAAGGCCGCCCATTGCCAGCGTCAAGGCAAACGCTTTCTTTTCCCAGTCTGCATGGAAAACCGGTAATTCGGCCTCGGGTTTCACCGCTCCGAAACCCATCATCCCGCCGAGGTCCTGTGCGCCGTTCATGCGACGCTCTCCGTATCGAGCGGCAACTGCACGAGGGCCGTTCCGATCATGGAGTCCCGACTGACCAGGGCCGCCAATCGCGTTTCATCCCAACCCTCGGTACCGGCGGGTCGGGACGGAATGACCAGATAGCGCGCTTCCGCGGTTGAATCCCATATGCGAATACGCACGTCGGGCGGCAACGTAACGCCAAAATCTGCAAGCACGCCACGCGGGTCGATCACCGCTTTGGCCCGATACGCCGGCGCTTTGTACCAGGCCGGCGGCAAACCTAAAACGGGCCAGGGATAGCATGAACACAAGGTGCACACGACGAGGTTATGCACGGTATCGGTATTCTCGACGACGGCCATGTGCTCGCCTTGGCGACCGGAGAAACCGAGTGAATGGATGGCTGCAGTCGCATCTCTTCTGGCCCAATCGCGAAACGCTGCATCGGTCCAGAATTTTGCGACGACATGCGCACCATTACGCGGCCCGACGCGTGTTTCATAGGTATCCACCAACACGTCCAAGGTTTGTCGATCGACATACCCTTTTTCAATCAGCAGTGATTCCAGCGCGCGCACGCGGATATCCACTTCCTCAAGGGCACTGTGCTCGTGTTCGTGAGCATGGTCATGGTCATGCGCTTCGTGGTCGTCGTGACCGGGAGTGTGAGTCGAAGACACGTTGCTTGCTCCTTGCTGGTCCCGCAGACTTTCTCAAAATAGGAGGCGTTGTGTGCCGAAACGAACGGCTCGGCGAGTGGTGATATAGCGGATCATTTGTGTTGTGTCCACCCATGCCGCGATCGCCAGGCTCATTGTGCAAATGACGCCGGATCCGCGTTGCCGCCACAGATGACGACGGCGACGCGTTCACCGGGAGACCGGACATACGCGCCTGAAATCAATGCCGCCAGTGCCGTTGCCCCGCCCGGCTCCGAAACGATTCGGAGCTTTTCCCATAATACCGTTTGCGCAGTGCGAATCTGTTCATCCGATACCAGCACGCTGTTGTGGACGGCCGACAATAGCACTGAGAATGGCACATTACCGACACGTCTGCATCCTAGCGAGTCCGCCGCGATCCCGCTCGTCGCGACGTCGACCGGCGTACGCGCTTGCAAGGCGCGGTTGAACGTCGGGCATTGCTCGGGTTCGACGGCAACGATTTTCACCCGATCGGAAAACCAGGCTGCAATTCCGCCGATAAACCCGCCGCCGCCCACCGAGACCAGTAAGGTATCGACGTTCGGTAATTGCGCTTCGAGTTCGACCGCGATGGTGCCCTGCCCGGCCACTGTCGACGCGTCGTCGAACGCATGCACCTGCAGCGCGCCCGTTTCGGCGGAGCGCGCTTCGCTTGCGGCAAGGGCCTCGACATAGTTATGTCCCGCTACCACCACCTCCGCACCAAGATCGGCCAACATTTTGCGCTTCAGCGCGGTAGCAAGGTCCGGCACATAAATCTCCGCGCGGGCACCGAGTTTTTGCGCGGCATACGCCACGGCGATACCGTGATTGCCGCCCGAGGCCGCGATGACGCCTGCGGCGGGAATCGGGCCGCGGAGAAGACGATTGAATGCACCGCGCGGCTTGAAGGAACCGGTGACCTGAAGGGATTCTAGCTTCAGGAAGGTATCGCCGGGAATGTCGAACCAATCGGCCTCCAGCGGCAGGACGGGCGTGGTTCGGATATAGGGCGCGATACGCTGCGCGGCAGCGCGGATATCTTCTTTTGTGACCATTTATCACAATCCTCGTTACGGGCTTTGGGTCGACGCGCCCTCACCTCGAATCAGCATCGGTTTCGACATTTCCACGTTTGACACGGTTGGCGCATCCAACTTGTGTATCAGTAGTGAACATGTTAGTATCAATATCGAACATACTACCCGCTTGCTCGATCCGGAACAAGGGGCATATTTGCCATCGCCTATCGTTCAGGAGCAGCGTCATGGGTGAAATTACAACCGTCAATAGCGTGGAGCACGCGATCCGTCTCGTCGAATTACTGGCTGTCTCAGAAAATGGACTGGGCGTCAGCCAGATGGCGCAATCGCTTGATCTACCGCGTGCGACGGTCTATCGCTTGCTCAAAACGCTGGCGCAGCGCGAATGGGTCATTCAGGAAGACAAGACCTACCGGCTCAGTTTCCGGCTTGCCGGCCTTTTTCATGGTGTGGGTGCCGGCGCAGGGGCCGCGCTGGCTGCGCGCATGACGCCGCTATTGCATCGCCTCGTAGACAAAACAGGCGAGACGGCGCACTTCGCCGCGCTCGATGGGGATCGCGTCGTGTACCTGGCGAAAGTAGATTCTCCGCATCCCATTCGGATGTTTTCCGAGATAGGCTGGCGCGGTCCGCTGCATGCGTCAGGCGCAGGGAAGGTGTTGTTGGCCGGGACGGACGCGGCCTTCCTTTCTCGCATCTGCGATCAAGGACTGGAACGGTTCACGCGGCAAACCATCGTCGAAAAAGAAAAGCTGGAAGAGGCGCTTGCGCGAATCCGCGAGCAAGGATACGCGCTGGATGCAGAAGAACTGATCGATGGCCTCACCTGCGTGGCGGTGCCGGTGATGAGCGGAAAGCACATTCGCGGCGCTTTATCCGTCTCGGGGCCCTCCGCACGTTTGGGCGATCCGGAAGCGCTGGCGAAGATCTTGCAGGATGTCGTTAAGGCTTTGCCGCTATCCTAGTTACTGGCCCTCCGCTGCCGCTTTCCGTTGCGCCGCTTCTACTTCCCATACATACAAGGCTTTACATGACACGCTTGCTGCTCGCTTCCCTTCTTTGTGCTGCGACCTCCACGTCGTTGGTGTCGACCTCTGGACATGCCGAAACGCTGAACTTACCTACCAAGCCCATCTTGACGTTGGCGGCGGCACGTATCGTGGTCGATGCGGCAGAACGCGATGCCACGCGTCGCGGCACGCCTGGCGTGATCGCCGTGGTCGATGACGGCGGCAATATGCTGATCACCGAACGGATGGATGGCGCGACGATTGCCAGTACTCTGGTCGCCCCGGGGAAGGCGCGGACGGCAGCTCTATTTCGCGCACCCAGCAAGAATTATGAAAACACCATCGCCGGAGGGCGCCAGGCGATCATGACTGCTGGACTGAATATGATGAGTGGTGGCGAGCCGATCGTTGTCAATGGCCAGGTGGTCGGCGCCGTGGGCGTAAGCACCGCGACGGCGCCGAACGACGATCTGATCGCCACCACTGCCGCGCACGCGTTGGACGAGTCCAAGTAAAGCGTATGGCGCCAGAATGGCGCAATGATGTTGGCCGCTAGCCTGGGCATCGCACCCACGGGCAATATCGATCCGAAGCGGACACGCTTCGCCGACGCGACTAAAGCGGCCAGGCAACGACGGCCGACGTCACCGAAGTCGTATGCGCATTTCTTACGCGCAACGGGGAGACCGCGGGCGCGCCCGGCGACCATTACGGAGCGCCATAGTCACTGCGCCTCGATCGCCTTACTGACGAAAACGGCCTTCCATTCTTTCAGTTCATAATGTTCGAATACGCCTTCGTAGAAGAAGGGATCGCCTTTCGCCAGTTCATGCGCCGCGTCGATGCTGTCCGCTTCGTAGACGATCGTCGCGCCGGAGCCATCGACGTAGGGACCCGCCAAGAGCAGCTTGCCTTCGGCGAAGATCTTTGCCAGATATTCCCGGTGGGCGGGGCGGACGCTGTTGATTTTGTCCGTATCCTTGATGTAACGCGCGTTATTGACGAATTTCACAAGCTTTTCCTTTTTTGGAATAAACGTTCACGAAGTCAGATGCATGGATCGCGAAACCGAATTTATCAGATTCCGCGTCAGGCCGACAGCAACGTCGTCAACGTGCGGATATCGTGTAACGATTCCAGGTGATTGACCGTCGCGATAATCCGATCGGTCTTGGCCTGGCCGAGCACCGGCGCCATCAAGTCGCGCACCTTGTCGTTGACGCGTTCCACGGTCAGCGGGTTTTCTTTGGTCCCCGGCGGGAATCGCGTCGTGTGCGTGACGGTTCGACCGTCGTTCAACGTCACGTCGACGCGCGCGCCGCGTGGTGCCGCCGGATCGTCGAGCGCCTTGTCCGCCGTGACCGTCACTTTCTGCGCGATCGCGACGTATTTCGCATCATGCATCAGCGAGACGTCGTGACTGTCTTCGAACGATACTTTGCCCTTGATCAAGGCAACCGCCACCATGTGCGCGCAATTGACATCCGGCATGGCGCTATCGCCGACGATGCCGACCGCGTCGCTCGGAACATGTACGGCGATCTGACGTACTTGTTCCGGTGTAAGTCCGTACTGCGCGCGGAGCGCGAGAAACGCGTCCAGCGGCGACTGGATCGGATAGCCGACGGAATAGGTCTTAATCGCCGTATCGCTGACATAGAAGTGCGTGCCCAAGCCGTCGAGCATTGCCTGCGGATTCGGCCTGCTGGACAGCGCGATCAGGAGATTGTGCGTGCCGTCGAGGACATCATCGACGCCCGTCATCCCCGACTGGACCATGGTCACCGCTTGTACGCCATTGCGCGCACCCATCCCGGCGAAATCGAATGCCTTCTCGATATGGTCCTTGTCCTTGACCCAACTCCAGAGACCGGATTCCTGTTGCGCTGCATAGGACAGGGCGAAACGCGTTCCTCGCTCGTCGAGTCCGCCGAGCGCGGCCCCCGCGCCAACGGCGCCAAACGTCGATGCCGTGCCCTCGGCACTGCGATGCGAGGCACGAACCAGATCGGGACCCAAGGCCATCAACAAACGACATGCGGTGTCGTAGCCTAGCGCCACGCTTCGGATAAAGGACTCACCGCTACAGTGGCTGGACTCCCCCAAGGCGAGCGCTGCCGGGATCACCGAACTACCGGGATGGGCCTTGGTGACGGGTTCGAAATCGTCGGTCTCGTCGGAATGGGCGCACATGGCATTCGCCAACGCGGCGTTGACGCACGTGGTGCGAAACGTCGTCCCGACGACAGACGCTTGCGGCGTGCCGCCCAAGCTGCGGACATACCGTGTCGCCATTTCGCCCGGACGCATCCGGGAGCCCGAGACCATCGCCCCTAGCGTATCGAGAATATGGTTCTTGCAGGCAGTGGCGACTTCCGCGGGTAGCGCTTGGTCGCGCGATCGCACGATATAGCGTGCCAGTTGAGCGGTCACATCCGGTGGCGTGGCGCCCTCCCCGGTTCCAGGCGCCGATTCGGATGCCGCAAAGACGTGCTGGGTGAAAGAAGTCGAACCGGCCGCCAATGCTGCCGCAAGCTGGATGACACGCCGCCGTTTGATATTGAGACGATTCAAAATTTTCCGCTCCGCTATAGGGTCGAAACCAAAACCATTCTATGCGGGATTGCGCGGAGCGACAGGCCGGTATTTTCACTGACGATATTCACCCGGTCCGTGGGCGGCTCAAGGAAAGGCCATCGATGGCGCGCCAAGTCGCTGCGGATTACCCAGGCGCATGCTCTCCTTCGCCACGGCATCGGTCTTGAAGCTGACCACGGTCGCACGCAGGTTTTCCGCCTGTGCTTCCAACGATGCGGCCGCGGCGGCAGCCTGCTCGACCAGAGCAGCGTTCTGCTGCGTGACGCTATCCATCTGAGACACCGCTTGATTGACCTGCTCGATGCCGCGACTTTGTTCCTCCGACGCCGCGGCGATCTCCTCGACGATGTCATAAACACGCTGTATCGAGCTGCTGATCTCCGCCATCGCCGAGCCGGTCTTGACCACCAGCGCACTGCCGTTACGGACATGGTCGACCGATGTGCCGATCAAACCCTTGATTTCTTTTGCCGCCACGCTGGAGCGGTGCGCCAGCGTGCGGACCTCGGAGGCGACAACGGCAAACCCACGACCGTGTTCCCCAGCGCGCGCCGCTTCCACCGCCGCATTCAGCGCGAGGATATTGGTTTGGAACGCGATGCCCTCGATGATGCTGGTGATGTCGGCGATGTGCGTGGCACTTCCGCTGATCTCGGTCATCGTGTGGACCACGTCTTTTACCAAGGCACCGCCGGATACGGTGACATCGCGCGCAGTGGACGCGAGTTGACGCGCCAGCGCGGCATTATCGGTATTGTGCTTCACCGTCGCCGTCAGTTCTTCCATGCTCGCAGCCGTCTCCTGCAGCGATGCCGCCTGTTCTTCAGTGCGCGCCGAAAGGTCTTGATTGCCGGCCGCCACTTCCGTGGTGGCCAGCGCGATGGCCTCGCTACCCTGACGCACGTCGCGCACCGTTTGCAAGAGCCGTGCTTGCATATCGGCAATCCCGCGCATCAATTGCCCCATCTCGTCTTCGGAGCTGACCGTGACGCGTTGTGTCAGGTCCCCTTCCGCGATACGCGCGAAATGCGACAGCGATTCGGCGAGCGGACGGGCAATGGCACGTCGCAGACTGAGAAAACTCCAGACTGCCGTGATCAGCCCGACGATCAGCGACGCGACCGTGACCAGGCGAAGCACCCGATACCAACGTTGTTGCGCGTCGAATGCGATGCCCGCATCGTGAACTTGCAGCTTGCGCAAGGTATCGCTGGCATCATGGTAGGCGCCGTATAAGGTATTGTTCTCGAGCGCCGCGTGCATGATTTGCGGGCCGTCCCTCGCCATCAGCGCCTGCGCGAAGACATCGAGGCCCTGATCCATGTCCGCGCGTCGTGCCATCAACGCTTTCGCCAATACCGCCTCGTCCGCCGACTGCGGCAGTTTCATATAACCGTCCAAGGCGTTCCGCGCCATCCGGCGGAACGCTTTTTCATGTTCGACGGTATCTTGAATATTCTTCGCGGAGGACGTATCCAATGCGCCGCGCAATAAGGCCGTGCGTTCGCGCTGCAAGCTGAGTTCGGCCTCACCGATAAAGTTCGCGCTGGGCAGCTTGTTCGTATAGGTATCGAGATTGGCGTCGTTGCTATAGGTCATGCCGACGATGCCGAACACGCCCACCGAGAGCAGTAATACCGACAACAACCCCATCGCCAGCGCAAGCCGCGATTGAATGGACACACGCATCGTAAGTCTCCTCCGTTGAATCGTTTTTTTCTCGAGTACCTCCTTTACGACATTCGATCGCTCGTCTGAACATACGTTTTCTGATATTGGGGATTCGTTTTTGTTAAGCCGGCCGCTTCTGGATCGCACCCGTCGCACAGTCCCACCGTCGCGCGCGCCGCGACGCTGCACCATTTCCAAGGCTGTTTCATACTGGAAAGGATGTCTGTGCCAATGCCGAGGCGGCTCCGCCGCCCTGGCATGGCCCGTCCGGCGCTGAGTCGCCCTTCTTTTGACCGTTTTGAATGCGTAATCTGGATTTCAGTTCATGGCAAGCCATGCTGTCGACGTTGCTCGGGCTTGCGATCATCACCCTGCTTGGCGTCGGTATCCGGCTGCTGGTGATGCAGGTGGTGCAGCAGCGACGGGAGCGGCAGAACCGACAGATCAATGAAAGGTTGCGCACGCTGATCGCCGCCTACAAGACGCTGGGGGGATCGTTTACCGGCAATCTCGACGTCGATCCGACCCATCT
Source organism: Robbsia sp. KACC 23696 (assembly GCF_039852015.1). Taxonomy (NCBI): domain Bacteria; kingdom Pseudomonadati; phylum Pseudomonadota; class Betaproteobacteria; order Burkholderiales; family Burkholderiaceae; genus Robbsia; species Robbsia sp. KACC 23696. The sequence continues at coordinate 1,977,694 of NZ_CP156626.1, read as the reverse complement.
TCGCGACCTCAAGCGCGCGTCGATGGCGGTCCCCCCAGCCGCCGAAGCGGCACTGGACCGTGCCGAAGGCGCGGCGCCTCTACATGGACCGATCGACGAGGCCAGGGAGCCAGGCGGGTCCGACCGCTCGCGCCGTATCCGTGACGCGGTCGAAGGCGCCCTCGCCGATATTATTCTGCTGGGTACCGAGGAGCAGGTGCGCCTTGCCGCCGAGGCGGCGCAGCAAATGATCCAAGGCCATACCGTGCATACGGCGGCGCTGGTCGTCTCGCTGCGCGACTTCATCCGCAAGGTGCTCGATTTGGATCGCATGCCTGGCGATATCACGATTCCGCCACAGGGTCCGGCGCGACCCGCGGGCGGCAAAGGGAAAGAAGGCGGTGGTGGCGATGGGAGCGGCAAGAACGCTGGCGGCGGCGGTGGAGGCGGAGGCGGAGGAAGCGGATCGATGCCGGCCCACGCAAGCGGTGCCGGGCATCATTCAGGCATCGACGATACGACGCAGGCCGAGCCTTGACGGCGGTCTGGCACCCCGCTCAAAGCGTCATGCCCCCCGATACTTCGATTACGGCGCCATTAATATAACTGGCCTCGTCGCTGGCCAGAAACGCGTAAACATTGGCGATTTCCTCCGGCTTTCCGAGACGTCGCAGCGGCACCTGTCCCCGCATCTTTTCGATGACCTCATGCGGTACCGTCGACAGGATCGGTGTCTCGATAAACCCGGGTGCGACGGCATTCACACGGATGCCTTTCGGCCCGAGTTCACGGCTCCAGGTCTTCGTGAATCCGATCACGCCAAACTTTGCGGCCGCGTAGTTGGTCTGGCCAAAATTGCCATAAATGCCGACGACCGAACTCGCGTTCAGAATGACCCCGGCCTGTTGTCGCACCATGTACTCGCTGACGGCCTGTGTCGCGTGAAATACCCCACGCAGATTCACGTCGATGACCTGATCGAACTGCGCAAGCGTCATCTTCTCCAGGCGGGCGTCACGGGTGATGCCGGCATTGTTGACTAGGATGTCGACGCGTCCGAAACGCTCGGCCACGGTGTGCACCATATCGTCGATCGCCGCACGGTTCGCGACATCGAGCGTGATGCCGATCGCGTGGCTACCGTTTTCCAGGCAAGCCGCAGCAATGGACTGCACCGCGTCCGTGTTTGTATCGCAGGCAACGACGATGGCCCCTTCTCTCGCAAATTTCCGCGCCGTGGCGGCGCCGATGCCTTGCCCGGCACCGGTGATGATCGCGACCTTACCTTCCAATTTCATCTGACGGCCTTGTCATAGATATTCGACATTGCCATCGACGCTAATGGCTTGTCCTGAAATGTTGCGCCCTGCCGGCGAAGCGAGAAACAGTGCGGTTGCCGCGATATCGTCCACGGTGACCATGCGACGGAGCGAGATCTTGTTCAGATATTCGGCTTTCATTTCATCGAAAGGCAGTGCCTTCGCCTCCGCACGCGCGGCGATGACCTTGTCCATTCTCTCCCCCTCGACGATGCCTGGCAGGATCGCGTTCACGCGGATATTGCTGGGGCCCAGTTCGATGGCGAGCGATTTGACCATGCCGACGATCGCCCATTTGCTCGCGGCGTACGGCGTGCGAAACGCGTATCCCAAGCGGCCCGCCACCGACGACATGGCGATGATGCCAGCCTGTTGCGAGCTGGCTTTAAGCACCGGCACCGCTTTGTGCAGGAAGTAATACTGGCTGTTGAGATTGGTCGATATCGTGCGTTCCCACGCGTCGGGCGCGATCTTTTCGACCTCGCCGGTCGGACCGGCAATGCCCGCATTGTTGATCAGCAGATCGATGCCGCCTAACTTGGCGCATGCGTCGTCGATGACCTTGTCCACCGCTTCCCGACTGCCGACATCGGCAACGCCGGCGTACAGCGTTGGTTTGCGATCGCGGGCGGCCTCGACCGCTGCGGCATCGACGTCGCAGATATAGACTTGCGCCTCCACTTCGAGGAAGGCATCGGCGATGGCGGCACCGATGCCGGACGCGGCGCCCGAGATCAATACGCGCAAGCCGGGCTGCGGTTTCAGAAGCGCATAGGTATTCATAGGTTCATATCGCTGCGAAATGGCTAGATGACATTCGTCATGGCGGCCGCTTCGAACGGCGCCCGACGAAACTGAAAGTCGTTCAGCTTTTTGAGATGTGCAAGTCGCTCGCGCCGCCGGCCAGGTAAGACGGCCGCTCGGCAGTATGAATCGCTTTGGCCAAAAGCGGCACGAGGATCAGCCCCAGTACGGACGCCGCCACGACGATATTGAAGCCGGCGTCGCTTCTTCCCGTCATTGCTTCTGCCAGCCCGAAGAGATAAGGGCCGACAAATCCGCCCAATAAGCCGACGGTATTGATGAAGGCCAGGCCGGCCGCGGCCTGCACGCCCTGAAGCCGTTTCATCGCGATGGACCAGTACGACGGAAGGATGCCGCCGGCGAAAAAGCCGGTGATGCCGAGTAGCGTGATCTGCGCGGCCTGATTGCGCGTGGCGATAAACGTGCAGGCACTGATGACCACGCCCGCGGTCAGAATGCCGAGGAAACGACATTCGTTCTTGACCCGACGGTGTATGCGTGGAAGCGTCAGCACCCCAACGAGGAAACCGATCCCGACGCTACTCGATAACACGCCGACGAGAAGCGGCGACGCAACATGCATCTGCGCAACGATCGACGGCGTGAAGAAATAGAGGCCGACGAAGGCGACTTGATTCAGGAAATAGATCAAGGCGATCAGGATCGTAGTCGGGCGCTTGATCGCCGCGATCCAATGCGCCGAGCTGAGGTCCGCGCGTCCGTGGGTATCGATCACCGCGTGCGTTTCGAGTGCCTGCGCTTCCTGGGACGACAACCAGCGAACGTCGGTGGGACGGTCAGGCAGCGTGAAATACAGGACGATACCCAATAGCACCGTCGGTACCCCCTCCAGAAGAAACATCCATTGCCAGCCATGCAAGCCGCCCCGCCCACCTAACTGCATCAATGCGGCGCCCAGCGGGCTGCCGACGATCAAGGCGACGGACGGCGCGGTATAGATCCAACCGACCGCGACCGGGCGATCCTTCGGGGCGAACCACAGCGTGACCATATACATCAGCGCGGGAAACAAGCCGGCTTCGGCGATGCCGAGCAGCACGCGCAACACATAGAACGACGTGGTCCCCTGCACGAACATCATCGCCGTCGAGAGCACCCCCCACGTCACGGCGATACGCGCGATCCACTTGCGCGGGCCATAGCGATGGGCGGCGAGATTGCTTGGAACCTCCAGCAGTGCATAGCCGATAAAGAAAATGCCGGCGCCCAGGCCGTACGCCGAGGCACTGATACCGAGGTCGGCAGCCAGCGCCGTCTTGGCCAGCGCCACATTCGTGCGATCGATGAAGGACATGAAGTAGATCGCGCACATCATCGGCAGCAGGCGCGCCATGGCTTTGGCGGTGGCGCGTCGATGCGGCGCGTCTACTTCGGGGTCATACGTCGTGGCAGTCATCGTTGTCTCCGTAAAGGGCCCCGCTTCGCCCCTTTATTGGCCCTGTCGTATCGAAGGTCGATGTGCAGGATGCGGGAAATAATGTCACTTCACACGGCGTGCAAGCGCGCGGCGCCCACGCCGCTACAGCGAGACCTTGTCGCGTCCCTTCAGGCCGAGCATGGCACGGGCGTCGGACGGCGTCGCGATCTCGAATGAAAGGGCCTCAAGAATCTGTCGGATCTTTCTCACCTGCTCCGCATTCGATTTGGCCTTCACGCCTTTTGCAAGATAGACGCTGTCCTCCAATCCGACCCGAACGTTGCCGCCCAGGATCGCGCCCATGGTGACGAGCGACATCTGATGTCGACCTGCGCCCAGTACCGAGAAGTGATAGTTCTCGCGTCCGAACAAGCGGTCCGCCGTCGCACGCATGACGCCGAGATTCTCCGGATCCGGACCGATGCCGCCGAGGATGCCGATGACAGCCTGGATAAAGAACGGTGGCTTGACCAAGCCGGCATCGACGAAATACGCCAGGTTATAGAGATGTCCCACGTCGTAGCATTCGAACTCGAAACGCGTACCGTATTCGTGAAACTCGGTCAGGATGCGTTTGATATCGAGAAAGGTGTTGCGGAAGATCATGTCTTCCATTCCCTCGATATATTCTTTCTCCCAGTCGAAGCGCCAGGACGTTATCTTGGCCGCCACCGGATGCAGGGAAAAGTTCATCGATCCCATGTTCAATGAACACATTTCGGGTTTGGCGAGGCGCGCATACGCCAGGCGTTCGTCGAGCGTCATCCGCGTGCTGCCGCCTGTCGAGATATTGATCACCGCATCCGTTTGCGCGGCGATCGCCGGAACGAACTGCCGGAACACCTCCGGTGCCGGCGTCGGTCGGCCATCTTCGGGATGACGCGCATGCAGATGCAGGATCGCGGCGCCCGCTTCCGCGGCTTCCAGGGCCTGGGTCCGGATGTCGTCCGGCGTCAACGGCAAATAGTCCGACATCGATGGCACATGGGCCGATCCCGTCACGGCACATGTGATGATGACTTTGCTGTTCGGATGGCTCATTCGGATTGTCTCCCGTATTCTTGTCTCGCTCATCGTAGTGAGATACGATCCGACGTGAAAGGTCATTTTCGGACAATCTGATGTCCCTTCAGGACATCGATCAGGGGCTGTGGTGTCTACGCGATTTCCGGTATCGAACGAACGTATCTACGCGCCCTACAAGATTGCGGCCTTGGTGGAAGTCCTCGCGGCGCAAGGTATCGATCCGGCGGACAGCCTCAAAGGCACAGGGGTCACACCGGACGAGATCTACGATGCATCGGTGATGACGTCGGTTCGTCAATATGCGCTGGTATGTCGAAATGCGATCAGCCTGTCGTCGGATCCCGGCACGCCATTCCGGACGGGAGCAAGACTCCATCTCGCTGCGTATGGCATGTACGGGTATGCCCTGATGTCCTGTCTTTCTTTGAGAGACTATTTCCGTCTCGGCGTGAAATACCATCCACTCGCGACCCCGACGACGACCATCGAATGGCACGAATATCCGGAGACGTCGGAATGGACCTTTCCCGAGGCCTTTTCGACGAATCTCCCGCATGAGGTGCAGCAGTTTCTGCTTGAGCAGCAGTACACGCAACACGTGACGCATTTGGAGGATGTCGCGGGCCGACGTTGTCCGCCGCTGCTGGCGCGCTTCTCTTACCCCGAGCCGCCTCATGCGCCGCTCTATACGGAATATCTCGGCTGCCCGTGCGAGTTCGGTGCCGAGCACTGCCAATTGATTTACGACAGCGCGATATTGGACATGCAGCCGCATCTGGCGCACCGCCATTCCGCCGCGATGTTGCAAGAGACGTGCGATCGCCTGATCGGCGAAGCCAAGACCTCGACGGGCGTGTCCGGCGAAGTGTATCAAGTCCTGATGCGCAAGCCTGGCGCGTTTCCCAGTATGGAAACGGTGGCGGACGCCTTGAAAATGACGAGCAGGACGTTACGGCGGCGCCTGGAAGCGGAAGGCACGTCTTTCGTGACGCTCGTGGACGATGTGCGCTGCTCGCTCGCCACGGAATATCTTAAAACGACGAAGCTCAGCACCGACGACGTCGCGATGCTTGTCGGCTTTACCGACACGGCCAACTTCCGCCGTGCGCTCAAGCGATGGACCGGAAAAGGCCCGAAAGAAATTCGCGATTTCGGATGAATCGCGCCACGCGCAATGGTAATGCACTACGGGAATACTGACTCGTACCGAAGCTGGCTATCTCAAAAAGTATTTGTTCCTTTCGCCGATGTAATGGTACATTACAGATCTTAATATTCCTTTCAGGGTTGAGAAATGGGGTTATCCGTAACAGTGCAGCGCGTCGGCTTGCTCGTGGCAGTGGCTGCCCTATCCGCTTGCGGCAGCGCACAATTGAATATGACGGAAATGCAGACGACGACCGCGAAGACGCTCGGGCTGGCATCGTCGGATGAAATCACCGTGACGAATGTCATTTACGAACAGAAGAACAGCTTGGGTGGCAGACAGATCTCGTACGACGCGACTACCGCTCGCGGCCGGCGCTTCACCTGCACTGCGTTCGTGATCCCGGGCCTTACGCCCTTGGATAAAGCGGCCTATTCGAACGGCGAATGCCACCCGAAGAAATAAAGATCTGTTTTATTGCAAGATAGAGAATGAATGCGGCCGAAACAGCGTGTGTTTCGGCCGCTGCGCTTTTACGTCTGCACCACCTTATCGGCACATTCCAGAAAGCCGCGGATGAGGCGTCCACGCGGCGAGGTTCGATGCCACAACACGCCGAAGCGGCGCGGTGGCGTAGCAATCGGTAGCGGCAGTTTCGCGACGTTCAAAGAGCGTGTCACCGGCGAGACGATGTCGGGTACCAACGAGACCCCCAAGCCCCGCTCCACCATCATCATGATGGCGACCAGGGAATTCAGTTCGAACAATTCCTGCGGCACGATCTTCACGCTGCGGAGATAGTCGTCTGCTTGCTTGCCGCCGCCAAGCGACCGGTCGTATCGGATGAAGGGCTCGCGGCGCAATAGATCGTGTGGGTCCTGATCCGCCAGGGCGCCGGGCGCCATGACGACGATCGCTTCCTCGCGCAGCAAATGCCAGTCATACGCCTTCGGTAGAGCGAAATCGGGGTGCAGGCAGACGGCGACATCCAAATCCCCGCGCTGTAGATCCTCATAGAGTTCCATCGACGTACCGGCGCGAATCAACACCTTCGCCTTCGGGAATGCGCCGGAGAAGCCGGCAAGCACGTCCGGCATCAGGCTCAGGAGCGCCGTCATGATCGTGCCGATTCGCAGCTCTCCTACCGGCTCGCCCTCCTGCGCGAATGCTTTTAGTGCAGCGAAGTCGCGCACCAAGTCGCGCGCACGCGCAATGACGCGATACCCGGCTTCCGTCGGCATCACCGTGCGACCTGAACGCACCAGCAAGTCCACGCCCATTTCCCGCTCCAAGGCCTGGACTTGCTGCGCAACCGCGGCGGGCGTCACGCCGATCCGTCTGGCCGCCTCCGCCATCGATCCGCAATCGACGACCAGCAACAGATTGGCTAGAAACGATACGTCCATGAAGATAGTTTTGCTTAATGTAAAAGGTAGAGGTGAATAGTTTATCTTATTAAGCGCAACATCTAGACTGTCTCTCATTAAAAACAAGAATGGATGCGGAGACATGAGAAGCAAGCTGTTCGTTCCTGCTTCGCGACCGGAGTTGTTCGCGAAAGCACGCGCCGGCGCGGCCGACGCGCTGTCCTTCGATCTCGAAGATGCGGTAAGCCCCGAACGCAAGCCGGAGGCGCGCGACAACTTACGCGCACTGCTCTCCCCCGATTCCGTTGCGACGAAAACGCAGACATGGATCGTGCGCGTCAATGCATTGGATACCGTGCATTTCGCAGCCGATATCGCGGCCGTCGTACGTCCCGGATTGGATCTGATCAATCTTCCCAAGGCAGAATCCGTCGACGATGTATTGCGCGTCATCGGTGCGCTGGAAGACGCTGAAGCACGCCACGATGTGCCCTCTCCGATTGGACTTCTGCTGAATATCGAGACGCCGCGATCGTTGCGCCTTGCTGCCCATTTGGCCGCCGCGCATCCGCGGGTCAAGGGCTTACAACTCGGGCTTGGCGATTTGTTCGAGCCGCTCGGTATCCGACGCGGCGTGACGGTGGCGATCCAGCAGGCGATGTTTGCCGTGCGTCTCGCTGCGGGCGAAGCCGGCATTTATGCCTACGACGGTGCCTTCGCCAATATCAAGGACACGGACGGCTATCGGGAAGAAGCACAACTCGCTCACGGTCTGGGCTTTCTCGGCAAGACCTGCATCCACCCCAGTCAGATTGCCATCGCGAACGATGTGTTCCGACCGTCCGACGACGACATCGCGCATGCGGTACGCGTGGTCGAGGCGGCGCATACCGCAGAAAAAAACGGCGTGGGCGCTTATGTGGTGGATGGCAGGATGATCGACCCGCCCTTCTTCAATCGGGCTCTGGCACTCGTTCGAGAAGCCGAAAGGCTTGGGCTGATCGATGCAAAGTAGCACGGCAGTTTTTCAGGATCGCGCGACGCGATGCCTGCAGCACCGACGTTTTTTATCAAGATTTTGAGGGAACAACAGATGGATACCACGCCGCAGGTCGACAACCGAGACACCGCCGGGCCGCTTTCCGGCGTGCGCGTGCTGGATCTGAGCGCCTATATCGCCGGGCCTTATGGTTGCACGCTACTCGCCGACCAGGGTGCCGAGGTCATCAAGATCGAACCGCCTACCGGCGATAATCTGCGCAAATATCCGTCGACGTTGGAAGCGGAAAGCCGTGCCTTTCTCGGCGTCAATCGCGGCAAACGCGGTCTGGTTCTCGATCTCAAACAAGCAGCCGCCTTGCAGGTGTTGATGGCGCTGGTCAAGACAGCCGACGTGCTGGTGCACAATTTCCGGCCCAGCGTCCCCGCTCGATTGGGTATCGCCTATGAACAGTTACGTGCGATCAACCCTCGGCTCGTCTACTGCGCGGTGACCGGCTATGGGGAAACCGGGCCGAATAAAGACAAGGCCGGTTACGATCAGGTCTTGCAAACGATGACCGGCATGTGCACCTTGCAAGGCAAGCAAGACGGTCCGCCGGAAGTCTTGTACGGCTCCGTCGTCGACTACTACGCCGCGTCATTGGTCGCGGCCGGCGTGTCGTCGGCGTTGTTCGCGCGTGAACGCAACGGCGTGGGTCAATACGTCGGCGTTTCCCTGCTGCGCAGTGCGCTGACAATGCAGTCGGCGCGGATGATCTGGGCCGAGAGCGAGGGCAAGGATGTCGGTCGCGACATGCGCTCCGGCGGCATCACCGGCATTCATCCGACGCGCGATGGCTATCTCTATATTTCGGCCAATACGCCCCACTTCTGGCAGGCGCTGTGCGAAAAGACCGGCCTCGATGTGCTTGCGAACGATGCGCGATACGACAGCGTGCGAAAACGCGCGCAGCACCGCGACGAAATCGTTCCGCTGCTGCATGAGGCGCTGTCCGCACGCAGTGCGCTCGAATGGGAACACTGCTTCGGTGAGGCCGTGCCCTGCGCCGCTGCCCGCAGTGTCGAAGACATGTTCGACGATGCGCAAGTGCTGGCCGAGGAAATGGTCACCACCTACGATTATCCCGGCGTGGGGCGGTATCGCGGCTTCCGGCAGCCGATCCGCTTCGGCGATATGCCCTCCGGGCAACCGCTCGCCGCACCGGCTTTCGGTCAGCACTCGACGGCGGTATTGCGAGAAGCCGGCTGGAGCGAAGACGACATTGCCGCCTTGCGCGAAACGCGGGCGGTCTTGTAGTCGCGCCGTTGCGATGGAAATACGATAACAGCGCCCAAGATGCGCGACCTAAAAAGGGAGACGACGGTGGACCCGCACCGGACTGAAAACGATGCGCCGACGCGGCCTGCCGCCATGCTCAACAGGGCGTGCGATGCGCATATGCATATCTATGATTCCCGCTTTCTACCGGACGGTATCGCGATGGCCGCGCACGGCAGCGCGGCGTCCGTATCGGACTACCGGCGGGTCCAGCGTGATCTAGGCACGCAGCGCACGGTGGTGGTGACACCGCGCGACTACGGCACCGATAACCGCGTCACGTTGGACGCCATCCAACAACTGGGCGTCGATCGGGCGCGCGGCGTTGCCGTGGTGCATCCCGATATCAGCAATGCGGCACTCGCGGCACTTCATGCAGGCGGCATTCGCGGTATCCGCTTCACCTTGTACACGCCGGCAAACGCGGCAGTGTCCTTCGATATGGTGGAACCGCTGTCGCATCGGATGGCCGATCTGGGCTGGCATGTGCAGTTGCATTGGCGAGCCGATCAGATCGTCGCGCATCGCGTGATGTTGAAGCGCCTGCCGTGCACGATCGTATTCGATCATATGGCGCGATTGCCGCAGCCTGCGGGCATTAAGCATCCGGCATTCGACATCGTCCGCGATCTGGCTGAAACCGGCCGCGTCTGGGTCAAGCTTTCGGGGCCGTATCTCGATTCGCTGACGGGCGCGGCCGATTCTTACGCCGATCGATGTGCGGTTGCAAAGGCCTGGATCGGCACGCTTCCCGAACGCGTCGTGTGGGGCAGCGACTGGCCGCACACGACCGAAACACAGAAGCCGGACGATGGCCGATTGCGCGCCCTCCTCGATACATGGGCGGACGACACGGCGCTTCGCGAACGCATTCTGGTACGGAATCCCGGCGTTCTGTACGACTTCCCTTTCTGAACAAATCCGGCATTCCACACAGAAAAAAAAGCGGCATAAACGGACGAGCGCGCGTAGAACGCGCCGCCCTCACTCGCATCTCAGGAGACAAAAAAATGAAGCAAGCGGCCGTTGCCCCGTCCGATCCTAAGACACGTTTCACCGAAGCGATCATCGGATTCTTCGAGCGTTGGATGCCCGATCCCTTTGTGCTGGCGATCCTGATCACCGCGATCGTCGCCGTGCTGTCGCTGGCGATCGCGCCGCATGCCACCTTGCCGCGTCTTTTCGGCGGTTGGTACAAGGGGTTTTTCGATATCCTGACGTTCGCGATCCAGATCACCTTGATCCTTGTGACCGGCCATGCGTTCGCGCATGCACCACCGGTGCAGCGCGTGTTCAAGGCGATCGTATCGATCGCCCGCACGCCGATTCAAGCCGCCGCATTGACCTTTGTCCTCGTGGCTGTCGCCTCCTTCTTCAACTGGGGTTTCGGCCTGGTGATCAGTGCGTTGTTGGCGCGTGAAGTGGCGAAGCGCATGCGCGTCGATTTCGCCTGGATCGTTGCCGCCGGTTTTTCAGGATGGGTAGTCTGGGCAAGCGGTATGTCGAGTTCGATCGCTCTTGCCCAAGCCACCGCGGGCAGTCCGATGAACGTCGTACAGAAGTTGACCGGCCAGGTGCTGCCACTCGGGAGCACCGTGTTCACGGTATTCAATCTCGTTCCGACGCTGCTTACGCTGGCAGTGATGCCTTTCGTGCTTGCCTGGCTCAAACCGTCGGACGAGAACGCCGTCGTACTGGACACGCAGAAACACCCGGAGCCGCCCCCTTGTCAGCGCCCGGTCGGCAAGCTCAGCTTTGCCCATTGGATCGAACACTCATGGATCGGCAGTGCGTTCATCGGCGTAGGCGGCATCGGCGTTTTTGTGATGGCGCAGTTTCAGCACTTGAATGTCTCCGGCGTCAACGCCGTGATATTTACGATGTTCATTGCCGGCGTGATCCTGCACGGTTCGCCGCTGGCCTATGGTGAAGCGGTCAAGAACGCCACAAAGCAGAGCGGTTCGATGTTGCTCCAGTATCCGCTTTACGGCGGCATCATGGGCATGATGGACGCGACCGGCTTGCCGGATGTCGTCTCGCATTTCTTCATCGCGATCTCGAACGCGCACACGCTGCCGTTCTGGAGCTATATCTGTTCGTTGATCGTGACGTTCTTCATTCCGAGCGGTGGCGGCCATTGGGCGGTACAAGGCCCCTTCGTGGTGCCGGCGGCGGTATCGCTGCATGCGTCCGTCCCCGCCACGACGATGGCGGTTGCGATGGGCGAGCAAGTCTCGAATATGTTGCAGCCCTTTTGGGCCGCGCCCGTCGTCGCCATGGCCGGCGTGGGTGTCCAACGCGTGCTCGGTTTCACGATGATGACGTTTCTTGTCAGCGCCGTCATTTACGGCGTCGCGTTGTTTGTGCTGGTCTAGAACGACAAACGGAGACGGTGCGATGAAACCCCTTGCAACAGATCATGCTGGTACGGAAGCCGCGCGCCTGCACGCAACATCCGCGGGCCGCCCCGCTGAGGCGACACGCTGGCGCCATCGGTGGTGGCGCCTGTTCGATATACGCATCGGCTCGCTACCGCTGCCGATCTATCTGCTATTGATCGGCATCCTGGCCGCGATGACGCTGCATGGCAAGCTGGCATCCGATCTCCCTACCGGCATTGCCTTGGTGGCCGTAGGCGGCTTTACCTGCGCCGAACTCGCGAAGCGGATTCCGTGGATTCGGCATATCGGTGCGACTTCGATTTTCGCCGCCTTCCTGCCGTCGATGCTGGTCTATTATCACTGGATGCCGGCGCCATTGACGAAGGCGATCACCGACTTCACGAAGTCGTCGAATTTTCTCTACCTGTTCATCGCAGCCATCATCGTCGGCAGTGTATTGAGTATGGACCGTCGTACGCTGATCAGCGGCTTCGCGCGTATTTTCATTCCGATCGCCGTCGGTTCCGTTGCCGCCGCCTGCGTCGGTACCGCAGTGGGCGTGGCGCTGGGCCTGGATCTCCGGCACGCCCTGTTCATGGTGGTCATTCCGATCATGGCCGGCGGCGTCGGCGAAGGCGCCTTGCCGCTGTCGGCCGGTTATGCGCACATCATGGGCGTCGAACAAGGGCCGATTTTTGCGCAGGCCTTGTCCGCGGTCATGCTCGGAAATATCGTGGCCATCTGCTGCGCCGGCGTGCTGAGCTATCTCGGAACGCACAAGCGGGCCTGGACGGGAAACGGACGCCTGACGATCGCATCGGCGCAGGATGAGGCACGTGAGGAATCGCCCTTCGAGGAGGCGTCCGCCGGCATCGATGTCACCGCACTTGCAGCGGCCGGCGCCACCGCGATCGCACTGTATCTGGCCGGCATGCTGTTGCAGCAGACGCTGGGCTGGCCGGCGCCGGTGATGATGTTGCTGTTCGTCGTCGCGGCGCAGATTTTCCATCTGGTTTCCCCGAGCGTTCGCGGCGGCGCGCGCGTCATGTATCGCTTTTTCTCGACCTCGGTAACCTACCCCTTGATGTTCGCCATCAGTGTGGCGATGACGCCGTGGGGCGAAATCGCCACGGCGTTTCATTGGACCAATATTCTGACTGCCGTGTCCACCGTGCTGACCTTGGTCGTCACCGGTTTCGTCGTTGCGCGATGGATCGGGATGTATCCGATCGAAGCGGCGATCGTCAACGCCACGCATAGCGGCTTGGGCGGGACGGGCGATGTCGCCATCTTGACCGCTGCGAATCGGATGGCGCTGATGCCGTTCGCTCAGATCGCAACGCGGATCGGCGGTGCGATAACGGTCATGCTTGCGCTCGCTGCGTTCGCATGGGTGCATTAGTACGCCGGAAACGGTAACGCCGTCCCGCCGCGATGGTGCGGCTAAGCCGACATTTGCGTCCGTACGACCTCGCTCAACCAATCGCCGAACAGACGGACTCTCGGCGGGAGGTTGCGACGGTGCGGGTAAAGCAGATAAATCGGCATGGGCTGGGCCCGATAGCCGGGGAGAATTTCTACCAGTACGCCGGATTTCAAATCCGCCGCGGCCGAAATGTAGGGTGTCTGCGTGATGCCATACCCGGCCCGACACGCCGCGTTGTAGGCGGCGCTATTGTCGACGGTCACGCGATGCCGCATTGGCACGCGGACGGTGCGTTCCGCATCTTGATAAACGAACTCGTCGGGGGGATCGGTCGGATTAGGCCGGTAGTTCACCAGGCTATGATGCGCCAGCGCGTCGACGTCATCCGGCTTGCCGTGTCGCGCGATATACCCGCTGCTCGCGACATTGATCAGCGCCAATTGCCCCAGCGGTCGACAAGCAACCGATTCGTCGACGATGCGCCCTACTCTGACCACGCAGTCATAGCCGTCGGCCACGACATCGACCCGCCGATCGGCGCTGTGTATGTCGATCTCCAAAGCCGGGTGCGACGCGGTGAAGGTGGGGAGCGCCGTCATGATGATGCCGGTTGCCATACCGAGTGGCAGCGCCACACTGAGCCGACCGCTCAACCCAGTGGTGCCGGTGTGAAACATCGTCGCGAGCTCCCCGAAGTCCTCGAGCAGTCGCTCGCTACGCTCAAGCAGTGCCTGGCCCTCATGCGTGAGCACGACGCGCCGGGTGGTTCTCTGCAGCAGCCGCACACCCAGCTGATCTTCCAGGCGTTTCACGGCGGTCGATGCGGTCGAACGCGGCACCGACAACTGCAGTGCCGCTGCAGTGAAACTGGATAAGCGGCTCACCAACGCGAAGATCCGCAAGTCGTCGATGCCAGGCTGGTGGTCGTTCATTGTATTGGTCGCGTTTTTCGACCAGTGATGTCGTGAATGCCCTCTTTATCACGGATATTTCGAATAGTAAAGTGCGTCGGAACCTACCCCACCATTGACGAGGAATCCGCCATGTCTGCTACTTCTACGACATCCCAGAAAATTGCCCTGATCACCGGTGGAAGCCGTGGCATCGGCCGCGACACGGTGTTGCGTCTCGCGCAACGCGGCATCGGCGTCATCTTGACGTACAACACCAACCGCGAAGAGGCCGAGAAAGTGTGCGCGTTGGCGCAGGCGGCCGGCGTCGATGCATTGGCGTTGCCGCTGGACGTGGCGAAAAGCGACACCTTCGGCGCCTTCGCCGCGCAGGTGCGCGAAGCATTGCAGACGATGAAGGCGGATCGCTTCGACTATCTCGTCAACAATGCCGGCACCTCCTCCACCGCGACGTTGTCGAACGGTACGGCGACGGAATTGGACCTGCAATTCGCCGTGCATTTCAAAGCGCCATTCTTGTTGACGCAGACCTTGCTGCCGCTGATCAACGACGGCGGCCGTATCGTCAACATTTCGTCGGGCTTGGCCCGTTTCGCGATGAATGGCCGCGCCATCTACGGACCGATGAAAGCGGCGGTGGAAGCGTTGACGCGTTATATGGCATTGGAACTCGGCCCGCGCCGGATCGCGGTCAACGTCGTGGCGCCCGGCGCGATCGCGACCGATTTCAGCGGGGGCGTGGTCCGCGACAACCCCGAAGTCAACAAAGCGGTTGCGGGCCACACGGCCCTCGGCCGCGCCGGCTTGCCCGGCGATGTGGGCCCGGTCATCGCCGCGCTGCTCTCGGATGACCTCGGATGGGTGAATGCACAGCGGATCGAAGTCGCCGGCGGCATGCTGATCTAAGCACGCATACCGGGAATGATCGCTGGCACGTGCGAGCGAGGCGACGTGATCGCCTTGCTTCAAGCCGTCTTGAACGGATCCGACGTCACACGCTGTGCAAACTTCTGCGCATTCAGGCCGTCGGAAAACACGCCGATGCTCTTCAAGTCTTGCGCATAGGCAGCGATCTGTCCCTGGAATACCGTGCCGATCTGCTGATCGTGATGCGCGTGCTCGCGAAGCATGGCCGTCAAATCGGCAACCGGGACCTTGGGCGCGTATTGCGAGAAGATCGCCGCGGCCTCGGCCGGTTGCTCTCCTACCACGCGACCGCCTTCGAGAATGCTTCGCACCAGCGCGTTTGCAATATAGGGTTCCTTACGCAGCAATTGACCCCGGATCCCTACGACGCAACAGGTGCGATGGGCGTATTGCCCCTGCATATTGTTCGCCACCTCGTGCAGATTATGCTGTTTGCGAAACTCCCAGGCGAGCGGATCGCCGCCACATATCGCACCGACTTCACCGCGCTGCAAGGCAACCGGCAACAGGTCGCCGGGGAAGGCGCGCCATGTGACATCGGCGTCGGGATTCAAACCCGCCTGCTGCAACAGGATCGAGAAAAAAGCCTTGTCCGGACTAGCGAGATCCGATGTACCGATGGTCTTCCCTTTCAGGTCGGATAGCGATTTCACGCCGCCGTTCTGCGCAGACAGCAGGCGCATGCAGCCGCCATGCAGGCCGGCCACCAACTTCACGTCGAAACCTTGATCCAAGGGCTTCAACCAGCGCAATGCCATGCCGACCGCACCGTCGGCTTTGCCGGTAGCGATCGATTCCAATAGCTGATCGGTCGAACCCGAGTAGTTCACGAAATCCACGTCGAGTCCGTAGCGCGCAAAGATCCCTTTCTTGATCGCGACCGGAATGGCCGCCGTGCAAATGGCGTTTTCATTCCAGGCCAGCGTTACCTTTCTTAAAGACGCGGGTCGCGGCGGCAAAGGGCCCAATTCGGGAAACGGTGCACCGGACATATCCATCCCCGCCATCTCGTTTGCGGCGAATACTCTGCCCGCCGTGACACTGAGTGCACCGGCCATTAGGGAAGCCAAGGTGCGACGGCGTGACAATAGCTTGTCGGTTTGAGTGGCCATGCCATCCCCTTCTTGTTCGCTTGGAGGTGAGTGAGATACGGCGCCCCCGCTGTCCCGATATAAGCGGCAAGGTCGACGCGCATCGCATTCTAAGATGCGGCTCCGCGACGCAACAACGAAGGAAATTGACTTACCTTATATAGGCGACAACATGCGGGGTGCGGCGACACGATTCTCCGACCGAGATTCACGACCGATCTTGATATGTCTCTTTTCTGCATGCGCGTGAAGAAATACCCGATCTTTCTGACGGATTTCGGCGTTATCGATACTGCCCATTCATCCCAATATTCATTAAAAAATCCAATTTAGGGTAAACCCTTATTCTTCAGCGTCTCGATGCCGTAACGTCAGCCGTCGATAAAAAGGTCGCTGAAGCGGCGATCATACAATCGCTTGATTCGAGGGCACTTCACTCTCGCCTGGCGTTTTGCAGCGGGACACTTAGGGGCGCGAGCATGCGGCCAGTCGATAAACAGAAGGCATAACAGGCATTGCATTTTGAATGACCAGGCGTTCTCTCATCGGCGTATTCCGACGTTCTATTGCCACAGCGATCACGTTTCAAAAAGCGCGGGGCAAGGAACAATAATGCAAGCGCCGATCGTCTAAGTGTAAACACTGACATGAAAGCGCGCGCCGCTATTTGATTATCCCATCCTGAAACTTTCCGTGTATTCGATACATTTCGCCCGCAGGGCGTAATGGAGACCTTCTCAATGTTCCGCCTTTCGTTCCGACAACGTTTATGGATGCCGCTCGTGCTCGGCATGCTGGCCTTGGTGATCCTCTCGGTTGCCAATGCGTTTCAGGTGCGCTCTGTTCGCCTGCATGAGCGCGAGTCGGCCTTGCGTCAGGACGTGGAAGTCGCCCGCGCCGCGGTGGATGCGGTGTACCAGCAAGTCAAAACGAATCAAATCGACGAAGCCGAAGCGCAGCGTCGGGCAAAAGACGTCATACGCACGCTTCACTACGGTGAAAACGGCTATTTCTCGGCGGTCGACGATAAGCTGATCATCGTCGCAAACGGCGCGTCGCGTAAGGTTGAGAATTCGGATGGCAGCACGATCCATGATCCGGACGGTGTCTATCTATGGCGCGCGGCAGCGCAAGTCGCGCAAGCGCAAGGGATTGGATTCGTCCACTACCGTTGGCCGCGTCCGGGCCAGAACGAACCGTTGCCGAAGCTGAGCGTCGCCGCCCAATTCGAACCGTGGCATTGGACCTTGATCACCGGCGTCTATATCGATGATCTGGATGCCGCCTTCCGACAATCGCTTTGGACATCACTGGGCGTGTTGGTTCTGATCGCCGCCTGCCTTTCCTCGGTCGTCTTCTTCATCAACCGCAGCTTGCTGCGCTCGCTCGGCGGTGATCCGCGCTACGCGGCATCCGTCGCGGCGATGATCGCGGACAATGATCTTTCCGGGACGGTGAACGTCGATGCCGGTGCGGACGATAGTCTGCTGGCATCGATCCGTACGATGAAGAGCCAGCTTACGCACTCGATGAGCCAGGTAAAACAGTCGGCACAGTCGATAGCAGTAGCGACCCGAGAAATCGCGGCGGGCAATCAGGATCTGTCGCAACGGACCGAGGAGCAGGCGGCTGCGTTGCAGGAATCCGTTGCGAGCATCGGCGAATTGATGGGGACCGTGGCCCGAAATGTGGAACACACGCGGCAAGCCGAAACCATCGCGGTGGAAGCGGCGAGAATCGCGCAGGAAGGCAATGTGGCGTTTGACGAGGTCGTCGGTACGATGACGGCGATCAGCACGTCGTCGGAGCAGATGCGACATTTCGTCGGGATGATCGAAGGGATTTCGTTCCAGACCAATATTCTCGCGCTGAATGCAGCGGTGGAAGCCGCCCGTGCCGGCGACTCCGGCCGCGGCTTTGCCGTGGTTGCTTCGGAAGTGCGCACGTTGGCACAGCGCTCCGCTTCTGCGTCGAAAGAAATTCGCGAGCTGATCGAAACATCGGGCGCACGCGTCGGTGACGCTAACAAGCGCGTTGCCTCGGCGGGAACCACGATGAACCAATTGAGTGCTGCCATTGCGCGCGTCAATCAAATCGTTGCGGACATCAGCTTCGCCTCTGATGAGCAGGCAAAGGGCCTTGCGCAAGTCAACGTCGCCATTGCACAAATGGATGAGGTCACGCAACAGAATGCGGCTTTGGTCGAGCAAGCGGCCGCTGCCGCCGCTTCCCTCTCGGCGCAGACCGACGATCTCCAGGCGGTCACCACCCCCTTCCGATTCTGATGTCACACGGGATGCACGTCATCCAGGGCGGTGCCGGAACGCTCGGGTAACAGCAGCGCCGCGGCGATCGCCGCGGCAAAAGCGACTAAAACCGTCAAGCCCATTGCATGGCCCAACGGCATGACGGTCGATAGCGTGCCGACCGCGGCGGGAAAGATGGCACCGATACCCCGGCCGCCTGTCACGCAGAACCCGGAGCCGTTTGCCCGCACGCGCGTTTCGAACAATTCGGCAAAGGTCGGAGACAGACCGGCGGCGAACCCACTCTGAAGCGTTCCGTGCAGGAAGATCAAAAGCAGTGTCGCCGACGCGTCGAGCCGCGCGAACAACAGCAAGCTGATGACGGCGGCCTCGCACAGGGCTATACCGATAAAAGTTGCCCGACGCCCGATCCGATCACTGGCAAAGCCACTGAGGAAGGGGCCTAACAAGGATCCCACGATCCCTGCCGCAAGATAGCCGGCCATCGACGCCGCGCTCAAATGAAGTTCCAGACGCAGATAGGCCGGCAGCCAGGCACTCATGCCGAAACCGGCGCCAAGCACTCCCGTTGCCAACAGCAGGCCCAGCGCGGTCGAGCGTCGGTAGCCGCTTTGAAAGATGCGCCAGACGGGTAGCGCGGCCGGTGCCGCGTGTTCGCGTTTCGTCGACGTCTCGAAAAGCCCGCTTTCCGGAACGCTCCGACGGATTAGCAAGACCAGGACGGCGGGCACGACCCCGATGACGAACATCACACGCCATCCCGAGGTCTGCGGAAAAAACTGGAAAACGATCGGCATCAGCGCTGTCGACATCGCATAGCCGACCGCAAAGCCGGATTGAACGGAGGCGGCCACGCGGCCGCGTAACGCGGGCCGCACCGCCTCGCTGATCAACACGCCGCCTACGGCGGCCTCGCCGCCATAACCGAGGCCTTGCAGGCCGCGTACCACCAGTAATTCGTGGAATCCGGAGGTCGCCGCAGCCAGAAGGCTGAAAGCCGCGACCCATAGGATCGTGCTTTTCAGCACGGTGATCCGTCCGATTCGGTCGGCCATGATACCGGCCGCCCACCCGCCGATCGCATTACCGATCAGGCCCGACGTTGCCAGGAGGCCGATCTGCGGTTTCGATAGGCCAAGCACTGCGATCAATACCGGCACCAGCAAGGCATACATCGTCGAGTCGAGCGAATCGAGCGTATAGCCGCCGAAGCAGGCCCAATAGGTCCGTCGTTCGATTGGTGTCAGTTCCGAATACCACCCTATCTTCATCAACCGCTCCTTCATTACGCGACTGCCGCTATGATTCAAAAGCTATGGTCGATTCCCACGGTGACGCCGATCTGACGTTGCGCATGATGTGGATTCAATGTCGCGTCCGTCACGTACGAACCGCGGTAGCGGGAGAAATCGGTTTCCGCATACAGCTTGGTCCGCTTGGAAAGCGAATGGATCACGCTGACGATACCCAGGTCGTGCGCGCCCCCGGTATTCGGCAGCCGCGTTTCATACGCCGCGCCGCCGATGCGTGTCGCCGCACTTATCGCGTACGTGATGCCGAACCAATAGTTTTCCGTTCTGACCGCCTGAGTTGTGAGGAGGCCGCTCTGGTTCTGATTCATGAAGCCACCCGCGAATCGCAATCCGCCCAGCACCGCTTGCGCGCCTAAAGCATAGTAGTCGTCGCTGAGATAGTTCGTGCCCACAAGCACGGTTCGGTGCGTGTAGACGGTGCCCAACTCGACGTTCGGCGTCTTGTAGCGGAGACCGACACTGCGCGCCGCGCCGCTATTGAAATCGCCGGCGACATTACCGAAGGCGTTTTCCATGCTGAACAGGAAGGGCCCTACGTCGACTTTATACTTCGCGTCATTGCTGTAATGGATGCCGTCGAGCGCCTGAGTCAGCGGCACGATGGTCGGATATTGCAGGTAGAAAGGATCGAGATCGAAGACGACGTCATGTGCCAGCGCCCATTGCCGGCCCAGTGTCAATGCGCCGTAAGGACCGCTTAATCCGATATAGGCCATCCGATTGAACAAGACCCCAGTGGTATTGTCCAACGCCCCGCTGGCGACACTGAATCCTTCTTCCAATTGGAAATTCGCCTTCCATCCGGCACCAAGATCTTCATGGCCCAAAAAGCCCACACGGCTGGATGATAACCAGCCATTGCTCTCCATGGTCGTCAATGCGCCGTGTCCGTCATTGCTATAGCGAATGCCACTGTCGGCAATCCCGTAAAGTGTCACGGACGACTGCGCCTGCGCGGCGCTGGCGATCAGTACGAGCCCCGCAATGCATGCCGCGCGCATCAATTTTTCGGTTCGAGCGCGTGGAAACTCATCGCCAACGATACCGACGTGAAATAGCCGATAGTGACGAGGAGTTCGGCAATGACGGCGCGACCCAGCGTGGCCTCGTAGCGCGCGAAGCGCGCGTCGTCGACCATTGCGCCGCCGAGGATATCGGCGACCGCATCGCATACGGCACCAAAGCGGTCGGCGCCGGCCGTCGGTCGTCGCTTTTCCAGGATCGCGTCCACCACCGGTTCCGGCACGCCCGCTTTCAAAGCGTGGCGACGGTGATTGGCAATGACGTACGGCGCGTTCCAGAAAACCGCCGTCGAAAGGATGGCCACTTCCGTTTCCGCTTCGCTTAGAACGGGCGAGTGATCGACGTGCGTGCCGATGATCTCCATGCCTGCGGCAAGATTCGGATTGTGTAGCCAGATATTGAATGGCGTCGGGATCCGTCCACGCCCTGCTCCCAAGCGGTCGATAACCGTCTTTTGTGCCGCGTCCGCGGACGCCGGGTCGATACGCGCGAGTCGCTTGTCCATTGTGCTCTCTCCTTTCAATGCCATGGAAGCCATTGGCCAAGGACGCTGCTCGGCCAGGGAATATGAATGATGCGATCGAAGATCCCATAAATGAAGGCGGTCACGCAGAACGCCAGGGTCAAGCTGACGCGCCACTTTTCGCCCCCCTCGATCCGCATATACGCGACGATCAGCAGCGGTATCGTCGGCACCAGACCGATCAATCCCATGCACGCAAGGAAAGCGAGAAACCAGCCGAAGAAACGGGCAGCGCGTGCGACGATGGTTTTGTTCGTCAACGTTTCGTCATGCACGCCGACGTCCATATGCACACCGCCCGCGCCTGCCATGCCCGCACTCCCGGCCGACAGGAAAACCTTGTTCAGCAAGCTGAGCGACGCGGCGAAGACCAGTACCGTTGCCACCACCGTCGGACCGATTCGTGCCATGAACAACCAGTCCTGCGAACTGACGAGCATGTAGGCGCCGATGCAGATGAAGAAGACATACGCCAGATCTTCCCGTTTCACCACGACCTTGCCGCTAGGACGCAGGCGTGCCATGCCGCCGGCACGCATCATCCGGAACAGCGGATTCAAGAAAATGACGGCGGCGAGGACCAGCAGCACGATGACGATCGGGCGCATCAACCAAGCGCTGTCGTAACGCATGAAGGAAATCGTCATATAGCGTTCCATCAGCGTGCCGAGCACCAGTCCCAGAATCAACGGCGGTCGTGCCCACTTCAAGCGCTTCATGCCCCAACCGACCAGGCCCGCGATCAACAGCACGAACAGATCGCCCCAGCTGCGCGATCCTTGGAACGCACCGACATAGATGATCGGCATGATGACGGGAAGGATCAGCGTGTAGCGCAAGGTGGAGACCTTGGCAAACTGACCGCTGAGCAAGAAGCACAGACCTGCACCGAAGATATTGGCGAGCGCGATCGACCAGACCATCGAATAGGTCACGTCGAGATGCTTCGTCAACATATCCGGGCCCGGGATGAAGCCATGCACCATCAGCGCGCCGAGCAGAATCGCCTGCGCCGCGCCGCCGGGCACGCCGAATGCCATCATCGGCACGAGGCTACCGCCCTCCCGTGCATTGTTGGCCGCCTCCGGTGCGATCACGCCGCGGACATCGCCGGTGGTGAAGGTGTCCTTCGCGCCCTTCGACGTCTGCATGGCATGCCCGTAGGCAATCCAGTCCGTCACGGCGCCCGTGATACCCGGGATCGCGCCGAGGAAGGCGCCCAATGCGCCGCAGCGCAATACCAAAAACCAGTTCCGCAATCCATCGATCACGCCTTGACGCATGCCCTGGCGCGAGGTGAACTGCACATTGTCGGCGATCGCGGTACGTTGAATCGACAGCTCGCATAACTCGGGCAAGGCAAAGATGCCGAGGATGATCGGCACGATCGGAATGTGATCTTGCAAGTACAGCAGATTGCCGGTCCAGCGCATCTGCCCGGTTTCGACATTGGTGCCCACCATGCCGATCAGGATGCCGAAGCAGGCGGCGACGATGCCACGCAACGGTGCATTACCGGAAAGCGATGCGACCATCGATATCCCGAAAATCGTCAGGCCGAGCATTTCGGGGGTGCCGATCGACAGCACGAACGGCCGTACCAGCGGCAAGGCGACTGCCAGGATGATCGCGCCGATCAGGCCGCCAAGCAGTGACGACGTATAGCAGGCGCTAAGGGCGCGCGACGCTTCACCCCGCTTCGTCATCGGCAGTCCGTCGAGAACGGTCGCCTGGGACGCCGCGTGACCCGGCACGCCGAATAGCACCGCCGGAATCACATCCGACGTCGTGATGACCGATGCCATCCCGAGCAGCATGGCGAAGGCGGCATAGGGATCCATCGTATAAGTGAACGGCACTAGCAGCGCGAAGCCGGTCAGACCGCCGATCCCCGGCAATAATCCGATCGCCAGCCCGATCACCACGCCGAATATCAGAAATCCCAGGCGATTGAGCGTAAGGATTATCGACAGTGCATGGCCAGCCGCATGCAGCGTCGCGTCGTTGAAGAGATGCATTGAGTCATCCTGATGAGCAAACAGGGGCCGCAGGCAGGCGATGCCCGGCGCCTGCGGTGCCGCGCGCTTAGGCCGGGTCGGCGAGCGCGGGATACAGTTTTTGCGCGGTCCTGCCCCACACCCAGGCGCGTTCTTCGTCGCTCAACCGCGCGAAGCAGGCATGCCCCTGCTCGATCAGCTTTTTCAACGGCCCTGCCGACGCCGGATAGTTCGAGCCGAACGCGAGATGATCGGCGCCGAACACGTTGACGAGGAATGGAAAGAACGCTTCGGCGCCACCCGGCGCGGTTTGCGCCAGATCGAATGTGCGAGGCGTGATTTTCAGATAGATATTCGAGAAGCGCGCGAGGTCGAACAAGGCGGACGACTGCGTGTAAGGCGGGCCGCCGTCGAGCACCGGGCGCGCGCAATGATCCACCGCGATCTTGACCGTTGGGAAGCGCTGCGCAAGCTCGACGACCATCGACAATCCGTCAAGCGTAGTCTGGACGACCATCGTCATGCCGAGTTCGGCGCAGCGCTCCCAGATCGGGAATGTCGCGGGGTCTACCAGCCAACGTCCATCGCTCTGATGCGTGGCGCCGCCGGTAAAGAGCCGGATGCCCCCCATCCCGCGAGCCAGCCAATGATCGAACGTCGATAGCGCGTCCGGCGCAAGCAGATCGAAGGAGTAGACGCCGGTGAAACGCGTTGGCTGTGCGGCGACGCAATCGGCAACGTAAGCGTTATTGTGACCATACGTGGTCGACGAATGGACTATCGCGGCCTTGGAGACGCCCGACTCGTCCATCTCCGCGATCAGTTGCTCGAACGTGACCGGTCGCGTGGCCGACCAATTGGAGCGATGGCCGTGCTGCGGCGCAATCGGATAACGGGTGCTGTCCGTCGAAATGATATGCGGATGGATATCGATGATTTCGGGTTTCATAGCGCAAGGATCTCCTGAAGAGCGTGAATCATGTCGGGTTGTAGATGAGCTTTCGCACGCTATCGAGTTGCGGCTTCGGCGTCGCATACAAGGTGCTGACGATTCCCTGCACCGCAGTTCCGTCGATAGGGTCGATCGGATAACCTTGATCCTTCATCGCCTCCTTGAATTCAGGGTCGGCAATGGTTTTTGCGAACGCCGTGCGAAGCGCGTTCATCCGGTCTTGCGGCACGCCGGCCGGGACGGCGATCGGACGTCCTGCATCGAAGGGAAGCAAAAAGAGATCGAATAGCGCCTTGATTGCAGGGTCTTTCACATAGGTGCCGAGGTTCGGCACGCCAGGGAATCCCGCCATGTCTTTCCATCCCAGATGCAACAGCACCTTCATCTTGCCGTCGGCCAGCATGCGGACCGGCTCGCCTTGCTGGAGGCCATCCGCGGTGGAGGCCCAGCCATCGATCTCGCCGCGCTGCATTGCCAGGTAGACTTCGCCGCGTCCGGTGTAGCCCGGCACCACGCGCATTTTCGTTCCGACGTATTGATTCAGCAGTGCCGGCAGCGTGCGATCTTCATTCGAGAATCCCGTCGCACCGATATACAGACGTTTCTTGAAAAGATCGTCGGCGTTGGTGATGCCCGTTCGCGTCATGGCGACCAGACAATAGTCGACCTTGTTGAGGCTGCCGAGCCATTGCACCTTGCGCGGATCGAATCGGTTCTGCCGCGGATCGATCAGCGGAATGTATAGATTGTTGCGCTGGAGAAAGCCGATCACGCTGCCGTCGTCCGGCTGCGAATTTTCAAGCGATGCCGCGGCGACCATGCCCCCTGCGCCGATGATATTCATCACGATCGCCTGCGGATGGCCCGGCATATACTTGACGAAGAAACGCGCGAACTGACGTGCGACGATATCGGTGGGGGTGCCGGCATCGGCGCTGACGACCACCGTGATCGTTTTACCGTGATAGAACTGTTCGACCGACTGGCTGTGGGCGGGTCTGGCGATGGCTGTCGTCGCGAGCGCGAGCAGCATCGCGCAGGCGCTGAACGCGCTGCGATAAGTCATGTCCTTCCTTGTCTCCACCTTCTTGTTTTTCGTCACCCATTGCACGCCCGAGGTGATGTCTTTGCCTGCGGACTGGGAGCGATGTCGTCGCCCATCGCATCGTCGCGTATCGCGCAACGATAAATGGAACGCAAGGATATTTTGACAGCGAGCAGCGACGGGTCAATTGAGAAAATCGACGCTCGTGTTGAGGGAAAGGTTAAGAAAGGAGGGATAACGGTAAAACGATGGCGACGCACATGCGCCCCACCCCGCATGCTAGCGTGTGGGTAGACGCATGTTCGGCGCTTAGCGTGTCTTGTCGGCCGGCTTGTCGGAACGCCCGAGCGTGACCGCCAATTCTCGCGCGGTTTCCTCGAGGCACGTCATCATCAACTGCGCGCTTGGCGTGAGGCGGCGATTGCGATTCCATAACACGCCTGCGGGACGCAGCAAGCGCGGAAGGCTCAACGGCAAGGTATGCAACGGTTGCATCGTGTCGTTCGCCGGCGTGCCCGCCATGACCGCGATAAAGTCGGAGACCTGCAGTTGGGCGCGGGAGACATGGCTCGACAACGTCTCGATATAGTTGTTCGTCAGCGGGACATCGTGCGCTTGCAGCGCACGTTCCAGTGGATCGCGCAGAATCGAGCCCGGCGGCGGCAGGATCCATGGGTAGGGCCGCAGATCGGACCACTGCAATGTTTTCTTGCGCGCCAACGGGTGATGGCGACCGGTCACGAGAACCAAGGGGTCCTCCAGCAACTCCTTTTCGTCGAAGCTGCCGAGCGTATCGGGTGGTGGCAACCGCCCGACCACGAGGTCGAGGCGACCCTGCCAGAGATCGGGCAGTAGCGTGGCCGTCGTCCCTTCCATCACGGAGACATTGGTGCCGGGCGAGCGTTGTTTCAGCAAGCTTAGCGCTTGGGGTAACAATACCGATGCCGACGCCGGCAACATGCCGATATGCACCTTGCCCTCGGTGCCCGAACTTAGGGCTTTCAGTTCGTCGCGCGCTTGATGCAGGATTGTCAGCATCGAACGTGCATGGCGAATCAGGCAGTCGCCATAGGGCGTGGGCACCAATCCCTGCGCGGTACGGGCAAACAGCGTCAGGCCCAGGCCCTTCTCGAGTTCCGCCAGAGACTTCGATACGGCCGGCACCGTGACATGGGTGACGTCCGCCACTTGGGTCAGATTGCGATATGTATCGATCGTCACCAGAAGTCGCAGATGCCGCGCCTTCAGATTGATTTGCAGGTACCAGTCGAGTTCCGACACAGGGTTTTCCTTTTACGGAGGGCCATTGACCATCTCGTTAAGTCCGAGCCGATTTTACTCCATCGACTGCGGCATGGCGCGCGGGCAACATACCCGCTCTTACACTGAGGGGATCCGTCGATGACACGACAGAACGCCATACCCGTTCACGCTGCCGCGCCTTCGACGGCGCGCCGTCGCTTTATCCGACAAGGCGGCTTGCTCGCCTTCGGGTTGAGCACGGGCACCTTGTCCTTTCCATCGATCATCCGGGCGGACGCGCCGCTACGCGTGGTCAGCAACCCGGGCTTGGAAAACGCCACATTGACGGCCCTGATGCGCGAGCAAGGTTTTCTGCAGCGCTTCGGAGTCGACGCGGTGATGGTCGATGTCGATGGCGTTGCGGGTCCGTTCGACGCCATCGCACAGGGGGCCGCCGATGTCTGCATGGTCTCCGGATACAACATGGTATTGCCGCGAATCGCGCAGGGGGCAAAGGTCAAAGTCATCGGCGCCGGGATGCGAAAGATTGCGCTGACGGTGTTTGCCAATCGCGACACGGTCGGCACGCTCGATGATCTGGAGGGAAAGACGGTGGCTGTCGGGCCGCCGGAGGGACTATTGCACACATTGATGTTGCAGCTGCTGAAAGTAAAAGGTATCGACGCTGGACGGATCCATTTCGTCGACAAGGGGAGCAACGACCATTGCTATGCAGCGGTCGCGCGCGGAGAGGCCGATGCGTGTTGCGCGAGCATTTCGCATCTGAACCGAGCGGACGGTCCGATAGCGATCGACGCGGCGGCGATGTGGCAGGCCCTGCCCGACTGCATCTTCCAAACCGCGTATGCGGCCAATGCCATCATCGAACAGCAGCAGTCACGTCTGATACCGCTCATGGCGGCCTACGGCGCGCTATACGACTATGTGATGCACGACGCTTTCTTTGCCGCGCGAAAGCGGGCGCAGCATCGGTTCGATAGCCGATCCGCGCAGGCGATCTGGCATTTCTATCAAACCGCCCGCCCTTACGACAAGGACCTGACACTCACGCAGGAAAATATCGCCTACCTGCAGCGCATGTTCATCGATCAGAGACATATGGCGACCATGCTGCCCTTCGCCGATACCGCGGATATGTCGGCCGCGCAGGCCGCGGCGCGCCAGCTAGGCTGAGCGACATCTCGAAACGGACGGCGACGCCCGTCTCGAAATTATAGTGGGACGGGCCGTTTCATCTAGTGAGGTTTTCCCTCGAACGCCCCGATGCATCGCGTTGCCGCATCCGCGATGCGCTCGCCGTTAGAAGCGGTGTCGAACGCCGGCGATCACCGACAGTTGCGCGCCTCCCGCCGACGGCGTGACGACGGGCATCAAGGTCGTGGCAGCGAGGGCAAGTTGTCCGGCGTTATTGATATGGTCGGCGGTGATGTACACGATAGTGCGTTTCGAGAACGCATAGGTGCCGCGCAGGACGACGACCGTCGCTTTGTTCGGCGAGTGATCGTAGCGCAGCTGTGCCAGCATGCTGTCGAACGAGACACTTGGCGTGATCGGGACCGTCGCGGTCACCCACATCAAATTGCTCTTGGGCGTCGCGATACCTTGATCGTCGCGGCGAATCCAGCCGACCCCCACTTTCGCTTTCGAGATGCGGACATAGCCGCCGAGAATGATGCGGCTATCGGTCAGGTTCGGGTTCGTCAGGCCGCCCCATGTCGCGGCGGTGCCCCCGTATTGACGTTCGTACGCGGTTGCCAGCCCCCATGACCGACGATCGTACTTCAGCATGCCCGACCACTCGCGGCATTCCTTCGACCATCCGCCGTTGCCCGGACAGTTCGTCGCCGGCGCACTGTTGCCATTGACGGCGTCTCGACCAAAACTCCAATTGACGCCGCCTTCGAGGTCGCCGAGGTTGAAGCGATAGCTGATCGAATTATCGGCCCGTGCATTGGCGATGCCGTTATCGAGTGTGGTCAAACCTTGCGCGCCGGTACCGAAGGGGTTCACCATCTGCGTGGCAAAGAAACGCATCGTATATTGACGACCGATGGTGACGCGGCCGAAGTGGCCTGATAGGCCGACATAGGACTGCCGACCGAACAAGCGTCCGCCTTGGCTGGACGTTCCGGCGTTCGGCGAAAAGCCCCCTTCCAGATTCCATATCGTCGACAATCCGCCGCCAAGATCTTCCACGCCGCGAAAACCGAAATACGAGGTTGCGGTACCGGATCCGATGCGCAAGCCGCTGGTGCTTGTCTTGCCCACCTGTTGCCGGTTCAGAAACTCGATGCCCTGATCGATCGAGCCATATAACGTGACCGAACTGGTGCCGGACTCCTGCCCCCATGCGGGCGCGATACTGATCGTCGACGCTACCACGTAGGTTGCGCACGTCGCGGACAGCGCGCGCATCGCGGACCGGTATTTCACCTTCGTGCTTGTCTCCATATATCCTTCACGATCGACATCATGAAGCGCCAATGCGGCGCGCCATGATGTCGATCGTTTCGTCTCCTGTTTTTGTAATGTTCCGAAATATTGCCAGGGCATGGGTGTACGTTGATTGAGAAAAACAGCGAGCATCTTGACGGAGTGGTTAAATCGGTCTGCGTTTATACGGCTATACGTGAATGGACAGCGACGCGATAATCGTTTCGAATGTGGACGATTTATCGCTGGGTCCGTAAGGCCATGCGCGGACGCTTTACCATTTGGTTAACACGCGTGCGAGATTAGTCAATCGACGCCTGCTGCCCGCGCTGGCAACATCGAAATGCGGCGTTCCGCCCATTTCGATCGACAGCGATTCAAGCAAACAAAAAAAGGAGACGTCCATGGCGCTGACTCTGCGCACCAATCTGGCCGACTATGCGGTGACCAAGGCGATGAAGGATGGACGCGTGACCTCGGACATCGTCACGCTCGATTATTGTGGTCCGGTCCCTGCGCATAATGGTTTCAAGGCCATGGTGCGCGAAAACAAGTTCGATGCCGGCGAACTGGCCATCGTGACCTATTTGCAAGCCAAGGCTTACGGCAAGCCCTATGTGTTGCTCCCGGCGCCAATCTCCGGGCGGTTCCAACACCACTGTGCGGGATTCAATATCGACTTCGGACATTTGGATCCGAAGGATATCGAAGGCAAGAAAGTGGGCGTGCGGACGTATGCGCAAACCACCGGTCTTTGGATTCGTGGCGTACTGCGCCATGAATACGGCGTCGATCTGGATAAGGTCACCTGGATGACGCTGGGCGATGGTCACTTGGCCGAATATGAGGATCCGTCGAACTGCGTGCGCCTGCCGAGCGGATCCAACATTCCGCAGATGCTGCTGGACGGCCAGATCGATGCGGCGCTACTCGGCGAAGATATGCCGAAGGACCCGCGAGTCCACACCTTGGTGCCCGATGCGCAAAACGCGGCAAAGGCGTGGTATGAACGTTCGGGTTTCGTGCCGATCAACCATATGTTCGTCGTCCACCAGGACGTCTCGAAAAACAATCCGGAAGCCGTTCGGGAAATCTATCGGATGATTGCCGAAAGCCGCGCCTTGACCGAGGGCGGCACGCCGAAGGTCTATCCGCCGCTGGGTTTGGAGGCCAATCGCAAGGGGCTGCAAACGGCGATCGATTGGGCGCTCGATCAAAAGATCATTCCGCGGCGCCTGTCGGTGGATGAATTGTTCGACGACGTGACAGCCAACCTCGGCTGACGTCTGTTCTTCGACGCGCCCTCCTCTGGGCGCGTCGTCTCTGCAAGATCGGGCGTCAATCGACGCCGCGAGCGGCTGGCGCTACCGCTTCAGACAAGGCGCCAAGGAAGCCGCCGCTGGCATAGATTGCCAGCCGTCTTACTGCAAGGTTTCACGTCGTGCGAGCGGCTTGAACAGGCGGCTCCACGTCACGGCGATCAGGACGGTGGCGCAGCCGCCGGCGACGACCGATCCCACCACACCGAATGCCGTTGCGGTCAGTCCGGATTCGAATTCGCCGAGCTGGTTGCTCGCCCCGATAAACAGGGTATTCACCGCTGCCACGCGCCCGCGCATCGCATTCGGCGTTTCGAGTTGAATCAAGGTTTGGCGGACGATCACGCTGATGGTGTCCGCGCCGCCGGCGATCGCCAGCAGAATCAAGGAGACCGGGAACCACCGCGAGAGTCCGAACGCGATGATGCACAGTCCATAGACCGCCACCGCGATCAGCAGCTTTTTTCCGACGCCACGACTGATCGCGCGCCGCGAGAGAAGAAAGCCGACGCACAACGCCCCCACGGCCGGCGCGGAGCGTAGCAGGCCAAGTCCTTGCGGACCGACGTGCAGAATTTCTTTCGCGTACACGGGCAGCAGCGCGGTCGCGCCGCCAAACAAAACCGCGAACAAGTCGAGCGATATGCCGCCGAGCAACAGCGGATGCGTCCCGACGAAATGCAGGCCGGCCAGCAAGGTCTTCGCTGTCACCGGCTCGCGTGCGGGCGGCACATAGTCGTAGCGCACCGTCGCGTAAAGGACCGCGCTCACGCTGAACGAAACGATACAGGTCAGGTACACGGCGTTGACGCCGATGGCGAACAACAGGCCGCCCAAGGCAGGGCCGGCGATGACGGAGACCTGCTGCACCATCGTGCTCAATGCCATCGACCGTGCCAGTAAGGCAGGAGGCACCAACATCGGCAGCAAGGACTGCTGTCCCGACATCTGGAAGGGCCGAATCGCACCGAGCATCAGCGAGAGCAATAACAAGCTGTCGCGCGACACCATATGCATGGCCGTTGTCGTCGCCAGCAGCGTCGCGGTCAGTGCCTGCGCCACGAGGCAGATTGCTACCAGGCGGCCGCGATGCATGCGATCGGCGCAGTGACCGGCAAGCAAGGTCGTCGCGAGCCCGGGAAGAAACTGGCAGAGACCGACCAGGCCCAAATCCCAGGTACTCGACGTCAGGTCGTACATATGCCAACTGATGGCGAGCAGCAGCATCTGTTGGGCAACGATCGAGCCGACGCGCCCTATCAGGAAGCGCGTCAACGACGCATGACGCCATAGTGGACGGGTATCCGCGCCGAGGGGCGGCGGCGACGGCGCAGGCGTCGCCGGCGTATCGGTGGGATGCGTCATGAAATAGCCGTTGGCGTGATGATCAGGTCAAACGGCCGGACTCGTGCACCGTTACCGGCGCGTCCAGCGTTTCGGGCAAGGCATCGTTGATCTTCGGCGCCCACTTCCTTTGCAGCAGCACGACGGTGCTGGTGGCGCCCAGAACGAGGAACACGACGATCGCCAGCATCGGCAAGGTGTAGCTATGGCCGATATGGAGCAACCAGCCGGACAAGCTTGCGGAAACACCGCCGGCCAGGCTGGTTGCCACTTGTTGCAGTCCGGTATTCAAACCGACCGCCTGTTTCGGAATCAAGGTCAACTTGACGAGCGCGAGGTTATTGGCCGTGACCAAGCCCAATAACGAGAGGGAAACGACGTTCCACATCAGCGCCATCTGCGCGGTCGGCGCGTAGGCGCCGAGCAGAACGGTCGTGCCGCCGATAAAGCCGGTGGCGATGAAGCATTTGCGCACCTTGACGGCATCGTACCCGCGCGCGATCAAGCGATCGGCCGCCCATCCCGCAAGCGCCGCGACGATCGCGATACCGACAAAACTGAAGAAGGTGTAGAGCCCGGAATCCTTTAACGACAAGCCCCGCTGTTCGACGAGATAAGCCGGCATCCAAGTCATGCAATAGAACGCGAAATAGCTATAGCAGAAATTGGTGATCAGACCGCCCCACACGACGGGGCTTGCAAGCAGGTTACTCAACGGCACGGACGCGGCGCGACGTTTGGCCTGCGCCAGTTCGGTTGCTGTCGGGTAGTCGTTGTTCAGCATGCGCAGCCAGGGCAGCAGCCATACCAGGCCGGCCAGACCGGTCACGATGAACATCCATTTCCAGGAGTACGATCCGATCAACCAGGCAGCGATCGGGGCGCCCAGCGCGGGGCCCATCTTGCCGCCGATCGAATAGATCCCGAGGGCGGTGCCCTTCTGTGTTTCGTCGAAATTATTTGCAAGATAGCGATAGGTCGCGGGAACGACGACCGCTTCGGCGGCGCCGATCATCAATCGCACGAGAATCAGCGAGGACAGCGTATCGACAAGGCCCGTCGATGCCGCCGCGAGGCACCACAACGCGAAGCAGATCGCATAGGGCCATTTCACGCCGTACCGGTCGACGAGCCATCCCATCGGCAATTGCAGCAGACCATATGACCAGAACACCGCGGATCCGAGCCAACCGCGCTCGATATGGCTGAGGCCGAACAGTCCGACGAAATGGTGATCCGCCAAGGCGGCAGACATGCTGGTGCGGTCGACGAACGAGATCATCAGGCCGAGCGCAAGCAATATCAGAATACCCCACCGCATTTCCGGGCGAGGTCGTTTCAGCAACGACGTCTCCATCGTTTTGTCTCCGATCGTTTTTATAACTGCTAGCGGTCGTTTATCGATCCGTCTTATGGACTATCAGATGAATTGTGGGAAGCCTCGCCAAATGGGTCACTTGGGGCAACGCCGATCCCGGTGGCCAGCGTTGCCCGGTGCGCAGCTTACAAACGGACTTCAATCAAGCAAGGGCCAGGCTCGCGAACGGAGTTCACCATTGCTTTATGGAAGTCTTCCGCCGTCTCCACGGCGACCGCCGGCACGCCCATGCTTTTTGCCATGGACAGCCAATCGATGCGTGGCTTGTCGATATCGATCATCGACAAGGCCCGTTCGCCCGGTGTCCCCGCGCCCATGTTCGCGTACTCCGCTTTCAGGATGGCGTAGGTGTTGTTGGCGAAAATGATCGTCGTGATGTTCAAGCCTTCACGTGCCTGCGTCCACAGCGATTGAATCGTGTACATCGCACTGCCGTCGCCGACCATGCAGAAGACGCGGCGATCCGGACAGGCGAGCGCAACGCCGGTGGCAACCGGTGTCGCATAACCGATCGATCCGCCCAGATTGTTGATCAGATCGTGCGGCAAGGCACCCATCGTCAGCCCCATCGATTCGCGACCGGTGGTCAGCGATTCGTCGACGACGATGCAGTTCTCCGGTAACGCGGCGGCCAGCGCATGCGCGACGCTGGTCGGGTTCAATGCGCCTGTGGGTACCGGCGTTTCGATGCGCGACTGGAGCACGGGCGCGGTCTTGGATGCGCCCAGGGCCTGCAGCAGCATTTCGAACGCGACGTCGCTGTCCTCGTCGGCATCGACCAGCGTATGCACGGCCGTGCCTTCCGCTTTCAACAAACTGGGCTTATCGGGATAGGCGAAGAAGGCGACTGGCTCCCGCGTCTCGACCGTGACGATATGCTTGAATTCTTTCAAGAACGCCGTTGCCTGCGGCACCGCGTACGGAATACGCGAGATCGGCACCCGCCCTGCACCGCGCTCGATACGCGCGGTGAAGAATTGCGACCCCAATTTCGCGCCGGTCGCGGCCGCCACCTGGCCGGCCTTCTCAAGTGCCGAACCCCGCG
Organism: Robbsia sp. KACC 23696; assembly: GCF_039852015.1. Classification (NCBI taxonomy): domain Bacteria; kingdom Pseudomonadati; phylum Pseudomonadota; class Betaproteobacteria; order Burkholderiales; family Burkholderiaceae; genus Robbsia; species Robbsia sp. KACC 23696. The sequence goes on along the minus strand of NZ_CP156626.1, from coordinate 1,943,656 downwards.
TGGCGCGGTTGGCGAGGATGATGAGCGTCGGTTCCCCGGAGCGTAATACCTTTGCCACCTGCTCGATGCGCTCGGCACTGGGCGCTTTGCGGCGCGCTGCCACTGTGCGCGGGAGTAACGGCGCGCCAGCGACCTGCTGCCACGACGTATCGCCCGGGAGAATCAAGGCGGCAACCTGACCCGGATGCTCGCTCGCTTTCGCGACTGCTTGCGCGGTATCCCAGGCGATCGTGTCGGCCGACTCCGCGCGTCGCACCCAATGACATAGCGGACGCGCCAGCCCTTCGATGTCGGAGGTCAGTGGCGGATCGTATTTGAGATGCGATAAGGAATGCTCGCCGACGATATTCACCATGCCGGACGACGCGCGCTTGGCATTGTGAATATTCGCCAAGCCATTGGCCAGACCCGGTCCGAGATGCAATAGCGTGGACGCGGGCTTTTCGCGCATCCGATACCAGCCGTCGGCCGCACCGGTGGCGACGCCTTCGAAAAGGCATAGCACGCTGCGCATCTTTTCATTGCCGCCCAAGGCCGCCAGAAAGTGCATTTCCGACGTGCCCGGATTGGCGAAGCAGATATCGACGCCCTGATCGACCAGCGTCGAGACGAGACTTTCCGCGCCGTTCATTAGTAACCCGCCATTTCACGCGCTTGGCCCACCACGCCGTAGGTACGCTGCGGCGCCGATACGAGAACGCGATAGCCCTCGTCGACCAGGCGTTGGTGGTTCTTCTGCGTGACGTGCGGATTACCGACGATCACCTTGTGCTTGTGGCAGATATCGGCGATGCGGCGCATCGCGTCCACCACTTCCGGATGTTCGTACTGTCGCGCAAAGCCCAGTTCCTGGCTCAGATCACCCTCGCCGATCAGGATAAAGCCGATACCCGGCACGTTGGCGAGGATGTCATCCAGGTTTTCGATCGCTTGCGTGCTTTCGCACATCAGGCCGACCAGGATCTCGCCCTGCGGTGCCAACGGCCAGACATCGGCCTTTTCGTAGTAATCGGCCATCGACAGGCCCCAGTAGCGCGCCGCGTTCGCCGGCCCATCGCCGCGCACGCCCTTCGGCTCGTACAGCGGCGCATGCTTCGGCCGCGCGTAGCGGCAGGCGCCCACCGCGTTGTAGGCCTGCTCCACCGTGGCGATATGCGGCCAGATCACGCCGTACGCACCGCGATCGAGCACCTGCTTGGCGAAGCTCTGGTTCATCTCGATGCCGTTCGCCGGGATACGCGCGATCGGTGTCACCTTGGGCGCCACCGAGCCGGATTCGGCAATCTGCTTGCGATTCAGCATGTATTGCAAGGCATCGCCGAGGGCCGTTACATCGTACGGGTTGTGCTCCATCTCATAAATGATGCCGTCATACGGCGATTCACTCATTTCGATGGCCGTCTGACGGTCCAGCTTGGAGAAGGCGAGATGCGCGGCCTTGCCCGATTCAAGGGCTCGGATGAGGTTGTTGAGACGTACATTCGACATGGGAATCTCTCGTTCGCGATACGCGTATCAGCGCAAGGCCGGGTAAAGGTGCTGTGCCGTTTTTCCGAAGACCCAGGCGCGGTCTTCTGCGTTCAAACTGGCCAAGCCCTTTTCCGCGGTGGACAGGATCTCTTTCATCGTACCTGGCGACGTCGGAAAATTCGAGCCCCACGCGAGCCGCTGGGCACCGAACGCGTCGACCACGCGCGGGAAGAAGGTCTCGGCACTGGCCTTTTCCTTCTTGACGTCGCCAAAAATGCGCGGCGTCAGCTTCAGATAGATATTCGGCAGGTCGGCCAAGGCGAAGAGGCTTGCGGCATTCGCGTAGGGCGGCCCGTCGAGTACGTCCGGACGGCCCAGATGATCGAGAATGATATTCACGTTCGGATACTTTTCGGCCAGCATCCGGACCTGCGGCAAACCGATAGGACCCGTTTGGATGCACATCGGCAGATGCAGGTCGGCAAGAATGTCCCAGGCCCGGAACGACTTCGGATTTTCGAGATCGCTCGGATCGAAGTCCTTCGTCGAGCCGCCGGTGAAGATGCGCAGACCAGCCAACCCTTGATCGGACCAGCCTTTGATGACCGAGGTAACGTCGTCGGCCAGCATATCGACCGATCCCACCGCGACGAGGCGGTCCGGGTATCGTGCGCAGCTTTCAACAACATAACGGTTGTCGAAACCATAGGTCGTCGACGAATGAACGACCGCGGCTTTCGCCACGCCGGCTTCGTCCATTGCCTGGATCAATGCCTCGACGGTGTTGGGACGCTCCTGCGACCAGTCCGAGCGCTTGCCGAACAGCGGCGCCGGCGGGTATCGCGTCTCGTCGTCCGAGATGATGTGCGGATGAATGTCGATGATAGTCATGATGTCCTTCGCGCGCAGGCGCCGTGGTTCGGCGCCGCGTCCTTACAGGCCCCGGGCCTTCAGCTGTTGATCGAGTCGCGGATAAACGCGCCGTGCGTTGCCTTCGAAGATCGCGTGTCGATCGGCATCGCTCAACGCGGTGCAGGCATCGACGTAGCGCTTGGTATCGTCGAAGTATTCGCCGGTGGACGGGTCGCGTCCCCGTACGGCACCGATCATTTCCGAGCCGAACATCACATTGCGCGTCGGGACGACCTTGGTCAGCAACTCGACGCCCGGGTGGTGATAGACGCAGGTGTCGAAGAAGATATTGTCCAGCAGCCCTTCCAGCGGCCGATTGGCGAGTTCCAGGGACATGCCCCGGTAGCGGCCCCAGTGATACGGCACCGCGCCGCCGCCGTGCGGAATAACGAGACGCAGCGTCGGGAAATCCTTGAAGACATCGCCTTGCAGCAACTGCATGAACACCGACGTATCCGCGTTCAAATAATGCGCGCCGGTGCCATGGAAGTTGGGATTGCAAGATGCCGCGACGTGAATCATCGCCGGTACATCCAGATCGCACAGCGCCTCATAGACCGGATACCACTCGCGGTCCGTCAGCGGTTTGCCGGTCCAATAGCCGCCGGTGGGATCCGGATTCAGGTTACAGCCGACGAAGCCCATTTCCTCGACGCAACGGCGCAGTTCCGGAACGACGTTCTTCGGCGGTGCCAGCGGCGATTGCGGCAGTTGACAGACCGGCACGAAGTTTTCGGGATACAGCTCGCAGGCGCGCTTGACGAGGTTGTTCGACACTTCGGCCCATTCGAGGCTGGTCCGCTCATTGCCGAGGTGGTGGCTCATCAAACCGGCGATCGGCGAGAACAGCGTCACATCGCCACCGCGTTCTTGTTGCAGGCGAAGTTGGCCACCGCCCACGCCTTCGCGAATGGCATCGTCGCTGACATGCGCGCCCGACAGCGGCGGCGCATTGGCCGGGTCGTTGGCCGCGGCGACCTGTTTCATCCGCCAGTCGCGGAAGGATGCGGGAACGGTCGTGAAGTGACCGTGACAGTCGATGATCATAGTGTAGTTCCGGCGGATTTCAGGCGCGAGGATCGACGAACAGCTCGCTCATGGACATGCGGCGCGGCGTCAGTCCTTGCTCGAATGCGGTGTTTTCCAACGCTTCGATCGTCTTGCGATTCTCTTCGATGCCGTAGGGCAGCGGATCATGACCGACGATCTTACGCAATTCGAGATACTTCTTGTCTTTCGGACTGCCCTCGCCCGCATCCAGCCGGGCCAGCCATTGCTGCTTTGCCTTGTCGAAGGCGTCGTAGATCGACTTGGCGATCCACGGATGTTCCGCCAGGACTGAATCCTTCACGACGATCGTGCCGTGCATCGGGTATACGCCGGTACGGGCGTAATACTCGGCTTCGATCTCGGCGGCGTTCGGGAACAGATCCGGGTAATCGGCTTCCACTTCCTTCCAGCCGCCGGTGGGATTGCCCGTCCGACCGATACCCGCGTTGGCGCCGAATCCCGCCGACAGCTCGCCCGATGCCATCATGTCTGCCAGCGACGTGCCCTCGGGGGCATGAATGACGTTCGGCGGCAGTTTCAATTGCGTCACGTGTTCCTCGTCGTCGACGACCCACGTCACCTTCGACGAATCCAAACCGAATTCATCCATCAGCACTTGACGGGTCCAGACGCCGGTCGTCACGGAATACGCACGCACGCCGACCTTCTTGCCCTCCAGGTCCTTCGGCGTCTTGATCCCAGCGTCCGGGCGCACCAGCAAGCCGGCGTGATGGAAGCGACGCACCACGAAGATCGGCAGCGCCACGAAAGGAGCGCCATAGGCGCGGGCAATAATGTAGGTCGTGGGAGCGATTTCGCAGACATCGAATTCGACGTCGCGCACCATCCGGCGGAATGCGCCGATCTGGGGATGAACGGTAATGAATTCGGGGTCGACGCCTTCGATGGGGATCGAGCCATCGCGAATGGCCGAGGTGTGCGGATGCTCAGCGATCGCGATCTTGAGCGGGACTTTCTTGGTCAACGCAGTCTCCTTTTTCGATTGTCGGCGTGATCGACCTGTGTCTTTTTTTGTCGATACGTCGTCTAGACGATCCGCACGACACAGACGTTCAGGTGATCTCGTTGACGCTATGATCGTTCGCGACTCCCAGCCGGTCTATTGAATTTAGAGGCAATAGCCTTAACCGAATGGTTAAGGCAAGGGGCCACTTCGTGCCCTTTTCCATCTCGAAAAGCGGCTGACCGGTCGATCGTGGGGGTTAACGCGGAAGCCTGAACGGTTGCGGGAGCGGTCGCGTCGAGCCAGAAAATCCTGCCGAGTGCGATGCCGCTTACGCGGGATCGCGCCATGCGCTGATCCGTTCCGTATCGATATCGAAGAGGTCGAGCGCGCGGCTGACCGAGTGATCGAGGAGATCGTCGATCGATTCCGGCTTGGCATAAAACGCCGGTACCGGCGGGAACACCACGGCACCGGCCTCCGTCACCGTCGTCATATTGCGAAGGTGAATCAAGCTCAGTGGCGTTTCGCGCGCCATCAACACCAGCCGTTGCCGCTCTTTCAGCACCACATCGGCTGCGCGGGTCAGCAAGGTGCTGCTCGCGCCAGAGGCGATTTCCGCCAAGGTCCGCATCGAGCATGGCACCACCAACATGCCCAGCGTCCGAAACGACCCCGATGCGATGCAGGCGCCAACATCGGCGATCGGATGCACGACGTCGGCGAGCGCATGCAGTTCCTCGCGGCGCAATGACGACTCGTACTCCCGAGTCAACTCGGCAGCTTTCGAGACGATCAGATGCGTCTCGACGTCGCATTCCCGTAGCAGGCGGAGCGCTCTTTCCGCGTAAATGATACCGCTGGCGCCGGTGACGCCGACGATGAGGCGCTTGCGTCCGTTCAGCGCGCGCTTAGGCATGGTCGTGCTCCGTCGAGGAGGACGGCTCCCCGTCTTGCGCGTCGAACAGATGTGGCGCATACGGACGCGGATCGATGTCCTTGAATTGCGCGCGTTCGAATTCCGCCTTCATATGGAATGGCGCGGTGCAATCGAACACGGTCTTGCAGGTCGTGCCTTTTGCCGGAAGCGCCGGGTTGAATTCGGGCGTTTGCGACGGGTCGAGCACATGGCCATTGAGTTTCGGCAAGAAGACCGTGGAGATATCGCCTTGAAAGCGCGTGGTCATCGCCCACATGACGTCGTCGGTGTCGAACGGATCCACGTCGGCATCGACGAGGATGACGTGCTTCAACTCCGAATAGACGCCGAACGCCACCACGGCAGCTTGCCGTGCGCGGCCGTCGTCGGTCGCATTCTTTTTGTTCACCTGTATCACCGCAAGCAACTTCCCGCCACCCGATGTATGGGCGTAGACCTTGCAGACGAAGCCCGGCATGGCGGCATCGAGCGCATTGTAGATACTTGCTTCGGTTGGAATGCCGGCGAGATTGGTGTGCTCCTCGCCTGGCCCCACCAAGGTCTGCATGATCGCCCCGCGCCGCATCGTCACGGCCTTGACCTTGATGACCGGCAAGGCAGGATTGGCCGGGCCGTTGTAGCCGGGAAATTCCGGCATGGCGTGGCCGGTGTCGGTATTCTGATCTTCCCGCGCACGCACATTCGGCAAGATCTCGCCTTCGATGACGATCTCGGCGCGGGCGATGGACTTCTGCTTCACGCTGACGCAATTCACCAGTTCGACCGGCTTGCCGCGCAACCCTCCTGCAATCGATAACTCATCGAATCCGAACGGCGTCGTCGGTGCTTCGAAGCAGGCACCGATATGAATGGCCGGGTCGAGACCCATATTGATCGACACCGGCAGCGCTTCGCCGCGCGCTTCCGCTTTTTGACGGAAAGCGTCGATATGGCGGCCCGGCGCGAAAAAGATCGAGAGTTCGTCGCGGTTCTGTACGCAGAGGCGATGGATGGTCACGTCGGTATGGCCCTCGTCGGGGTCCGTCCCCAGGACGAGGCCGAGGCAGAGAAAGGGGCCGGCATCGCTTTCGGTATTCGTCGGGGCCGGAATCAGCTTGCGCAGATCGAAGTGGGGATCGCTCGCCAGATGCACGACTTCCTGGCAAGGGGCCGTGTCGGCCGCGACGGTCACCGGCGCGATCGCGTCCTTGACGGCTTGCCCCATCCGTTGTGTCAGCTGCTCGGGCGCGCAGTCCAGCAGCAGCCCGACACGTTTGCGACTCGCCATCAGGCCGACAAGCACCCGGCTCTTTGGAAAGCCTTTTATCTTGTTGAAGATCATCGCGGGGCCGAGCCGTGTCGGACGTTGCACCGTTCCGCCGGCGCCGATGCGTTTATACACCCCGGCGAGATCGGCATGGGGGTTCACTTCAACATCGGTTTCGTGCAACTGCCCGGAATGCTGCGCCAAGCGCTGCAAGGCGGAGCGCAAATCGGTGACGGCCTGTGTTTGCGAATCCGCGGAGTGTGTCGACTCCGTGGAATCGTTCGATGTCGTCGAGCGTGATTGCTGCGTGCGGTCCATTCTTTCCTCCGTCATAGACAAATGCGATATCGTCATTTGAAGCCACTTGACGGTGCCGATCAAGACAGGGAAAGGGCGTCTTTTGATAAGATTGTCTTATCGATCGCGGAGCGCTGCATGGACTATCGCCAATTCAAGACCTTTATCATTGCCGCCGAAGAACTGCATTTCGGCCGTGCCGCCGAGCGGCTCGATATCGCGCAGCCGGCAGTCACGCAGCAGATCAAAGCGCTGGAGCAACAGCTGGGGTTTCGTCTGTTCCAGCGGGTCGGCCGTGGGGTTGGGCTTACCGAGGCGGGCCGCACGTTTCTGGAACACGCGAAGCTCTCCCTCGCCACGATGGACGCCGCCGTGCTCGCGGGCAGACGTGCCAGTCGCGGCGAACTCGGACGGCTTTCCATTGCCTACGTGCAGTCGGCCATGTTGGAGCCCGAGCTGCCGGCGCTGTTGCAGCGCTTCTCCCAAGCGAGCCCCGATGTCGAGATCGCGTTGCACGATATCTCGGTGCAACAGCAGGTCGATGCACTGTCCGATGAAAGCATCGATCTGGCGTTCCTGCGTGCGCCGTGCGGCACCTTACCGAATACGATCAATCTGACGCCGTTTTCCAAGACGCCGTTGGATGCCGTATTGCCGGATGGTCATGCGCTGGTGCGCAGACCGCGCTTCACGCTTCGCCATCTGTCCGAGGAGCGATTCATCATCGTCAACGATCCGCCCGGGATCGGACTCGGCCATCGCGCGCTCGCCTTATGCCTGGAGGCCGGCGTGACGCCGAAGCACGTGATGCGGGTGTCCGACGCGCTAACGGTAGTACGCCTGGTTGCCGCCGGATTGGGCGTCGGCATCGCGCCCCGCTCCTTGAAGCAATACGGGACCGAGGGCTGTGTCTTCCGCCCCTTGCCGATGGCAAACCAGTATTCCGAGATCGTCATTGCCACACGGGCCTTCGATCGTTCGGCGATGGTCAAGCAGATGCTGAAGCTGGCGTCGGCCTGAAACCGCGGTGCCGCGCATGCAGCACACGCAGGGACTTACGCATGGCGTGTCGGGGGGCGCGGAAGGCCTAGATGCTCGCGCAAGGTACGGCCTTCATACTCCTTGCGAAACAGGCCCCTGCGCTGCAATTCGGGCACCACCTTGTAAGCAAAGTCCTCCAGGCCGTCGGGCAGATAGGGGAACATCACATTGAAGCCGTCGGCGCCCTCCTCGTGCAACCATTGCGCCATGTGGTCGGCGATATCGGCGGGCGTGCCGACGAATTGCAGGCCGGAGAATCCACCCAGGCGCTGCGCGAGCTGGCGTACGGTCAGCTGCTCTCTTCGAGCCAGGTCGATGACGTTCTGGCGCGATGTCTTGCTCGCATTGCTTTCGGGGACATCGGGCAGCAGACCGTCGGGATCGAAGCCGGAGGCGTCGTGCCCGAGCGCGATCGACAACGACGCGATGCCGCTGTCGTAGTGCACGAAGGTGTCGAGTTTTTCGCGCTTCTCACGCGCTTCCTCCCGAGAATCGCCCACCACGACGAAGGCGCCCGGGAGTATTTTGAGATGATCCGGCGAGCGCCGCAACGGCACGAGCCGCGCCTTGACGTCGGCATAGAAGCGCTTGCCGGCTTCCAGAGTCGGCTGCGAGGTGAAGATGGCTTCCGCCGTCTCGGCGGCCAGTTGCCTGCCGGCTTCGGAAGAGCCCGCCTGTACCACGACGGGCCAGCCTTGTATCGGCCGCGCGATATTCAGCGGCCCCTTGACCGAAAAATGCGGACCTTTGTGGCCCAGGACATGGAGTTTTTCGGGATCGAAATACTCGCCCCGCGCGACGTCGCGGACGAAGGCATCGTCCTCCCAACTATCCCATAAACCCGTGACCACGTCGTAGAACTCGCGTGCGCGTTGATATCGCTGATTATGCGGGAGATGCGTTTCGAGCCCGAAGTTCAAGGCCGAATCGGGATTGGACGTCGTCACCAGATTCCAGCCGGCGCGCCCCTCGCTCAGATGATCGAGCGAGGCGAACCGACGTGCAACATGGAACGGTTCGTCGAACGTCGTGGACGCGGTTGCTACCAGCCCGATTCGCTCGGTCACCATCGCCAACGCCGATAGCAGCGTCAGCGGCTCGAACGACGTGACTGTGTGACTGCGTTTCAGCGATCGAATCGGCATATTCAACACGCCGAGGTGATCGGCCATGAAGAAGGCATCGAATTTCGCCGACTCCAACACCTTGATGCAATGCGTGAGATGGCGCAGGTTGAAATTCGCATCGGGCCAGGCGTCGGGGTAACGCCATGCGCCGGTATGCAAGCTGACCGGGCGCATGAACGCGCCTAAATGCAATTGCTTGTCACGCGACATGGTCGTGCTCCTGAGTTCTTAGCGATGATACAAGAAGCCGATAAATGGCAGGACATCGGTCTGCGTTGCTTTACGACCCACGCCCCACGCCCGACGCCCCCGCCGTCACGCGCGTCCGAACCCGTCCGGTGTCAGGGCCGTTGCAAGCCGAGATGCTCGCGCAGCGTCTTGCCGCGGTATTCCTCGCGCACCAGGCCCCGTCGGCGTAATTCCGGCATCACGAGATCGACGAAGTCGCGCAGTCCCGTCGGCAACAGCGGCGGCATGACGTTGAAGCCATCGGCGCCGTATGCCTCGAAGCGTGCCTGCATTTCGTCCGCGATCTGCGTGGGGGTGCCGACGACTTGCCAATGGCCGCGTGCCCCCGCCACGCGCAGATACAGCTGACGAATCGTCAGGTTCTCGCGTCGCGCCAGATCGAGCGTCAGATTCTGGCGGCTTTTGCTGGTATTCGTTTCGGGCAGCGGCGGAATCGGTCCGTCGAGCGGATATTCGGAAAGGTCGAAGCCACCGGTCAAGCCTTGGATCAGCGTCAGGCCGACCTTGGGATCGATCAATGCCTGCAGCGCGTGGAACTTGTCCTCCGCCTCGGCGGTGGTGCGGCCGACCACGGGGAAGATTCCGGGCATCACCTTCAGCGAATCGGGGGCGCGGCCGAAGCGTGCCAGACGGCCTTTCAGATCGGCATAGAACTGCACCGCATCTTCCAGCGTCTGCTGCGCCGTGAAAACAACCTCCGCCGTCTGCGCGGCCAACGTTTTGCCATCCTCGGACGAACCGGCCTGCACCAGCACCGGGCGACCTTGCGGCGCTCGGGCGACGCTCAGCGGGCCTTTCACCTTGAAGTACGTGCCGTCGTGATTCAAGGCGTGACGCTTGCTCGGATCGAAGAAGCGCCCGCTTTCCTTGTCGCGAATAAACGCGTCGTCTTCCCAACTGTCCCACAGCCGCGTGACCACGTCCGCGTATTCGCGCGCGCGTGCATAGCGCTCCGCGTGCGGCGTCTGCGTCGACTGGTTGAAGTTCAGACCTTCATACGGGTTCGACGACGTGACCAGATTCCATCCGGCACGGCCGCCGCTGATGTGATCGAGCGACGCGAATTTCCGCGCGACGTTGTAAGGCTCGTTGAAACTGGTCGAGACCGTCGCCACGAGCCCGATATGCGTCGTCAACGCGGCCAGCGCGGACAGCAAGGTGATCGGTTCGAACTGGGCGTTGTAACTATGCGCGGTGCGGCTCAAGAAGTCGACATCGTCGCCCCGGGTCCCGGCACCATCGGCAAAAAACAAAAGGTCGAACTTGGCCGCCTCGGCCAGCTTGACCATCTCGACATAGTGATCGAAACGCACGCCGGCGTCGGCCAATGCGTCGGGATGACGCCATGCGGCGATGTGATGCCCTGTCGGGTAGAGAAATGCACCGAGATGAATCTGATCTTTTCGCTTGGTCATGACGTGCCTTATGGACAGCGCGTGAGGTTCATTGCCTGGCCGCACATTCTGAGCAGCAAGCCGCACCGACGTCAAAGTACGATTCGATATATCGACCGAAGAAAAAAAGCTAGCGGCGCGCGCCCGGCGTCATCCCGAAAAGCAGGTCGCATCCGACTTGCGCGCCGGCAGCGGCGGCCAATCGGGCCGCGCGACGCGCATCCCGGTATACTCGCGGCGTCGACTCACGTAGCGCGGATCCGCCGCCCCAAGGAAGGATGACCAAGACCGAGCAGTCATTTGTTAGCCGCATTCGTGCTCATCTGCAGGCGCTACCGAGCGCGGAGCGACGACTCGCCGAGTTTGTGCTGGACTTTCCAGGCGACCTCGCCAGCTATACCGGCGCCGAATTGTCGGCGCTCGCCGACGTCTCGCCCGCCACCGTCAGCCGTTTCGTGCGCCGTCTGGGTTACGAAACCTACGAGGAGGCCCGGCGCCATGTGCGCGACGAGAAGAACAGCGGCTCGCCCCTCTTTCTGACTGCCGGCGACCGGCATGGCGACGATTCCCCGCTGGAAGCGCATGCGCTGCAAGGTGCGCAGAACCTGACATCGACCTTCGCGCGCCTGTCGCCGACGATGATCGACGAGGTAGCGCGGGCGATCGTCGATGCGCGGCGCGTTCTCGTGGTGGGATATCGCAGCAGTCAGGCCTTCGCCAGTTATTTCCGCTGGCAGATTCATCAAGTGGTCGAACAGGCCATCGCGCTGCCGGGACCGGGGGAAACGGTTGGCGAGTATCTGGCCTCGCTCGAGGCGCGCGACATCGTCGTCCTGTTCGGATTACGCCGACGCGTGCCCCAGACCGATAGCCTGCTCGACCACCTCGCCGTGCTCGGCGTCAAAACGCTCTACATCACCGATCAATACGCACCGGCCCATCGCGGCGCGACTTGGACGATTCACTGCGATACCGCCGCGCCCGGCCCACTCGATAACCACGCCGCCGTGATCGGCCTATGCGGCCTGCTGGCGACGCGAATCTTCGCGGAAGCGGGAAATCAGGGGCGCCGCCGGCTGAGCGCGATCGAAAGCGCACACGACGCGATGGGCGAAATGTAAGGTGAAATCCGAATTTCTTTTAAATGAAATTTAGATTTCTTGTTGGGTTATTTTTGAAATCATAGTATCTCCCCATCCCTGTTGCGGCGATCCTCGCTGCGTGGGCATTCGGAGAAACCACATGAGCGGTCCCGTTCAAGGCAATTCGTCCGCCGTACCCGCGCAGCTCGACCGGGCGCTGGACGACATCGGCGTCACGTCGGCGCATAAAACCATTCTCGGCCTGGTCTTGATCGGCTGCCTGTTCGACAGTTTCGAACAAAACGCGATCGGCCTGATCGCGCCGATGCTGCGCCAGCAATGGGGGCTGACGGCGGGCGATATCGGCCTGCTCAACACGGTCACTTTCGGCGCGGCCGCGATCGGTCGCCTGACCTCGGGACTGATTGCCGACCGCTGGGGCCGACGTTTGATGTTGACCGTCGACCTGCTGCTTTTCACGCTGGGAGCGATCCTCTGTGCCTCGGCATCGTCGCTGACGATGTTGTCGATCGGCCGGGCCATCGTGGGCTTCGGGCTCGGTGGCGAACTGGCGGTTGCCGTTACGATGCTGGCCGAATTCTGCTCGCAGCGTTTTCGCGGCACGGCGGTGGGATTGATTAATGTGGGCGCCGGCGGCCTTGGCAACTTCCTCGCACCGGCATTCGGTCTGCTGATTTTCTCGCTATTCCCCGGTGACAATGCCTGGCGCTTCCTGTTTCTCTGCCTCGTCGTTCCGGCGGTCCTCGCGGCCTTCTATCGTCGCTTGATTCCGGAGACGCCGCGTTTTCTGCTTGCGCAGGGCCGCGTGCAGGAAACCAACCGGGTGTTGTCGAAGCTCGCCAGCGGCAAGCTTTCCGGTGAACCGCCGTTGCGTCGATTCATCACCGATGCCGATCTGGCCGGCGACGTGTCCGGCGCCGCGGCGCGCACCCGGCGCGCGACACCGTCGAACCCGCTCGAGATTTTCAAGATGCCTCTGCTGCGTCGAACCGCATCGGTCGGCGTCGCCATCTGGATGACGTACGGCGCCCAGATTTCCGTGCTCACGCTGATGCCGACGATGCTCGTGGCGCAAGGCTATACGATCACGCGCAGCTTGGTATTCACGTTGATCATGCAGGCCGGTAGTCTCTGCGGCGCGGCGGCGGCGTCCCTGCTCGGTTATCACCTGCCGCGAAAACGCGTGTTGACGATTGGCGCGGTGCTAGCCTGCCTCGCGGCCCTCGCTTTTGGATTTCTCGCCAAGAGCATCGTCCTGATTCTTGCCTGTGGTGCCATGTTCCAATTCTTCGTGCTACTGCTTAATACGACGATCTGGATGTATGCACCGGAACTGTTCCCTACCCGTGTCCGCGCTTTCGGTACGTCCTTTATCCTCGCCACCGGTACCGCGGCGGGTGCGGCCATGCCCCTGGTCGCCGGAAAGGTATTCGATGCGCAAGGGTTGGCAGGCGTCTTCGGCATGATCGCTGCGATGTATGCGATCTTCACGGTCAGTATTCAGCTGGCGCCGGAAACGTATGGTCGGCGGCTCGACGACACCGAGAGCACGGCCGAGATCGCCGCGCCCGCCACAGCGCATCATGCGTGATGCCAGGACGCCAGACCATGCACGACATCCTGCTGATCAACCCGAATACCTCGACCGACACCACCGCAATGATGGTCGAGATTGCCCGAGCCGAAGCGCCCACCGGCGTCTGCGTCCGGGGCGCGACGGCCGCGCGTGGCGTCTCGATGATCCTCTCTCCCGCTCAGCTGCATGCGGCGGGATCGGAGGTCATGGCGAGCGCGCAGCGTTTCGGCGCGCATGCAGACGGCATGATCGTCGGCGCCTTCGGCGATCCGGGCATCGCGGCGTTGCGCGCCAGTACGCATAAACCGGTCGTGGGTATCTGTGAAGCGGCCGTGCTCGAAGCCGCACGCGACGGGCGACGTTTCGGCATCGCCACCGTGACCCCCGCGCTCGCCGGATTGATCGAAGCGAAGATCGCCGATGCCGGCGTGGCCGCGTATCACACCGGTATCCGTTTGACGCCTGGCGACCCCCTCGCAATCGCTGCGGATCCCGAAGCACTGCACGATGCCTTGGCACTCGCCGTCGCGGAATGCATCGAGCGCGACGGCGCCGAAGCCGTGGTCATTGGCGGCGGTCCGCTGGGCCAGGCCGCAAGAACGCTGGCACCGTATTTCGGGATACCGATCATCGCGCCGATTCCGGCTGCGATGCGGCTTTTGCTGCAACGACTGGGCGCCGCGATCGATGCGTGACACCGCGCGGCGACGCAAGGCAGACACGAGGCACGATGTCTACAGTGTTGCTGCGTAACGACGCCGCGCGACGATAAATGCAGCGCAGATAGCACTATTCATGATAAAAATCTCGACCCTTCTGTCGCGCCGGGTCGAAGTTCTGCGCTTACAGGAGCGTTACAAGCACTTAATCAGATTATATAAAATGAAGAAGACAACAGCGATCGGCACCTTGGCGATTGCCGCAGCGGCATCGGTATCCACCTCCTCCTTTGCGCAGAGCAGCGTGACGCTATACGGGCTGATCGACGTCGGCCTGAGCTACACCAGCAATACGCAAACCGGCAGCAGCAACGGCAAACTACACGGTGCATCGCAGTATTCTTTTCAAGATGCGGCAACTTCCGGCGTGACCGGTTCGCGTTGGGGCATTCGCGGTAGCGAAGACCTGGGCGGCGGGAATGCGGCGATCTTCACGTTGGAAAACGGCTTTGGCGGCGGCACCGGCGCGATTGCATTGGGCGGCGCGGAATTCGCCCGTCAAGCGTTCGTCGGTTTGAAATCGAATACATACGGTACGATCACCTTGGGTCGTCAATACGATGCCGTCGATATGTTCGTGCAGCCGCTGGACGCGATCGCGACCTGGGGCGGTTACATGATCGCGCACGCCGGCGACGTGGACAATCTGGCCAACACGCGCCGCAGCAATAATTCGATTCGGTATTTGAGCCCTTCCTACAACGGCTTGACGTTCGGCGGCGTGTATAGCGTCGGCGGCGTGTCGGGCAGCGCGACGCAGAAGCAGATCTACTCGCTCGGCGTGGGCTATACGCACGGACCGTTCGCGGTTGCGGCGGCCTACCTGAATGCCCGCGACCCGAATTTCTCCTTCTACGGCAGCCAGGCCAATGCTGGCACGACCGCGGCCAGCAACAACCTGGGTGGCGTAGGCTCCGCCACGACCGCGCAATCGATCCCGACGTTTGCCGGCTATGCGTCCGCCAAGACCTTGCAGATCATTGCAACGGGCGCGTCGTACAAGCTGGGCGCGGCGACCTTCAACGTCGTCTACACCAACACGCAGTTCCAGCATCTGGGCAATCTTTCGGATGGTCCGAATCCGTTCAACTACTCGGGTAGCGCGACGTTCAACAGCGCCGAAGCCAGCGTCTCCTATCGTTTCACGCCCGCCTGGACGGCAGGCGCGTCGTACGATTACACGCATAACTCCGGCGCCAGCAATCGCGGCAGCGCGACCTACCATCTGCTCGCGGCAGGCGCGGACTACACGCTGTCCAAGCGTACCGATATCTACGGCGTGATCGTCTACGAACATGCCGCCGGTACGGACTCGCTGGGCCAGCCCGCCGTGGCGGCACTGACGGGGCAGACGCCGTCGGCCGATAATCATCAGCTCGGCTTACACCTGGCCTTGCGCCACCGCTTCTGATCGGTTCACGCAATCCCACGCAAAACGCCCTCGATCTCACGGTCGAGGGCGTTTTGCCTTGTGCGGCGCGCTGGCAAGAAAGGCCATCGATCACCGTGAACGCTTGCGCGGCACGGTGCGCTGCCTGCGCGAATCAGGCCGGCACGGTCGTGCTGCCGCGTGCCATCAACTGCCAACCGCTCTTTGTCATGGTCCAGCAGAGCAGGACCTTGATATGACTCGTGCTGGTCTTGGCATCGTTGTTCACGACATCATAGGTATGGCGCACGATACCGGTCGGCCCGGAGATATACACCGTTTGCTCCGATGTCGCGATCGATAGATAACGCTTCTTGCCAGCAATATTCTCGAGCAAGACCGGCTTGGTCCAGACGCGGCCATCCGAATGCGAGTACGTCATTTTTTCATTCAGAATCTTTTTCAAGACATCGCCGTCGCCATTCACCAGGGCGCTGCGCAAGGCCTCTGTCGCGGCTTCCAATGACGCGGTGTCGTCACGATGCGATGCGGCAAAGGCTTGCGGCGACAATCCCGCCGCGACGATCCCCGCACCCAGCCCGACCAGTGCACTACGACGCCCTGCTTGCTTCTCTTCACGCATACCGGCTCTCCTCCTGAATCGTTCTTCGTATCGACGCCGCGCGGTGCGCGCTGCGTCGAATATGACTGAATCGATCATTCACGATTGATCGATCCGAGCATTTTATAGAATTACCGCACAAAATGACTGGATGAAAACCCTAGGAAGCGCGCGAAAAGGTCATATTGCGAAGCGCCTGACCCGTGGCTGTCATCCGGCTTTCATACCATCGTCGTTTTATCTCCAGAGAAAACCACGGTCATGAACGATCAGCATGCAGTGTCGGAATGCGATCTCAGTCGTCGTCGGCTCCTGGCGGCAGCCGGCGTCGGCGCGGGGGCCTTGCTGGCATCGA
This sequence comes from Robbsia sp. KACC 23696, assembly GCF_039852015.1. NCBI lineage: Bacteria > Pseudomonadati > Pseudomonadota > Betaproteobacteria > Burkholderiales > Burkholderiaceae > Robbsia > Robbsia sp. KACC 23696. The sequence goes on along the minus strand of NZ_CP156626.1, from coordinate 1,927,222 downwards.
CGCAAGGGCGCGCCGCACCCCGACCGAGCGACGCGGCACTGTCGAAAACGTCGGAGATGCAGGCCGGTACGGATCCAGTCAACACGCCGCCCGTGGCAGGCCTGCATTTGCAATTCGGCGCCGATGCGGCATCGGAAGTCGTGGTGTCCTGGCATACCCTGCAAGCGGTGACGCAAGCACGCGTACTGCTTGGTCGCTTGGACGGCGCGCTCGAAAAAACCGCGCTTGCGGTGCCGGTTAGCTATACCGATGGCAAGTCCGGGCAAGTGGTCCATGCCTATCACGCGCGCTTTGACCATCTGGAGCCGGATACGCCTTATCTCTACGCGGCATTGCATGACGGCGCGACGCCGCAATTCGGCACCTTCCGCACGGCACCGCGCGGCCGCTATCCGTTTTCCTTCACCAGCTTCGGTGATCAGGGCACGCCGACACTCGGCCGCCAGATCTCCATCCCCAAGGCGGGCGGCGGCGAGCAGTCCGTCTACGTCAACGACAATCTCGGCGCGCCGGCAGCGGGCGACACGACGCTTGGCGTGGAGCGCCTGCGCCCGCTGTTTCACTTATTCAACGGCGATCTCTGCTACGCGAATCTGTCGCATGATCGCGTGCGCACCTGGTGGGATTTCTGGAACAACAACACGCGCAGCGCACGCAATCGCCCGTGGATGCCCTCGCCCGGCAACCACGAGAACGAGGCCGGCAACGGTCCGATCGGCTATCAGGCCTATCAAACCTATTTCTCGCTGCCGCCTGCGCCCGGCCAGACCGATGTGACACGCGGGCTGTGGTACGCATTCACGGTGGGGTCGATGCGGGTGGTGGCGATCGCCAACGACGACGTCGCCTATCAGGATGCAGGCGATTCCTATGTCCGCGGGTATTCGCAAGGCGCGCAGAAGATCTGGCTGCGCAACACGCTCGCGGCAGCACGGGCGGACACGTCGATCGATTGGCTGGTCGTGTGCATGCATCAAGTGGCGATATCCACCGCCGACCAATTCAACGGCGCCGATCTGGGCGTCCGTCAGGAGTGGCTGCCGCTGTTCGACGAATTCGGCGTCGATCTGGTCCTATGCGGTCACGAGCATCATTACGAACGCTCGCATCCGATCCGCGGTCAACAGAACAATGCCACGCTGACGCCAATTCCGCGCGCGCATGACACCAATGTGATCGACACGACCCAAGGCACCGTGCATATGGTGATCGGCGGAGGCGGCACATCGGCGCCGTCGAATCGCTTGTTTTTCACGCCACCGTGCTGCCGCGTGATCACCGGTGTGGGCGATCGCAATCCCGAGACCGGAAAGCGCACGCCGATCTATGTCAAAGAAGACGCCCCATGGTTCGCGGTGCGCAATGCGGCACACGCCTATGGCTTCGCCGGCTTCGATGTGGATCCCGGAAAGCATCCGGGCGACATGACGACCATCACCGTCAAGTATTACGACGTTGTCGGGCCTGATGGCGAGATCGCGCCTTTCGAGCAGTTCACGCTGCGTCGCCCCCGACGCGACACACGCTAGTATCCGCACCGCGCACGGGATTCTCTTGCGCGGATTATTTAATGACGTCTAGACATCCAGATTTCATGTTCATCGCATAAAGTGGCGCATCCCTGTGTACAAGGAGCCAGAAATGCCTGTTTCAGACCCTGCACGCCCGAAGATTGCGCGAACGGTGATCAGTCCGACCGCCCACCTCCGAGAGGTGGTCATCGGCGAGCATTGCGAGATACTGCACGACACGGCGCTCGAATATGCCAGCTTGGGCGACTATTCCTATATCGGTGAACGCTGCCTCATCGCCGACGTGGACATCGGGCGATTCTGCGCCATCGCCGCGCATGTCCGTATCGGTGCGCCGAATCATCCGATGGATCGTGCTTCGCAGCATCGATTCACCTACTGTCCGGAGTATTACTTCGACACGGCGTCGCGCGACACGGCGTTTTTTGCGGCACGGCGTGCGGCGCGCACGGTGATCGGCAACGATGTCTGGATCGGACATGGGGTCGTCGTGCTGCCGGGCGTACGCGTGGGCGACGGCGCGGTGCTGGCCGCCGGCGCCGTCATCAACCGCGACGTGGCCCCTTATACGATCGTGGGCGGCGTGCCCGCGCGTGTATTGCGCGATCGCTTCGCACCGGATATCGCGCGACGGTTGCAGGACATCGCGTGGTGGAACTGGTCGGAAGAGATGCTTAATGCACGGCTCGATGACTTCCAGCATGGGGACATCGCGGCCTTCTGCGCGAAGTGGGGCTAGCGTGTGGCGCGGCAGGGCCAGCCCTCTCGGGTCAGGCTTTGCGGCACCAGATCACGGTCAAGGAGCGTACGCCCTGTGCGCCACGGATCATCACGCCCTCGATATCGGCGGTGGCGGACGGTCCGGTGACCAAGACGCAGTACTTCGCCGTCTTGAAATCGTCGCGCTGATAGGCGTGCTGTACGCCCTCTTCCAAACTGTCCGGATCCAGCAGCACGACGAGATGCTGCGCTAGGTAGCCGATGGCATTGACGATATATTCCGCCTCGCTCAGCCAGACGGAACCCGTCTCGCATATCCCGAAACGGGCACGCACGACGCCGACGTCCAAGTTTGCAAACTGCGCCGGTGGGATCGTCGCGTCGAGGGCCGCATTGCCTTGTACTTCCGCGGCTGCCGATGCAATCCGCGCATCGGCACCGAAACGTTCCGTCAGCCAGTTCGGCAAGCCGGCCACGCCGCCTATCGCATCGAGCACGACCGCGTTGCCGCCCATCGTATTGAGCGCTTGTTCGAAGCGTTCCTGCCGACTGCGCGTATCGAGGACCGGAAATACCGGGACGGACGGGAGCGGCTTGCCTGCAGGCTGCGCGCGTCGCACTTTTTCCAGCATCCGCGCCCGCGCCGCTGCCCCGCTCGACGCTTGCAACACACCGTCCGCGCCGCGCGCCTCAGTCGTCATCGCCCTTACCTCGCGTTCGTCGATACCAGTCATGAAACGTTTCCTTCGGCACCTCGGGGAGATCGCGCTGACGGCCCCAGATATTGAGCGGGTTGTACAAAACGAAATGCGGTAGACGTCGCATCGTCCCCTGCATTGCCCGCAGCGTGCCGCGATAGACGGTCGGACTCGCCAACAGTCGGCCGGCCATCTTCTGCACTTCGGTCTTCACCAGCGGGACCTCGCCTTCACGCGACAACACCTGACGCCAGCGATAGATCTGCTCGTGAATATTGATCTTCACCGGACACACGGCTGTACAACTGCCGTTCAGCGTCGAGGCAAAAGGCAAGGCGCTGAACTTGCGCAGATCATGCGCCGGATTGATGATCGCGCCGATCGGACCCGAATAGGTACTGCCGTACGACAGGCCGCCGCTGCGACGATACACGGGACAAGTATTCATGCAGGCACCGCAGCGGATGCATTTCAAGGAAGGCCAGAAATCCGGCATCGCCAGGCGTTCGCTGCGGCCGTTATCGACCAGGATATAGTGCATCTCCGTGCCATCGCGCGGCCGCTGGAAATGGGATGTGTATTGCGTGATCGGCGAGCCCAAGGCGCTGCGCGACAGCATACGGATAAAGACGCCGAGGTCCGACATGCGCGGAATCAGCTTCTCGATCCCGATCGAGGCAATATGCAGACCGGGAATATTCGCGGACAGATCGGCATTGCCCTCGTTCGTGCACACCACCACGCTGCCGGTTTCGGCTATCGCAAAATTACAGCCGGTCATCCCCGCCGCATCCTCGCGCAAGAAAGAGGGACGCGTGTTGTTGCGCTGGCTTTCCGCGAGGTAATGGATGTCGTCGTTCTGCGCGTCGGTGCCGATCTCGCGCGCGAATAGCGCCGCGACATCGCCGCGCAATTTATGCACGGCCGGCACCACCATATGGCTGGGATCCTGATGATCGAGCTGCTGAATGCGTTCGCCCAGATCCGTTTCCATCACCTCGATACCGACACCCGCGAGATGGTCGCGCATCGCGCATTCGTCGGTCAGCATCGATTTGCTTTTCACCAGCACCTTCAAGCCGCGCTCCTGCATCAGGCGCGTGACGATCGCATTGTGTTCGTCGGCGTCGGCGGCCCAGTGCACGGTGACGCCGTTCGCCTCGGCGCGATCGGCGAACTGTGCCAGATAATCGGCGAGATGCGATAAGGTGTGTTCCTTGATACCGGAAGCCGTCTCGCGCAAGGTCTCCCACTCGGGCAAGGCATGCGCCTGCGCGTCCCGCTTGCTGCGGAGATCCCAGAGGCGTTTGTCATGAAACGCAAGATGGGCTTCCTTTGCGATGAACTGCTTGGCCGCCGACGCGTGGTCGACGCGCTTTGCGCCGCGGGCACTCATTGGCGCGGACTCCGCAGCACGACGCGCTGCTGTACGGCGCCACCGGTGACGGCCTCCGGCACGTCAGGTGTACGGACCACCGCCCGTTCCGGCGTCGCGTACTGTCCGACGCTTCCCGCATCGCCGTTCAAAATCTGCGCGATATGCATAAAACGCGCCGCGATCTGTTGCCGTTGCGCACAGCCCTGTTGATGCATCAGGCAGGACATGTCGCCGGAGACGATATAGTCCGCGCCCGCTTCGAGATGGCGCGCCACTTTTTCCTGGCCCATCCGCACCGATACCGCTTCTTCGCCGACGGCAAACGTCCCGCCAAAGCCGCAGCACTCGTCGGCGCGTTGCGGTTCGACAAAGCGAATGTCGGCCACGCCTTCCAACAAGGCGCGTGCTTTGGAAAACGTCGGACCACCGATTTCACTGCTGCTCGCACCGCCCAGGTGACGCTGCGCGCTGCAACTGTTATGCAGCCCGACGCGATGCGGGAACCGTGCCCAGGGGAAATCCCTCACCTTCAACACGTCATGCAGAAATTCCGTCAGTTCATACGCGTTACGGCGGACGCGTAGCACATCGTCTTCCTGCGGGATCGCGTCGAGGTGCGCGCGGATGTGATGGATGCAACTGGCGGAAGGCCCGACGATATAGTCATAGCCGCGGAAGTTATCGACAAAGACGCGTTCGGCGCCGGCCGCTTCTTGTTGCGCGCCGCTATTCGCCATCGGTTGGCCGCAACAGGTCTGGCGCGCGGGGTAGTCGACGTCGACGCCAAGCCGCTCGAGCAGCTCCAGCGTCGCGATGCCGACGTCCGGGTAGAACGCATCAATGAAGCAGGGTATGAACAAAGCCACTTTCATCGTAGATTCCGGGAACCCCGTATCAGGTTTGCAGATAAACGACCTGCGTATGCGTGTATTCGAGCACGCCATGCTTGCCGTCCGCCCCGCCGATGCCGCTTTTCCGTACGCCGGCGTGAAAGCCCTGCATCGCCTCGAAGTTTTCGCGATTGATATACGTCTCGCCGAAGTCCAAGCCCTGGACCGCATGCATCGCCTTCGAGATGTTTTCAGTGTACACCGAGGAGGTCAAACCGTAGTCCGAGTCATTCGCCAGCGCAATGGCGTGATCGAGGTCGTCGACGATCTGGATCGGCAGTACCGGACCGAAGATTTCCTCACGCATGATCGCCATATCTTCGCGACAATCGACGATCACCGTCGGCTCGAAGTGGAAACCCTGCCCCAGGTCGGCCACCTTGCCGCCAAGCACGATCTTGCCGCCCTGCTCGCGCGCGCCGCTGACTTTGGCGAGCACCTTATCGAGCCCGGCCTGATTGATCAGCGGACCCATCTCGACGTTGCCGTCGCTGCCCGGATCGCCATAGCGCGTCGCCTTCATCGCCGCGGTGATTTTCGAGATGAAAGCATCGGCCACGCCGCGTTCGACATAGACGCGCTCGGCGCAATTGCAGACCTGTCCCGTATTGATGATGCGCGAGCTGCGAATGGCGTTGACGGCAAGGTCGAGATTGGCGTCGGCGAGGACGATCGCCGGTGCCTTTCCGCCTAATTCGAGATTCAATTTCGTCAGGTTTTTCGCCGATGCGGCCATGATGCGCTGGCCAGTGCCAACGCTGCCGGTAAAGCTGATCATATCGACGCCGGCGTGGGCGCTCAGTTGACCGCCCACCTCGCCTTTGCCGCCCACTACGTTGAAGACGCCCGCCGGGAGATCGGTCCGTGCGACGATCTTCGCGAATTCGAAACAATTGTTGGGCGTTTCCTCACTCGGCTTGATCACGATGGTGTTGCCCATGATCAGGGCCGGCGCCATCTTGCGTGCAATGAGAAAGAACGGGAAGTTCCAGGGCAGGATGCCTGCGACCACGCCCATCGGCTTGCGAAACAGGAACATCGTTTCATTCGCGCGATCGCTGGGGATGATCTCGCCTTCGATACGCCGCGCCCACTCGGCCATGTAATCGATATAGTCGGCCGTGAAATTGACCTCGACCTCGGCCAAGCCGCGTATCTTGCCTTGCTCGCGCACGATCACATCGGCTAGGCGCGCGACGTCTTCCCGCAATGCCGCTGCGATTCGCCGCAGATGCCCGGCGCGCTCGATGGGGGTTTTCTTTGCCCAGCCGCGTTGCGCTTTTCGCGCTGCACCGATCGCCCGATCGACGTGCTCGGCACTGGCGATCGGCGCGCGCGAAAGCAGCGCACCGGTTGCGGGATTCGTCACATCGAAATGCGCCGGCGATTCGACGAATGCGCCATCGATATAGTGTTGATAGGTACTGATGGAATCGGGCATGCCTGTCTCCTGATGAATGTTTTCAATAGGTGCCGCGGGATCGAACGGCCGGCGTTGTCGCATTGCCGCCGGCTTCCGGCGTCTTGTAGCGCGCCAGCGTCTGGGTCAGGCCAAGCCGCAATTGCGGGATATCGATGGCCACGGCGACGAAGCTCGCGCCCCACTCGCGATAGCGAATCGCGTCGTCATAGGCCGGCGCCAGAATGCCGGCGGCCTTCCCCGCCCCACGGGCGGCATCGATGATGCGCTTGATTGCGGTCTGCACTTCCGCATGACTCGCGTCGCCCGGATGACCGAGTGCGGCCGATAGATCGGCGGGCCCGACAAAGAGACCGTGCACGCCTTCGGTTTTCGCGATCGCGTCGACATGATCGAGACCGGCGAGCGATTCGATCTGGACGGTGAGACAAAGCGATGCATCGGCGCGCGCGAGGTAATCGGGGATGCCGTCCCATCGCGTCGCCCGTGTCAGCCCGCCACCGATGCCACGGAAACCATGGGGCGGATAACGCATCGCCCGGACCAGTGCGCTTGCCTGCTCCGCCGTTTCGACCATCGGCACCATCAAACTGGTGGCGCCGATATCGAGCAACTGCTTGATCAACGACGGGTCGTGGTTCACCGTCCGGACGACCGGATGCGTCGCGTAGGGGGCGACCGCTTGCAATTGCGAGAGAATCGTCTGAACCGAATTCGGTGCGTGTTCGCCGTCGATCAACATCCAGTCATAACCGCATTGCGCAATGATTTCGGTTGCGTAATTGCTGGCGAAGCTGTTCCAGGTGCCGTATTGCGGCGTATGGGCTGCGAGCGCCTGCTTGAAAGCATTCAGCAAGGGGTCCATCGCGTTTCTCCTTTCAGGTTTGCGTATGCGGACGGGCGATCGGCCGCGGTGCCGCGTCGGATTCTCGTGGCTGATCGCGTGGCTCGGCCGTCAGGAAGAGATAGGCGAGCGCCCCGCCGATCGCGACCACCGCGCTGATGACCAGCGCCGCCGTAAAGGAGCCGGTCTTCTGCACGACCATGCCGGTGATCAGCGGTGCAAAGGCGCCGCCGAAATAGCCGCCGAAATTCTGCAGGCTTGCAAGCGACGCGACCATCCGCGACGGGACCGCCACGCTGACCATCGACCAGGCGCCGGCAATGCTGACATTCAGCGCGAACATCGCCACGCACAGCATGCCGATCGCGCTGGCCGTACCGCTGACGTAAGCCGTTGCCACGGTGGC